>JBPOIV010000118.1:0-8550 GCA_052034245.1 Myxococcota bacterium
GTGATGCGGCATCAATGCCCGCTAAGCGATCGGCAGAGCGAGAAGGGGAGGCCTTGGCTAAGAGCTCTTTTAAGGTGCGAAATTGATAGGTCTTTGGACCAAGAATAATTTTATAGGTCATGAGCTGCCTGAGATAAAAAAACCTTACGGTTCTATCTTATCGACGAGCAGCACCAAAAGGTTTTCCTAAGCCTGATATATTTGCTCAATAACTTTTTCTAAAACTATGGAGAAGCGGTTCGCTACTTTGGCGTTATTTTCTACTACTTCTTCGTGACTAATAATAGAGCTCGACAGACCTGCAGCTTTATTCGTTAAGCAAGAGATGCCTAGTACTTTTATACCCATGTGGCGAGCAACCATTGTTTCAAGTACGGTGCTCATGCCTACCGCATCGGCTCCCATGTTTTTAAACATGCGGATTTCCGCAGGTGTTTCGTAGCAGGGGCCCATAACGCTCAAATACACTCCTTCATGCATAACGATGTCGGCTTTTTCAGCGGCGGTTTTTGCAAACTGAATAAACTTGGGATCATAGGCGCAACTCATATCGACAAAACGCGGACCCAATTCAGCATAATTTTTACCACGAAGAGCTGAGTTGCCACTGAGATTGATATGGTCGGCAATGGCCATAAGTTGACCAGGCTCAAAATTATCGCCGATGGCACCGGCGGCATTGGTCAAAATGAGATTTTTAATGCCTAAAAGACCAAGCACGCGAATGGGAAAAGTGACCATGTGCGGCTCATAGCCCTCATAAGAATGCAAGCGTCCACTCATGGCGATAATCGGGCAGCCATTCTCCAGCTTTCCGATAATAAGCTCGCCACAGTGGCCTTCGATAGTCGAAACGCCAAAATGGGGAATGTCACCAAAAGGAATGATTTTAGTGTCAGGATTTTTTTTGAGGAGATTCGCAAAATGAGATAAACCAGAGCCTAAGACCACGGCGGTATGGGCGGAAAAATTCGGCGTGAATCCCACCTTTTTTATATAATCTTTAGCTTCGAAAAAATGGTTCATCTCATGTGACATATAAACTCCTAAAGAAGGCGAAGCCTCATCAAGGGGCTTCGCTAAAAATTTTCAAAGCTTTGCGGTACTTAAAGCAACATTCCTGCGATGGCAGCAGTCTGAAAACAAGCGAGTGTTCCTGCGATCATGGCGCGCAAGCCTAACTGAGCAAAATCTTGTCGCCGCGAAGGAGCCAGCGCCGAAAGCCCACCAATTTGTATTCCGATACTTGCGAAATTGGCAAAGCCACAGAGTGCATAAGTCGCGATTACCACACTTTTAGCATGTTTCAACGCGCCATTTTGCAAAAGCTCAGAGAGTTGCAAGTAAGCAACGAACTCATTAATCGCGGTTTTCATGCCCAAAAGATTACCCACCTGCATGGCATCTTCCCAAGGAACACCGAGTAAAAAGGCAAAGGGCGAAAAGAGCACGGAAAAAATTTGATTTAAAGAAAGGCCTGGCATAAAAAAGAGGCCGCCAATGCTGCCTAAAATCCAGTCAGAAAAAGCAATCAATGCAACGAAGGCAATGAGCATGGCGCCGACATTAAGCGCAAGCATAAGCCCATCTGAAGTGCCACGAGATGCGGCATCAAACACGTTGGCATCCTCGATATCCACTTTAATAGTGGTCGTACTGAGCGTTACCGGGATTTGTGTTTCTGGAACCATCATCTTTGCAATAACGAGCGATGCCGGAGCACTCATCACGCTTGCTGCAATCAAGTGGCCCGCTATATCAGGAAAATCTCCTACCAACATACCAACGAAAGCAGCGAGCACGCCGCCTGAGACCGTGGCAAAACCACCTGTCATCACCGCCATGATTTCCGAACGGGTCATGCTTTTTAGAAAGGGCTTCACGAGCAAGGGCGCTTCAGTTTGGCCAATAAAAATATTTGCTGCCGCAGAAAAACTCTCAGCACCCGAGCACTTAAAGGTATTTTGCATCAAGCGGGCAATACCGCGCACGATGAGCTGAAGAATACCGAAATAATAAAGTATGGCAGTCAAGGCCGAGAAAAATATCACCGTCGGCAAAATCGAAAAAGCAAAAAAAGCACCGGTGTTTGCATAAGAGCCATTGAGTACGAGGCTGCTCATATGCTCAGCGCCGCCGCCTTTGGGAATGCCGACGGGAACGTTAAGACCAACAAGATTACCAAAGACAAAACGCGCGCCTTCATTGGAGAAATTAAGAATCTTAACAATAAAATTATTGGCGCCATCAAAAATCAATCGACCAAAATTAGTTTTCAATACCAAGAGCGCCAAAAAGAACTGCGACGCCGTGCCAAAAATAACCAAGCGCCAGGAAATAGCTTTGCGATTATTGGAGAGCAAATAAGCGAGCAGCAAAATCAAAAAGGTCCCCATGACCCCACTCAAGCGCTCAGGTATAGTTTGCTCAATGTTTTTGGCATCCATGAGCCTAATTGGGGCACTCTCAGCCACTGCATCATCTTTCACTTCTGCAGTAGCTGAACTTTGGACGGCCTCTACTTCAGGCACTGGGTCATAAGCTAAGAGCGGTAAAGTCATCATATTTAAAAGCAAAAATAATATACTTATTTGTCGACAAAACATTCTTACTGTCATTACTCACTCTTGGTTAGGGATTTAATTAGTAGAAATTCTCTCTTTGCATAAGATTGGTTTATTTACTGATTGGCTCACAATAGTAATGGCACTTTCAATACGAAGACTTGCTTCTAATACGCCTTTTTGATCAGCATGAATGGTGCATAAAGGCTGCCCTTTGGCGACGCGATCACCAATCTTCACATGCATTTCAAGGCCCACACTGGGATTAATCTCATCACTCAATTTAGCGCGTCCGCCGCCGAGAAGGCCTACCGCCACGCCAATAGAGCGACTATCGACAGCAAAAATATTGCCGGCGCTTTTTGCTTCAATAACAATTTTTTGCTCAGCCGAACGAAAGAGGCTGGGGTCCATAATATAATTTATATCGCCGCCTTGGGCCTTCACCATTTCTATAAATTTATTAAAGGCACGTCCCGAGCACAATGAATCTTTTACCAAGGCCCGACCTTGTTCTAAAGACGAAGCTTTTTTAGCTAACAAGAGCATCTCAGCACCTAGCTCGATAGTGAGCTCAACGCTATCTGCGGGCCCGCGGCCTTTAAGAATTTCGATGGTTTCGATAACTTCCAAAGCATGACCGATCATAGTCCCGAGCGGTTGGTCCATGTTGGTGAGGCAGGCCGTAACTTTTTTACCCATGTGTGAGCCAATGGCGACAATGGCCTTTGCAAGTTGGCGAGCTGTATCAAGATCCTTCATAAAAGCGCCTGAACCAAACTTCACATCGAGCACGAGGCCATCGATGCCCTCAGCCAACTTTTTCGACATTATCGACGAGCAAATCAAGGGGATGGATTCAACCGTCCCCGTAACGTCTCTGAGTGCATAAATCATTTTATCCGCGGGAGCGATTTCTTTGGTTTGACCCATGATGACGCAGCCGATTTCAGCCACTTGATCTTTGTACTGCTTACTACTTAAGTCACAGCGAAAACCTGGAATGCTCTCAAGTTTATCTAAAGTCCCGCCTGTATGCCCAAGACCACGCCCAGCTATCATCGGCACTTTAACACCGCATGCTGCAATAGCAGGAGCCAGGGGCATGCTGATTTTGTCGCCGATACCGCCGGTAGAATGCTTATCAATGAGAGGCATACCATTATTTTGATGGGCAATAACTTCACCAGAATAAAGCATGGCATCGGTAAGCCAGGAAATTTCCTCTTCTTCCATGCCGTTAATGCAGGTGGCCATCAAAAAAGCCGACATTTGATAGTTGGGAATATCGCCTTTAACATAGCTATCGATAAGGAAATTAATTTCTTTTTTCGATAAAGAACGTCGGTCGCGCTTCTTTTGGATCAGTTCGACTACCTGCATGATTTCCCCATTAGCTTAAAAAGATAAAATGTCTTTTGACTTCGATGTACCTATTCTCGTCGCGCCCGCCTTCACCATAGCAAGAGCACTTTCATAATCCTTGATACCACCTGATGCTTTAATGCCGACGGAGCAAGGCAGCATAGCCCTCATAAGGGCTATGTCTTCTACTTTCGCGCCGCCTTTATGAAAGCCGGTTGATGTTTTTATAAATGCCGCTTTTGAAAGTGCCACCAAACTAATGGCAGCCGCGAGCTGAGCACGGTCCAAAGCGCTTGTTTCGACAATAACCTTAACAGGCACATTAACGGCTTTCACCACCGCTTCTAAATCGCTCAAGGCTTTTTCATAATCCTTTTCTATAAGAGCCCGATAATCAAGCACCATATCAATTTCATCTGCGCCTAGGCTTTCTGCCACTTTTGCTTCTTCAGCTTTCTCGTGTGCACTTTTTTGGCCGAGGGGGAAATCAATTACCGTAACGACTTTGATTGGCGTCGTTTTAAGATGCTTTTTCGCCAATGGTACCCAGGCCAAAGGAATACATACGCCAAAGGCCGACAGCTCTTTTGCTTCATCGAGATGAGCAAGAAGTCTCTCTTCATTTATATCTTTAGATAGGATGGTGTGCTCAATCATCGCTGAGAGCTGTTCACGAGATAAATCACTTGAGAAAGATAAATCAGTCATAATTAATCAAACTTGTGCTTTATTGCAAAAATGCGTTGGTGGACGACTAAATACTTTTTGATTGGTAAGGATTGGTCAATACCGGTGCTAAAAGATTTGCCTCTTTCTTGACACTGTTTAATTAGTAAGTATGATTATCATCAATTCTTATTATGTATATACTTCAAAGACTTAATTAATTATTTTAGAATATCAAATGTTCAATCCCCCACGCTCTTTCTTTTGTGTTTCGGTATTCTTTGGAATTAAATCGACCAATAGGGGGGCCCATTGATATATAGTGAGATAACCAGCTAGGAAGAATATGCTCAGTAGTAGTGCCGATAACAAAACTGCCTTTGGCATTAGTCTTTTTAAGCGAAGCCTAAACTTTTTTTCGCTTCTACGCCCCTATAACGCGAAGATGAGCTTCGGTGCTTTATTAATAATTATCACGAATATGATCGCGGTTTTGCTTCCTTATTTGGTAAATAAAGGGGTGGCATTTATCGAGGGAAAAAAGACCGAAAAACTTTCTTTTGGCGCTTTTACTTTTACTGTTGAGCATTTGTCAGAAATTCTTATTGTTATTTTTATCTTGGCTATTGTCGGTGCCATTATTCGTACATTAAGTCGAGTTCAATTATTCGATGTCGGACGTTTCATTGAAAGAGATTTACGGGCCCAAGTACTCGAGCATGTTAGTGCCTTAGACGATAAATTTTATCGTCGCCATCAAGTTGGCGACATCATGAGCCATCTGACTAATGATATTAGTAATGTGCGTATGATGACAGGCTTTGCTGTCTTGCAAATTATAAATATCATCGTGATATTTTTACTGAGTATTCCATTTTTATTAAGAATAGACACCCTCTTGGCATGTTGTGCTTTACTGCCTTTTCCTCTCGTCATGGTGGCAACGCGCGGTTTAAGTAAGCGAATGTTTGAGGCCACAAAAAACTATCAAGAAAAATTGGCCATGATGGTCAACCATGTGCAAGAAAATCTTGGTGGTGCGCAGGTGGTGCGCCTTTTTCACCAGCAGGAAAATGAGGGTAAGCGTTTTTCTAGCACCAATAAAACCACTTTTGTCGCCAGTATAAAACTTGCTCGTTTGCGCGTGCTGATGTTTCCCACCATGCGTCTTGTGATTGGTCTTGCTCTTGCACTCGTCCTATGGGTAGGCGGTAAAGCCGTGCTCGCAAATACCATCAGTGTAGGTGATTTTGTCGAAATCAATGCGCGCATTTTGCAGCTTACTTGGCCGGCAATGTCAGTGGGCTTTGTTATTTCTATTCTTACTCGGGGAAAGGCAAGTCTTTCACGCCTAAACGCGCTTCTTATGGCGCAAAGCACCATCATCGATGGTGCCTTGGAATTATCCTCCATAAGTGCGCTTGATGTTGTTGATTTAAAGTTAAAATCAATGCTGAGTTTTTCTCTTAAAAAGGGCGAAATGCTTGGTGTTGTGGGCCCTAGCGGTTCCTATAAAAGTACACTATTAAAAACACTTTATCGACGTATTCCGGTATTGCCTGGAACTATATTTATTAATGGCCATGATATTATCACTATTAAGCTTGCCTCATTATATGAACAAATGGCAGTAGTAAATCAAGAGCCATTTTTGTTTCTTAAAAGTATCTAAGAAAATATCTGCTTATTAGCTCCGAATGCATCAGACGCAGAGATTGAGCAGGTCTTGCGCATTGTGCAGCTTGATAAAGATATAAAAAATTTTCCTGCAGGTTTAGAAACCATGGTGGGCGAGCGGGGCATTACCTTGTCGGGCGGGCAGCGCCAAAGAATAGCCTTGGCTCGCGCGCTGCTTGCTAAAAAGTCGTTGCTTATTTTAGATGATGCACTTTCAGCAGTAGATAGCGAGACAGAGGCGCATATTATGCAGGAGCTCGCTTCGCTAAAAGACGCCATCATTATTATTGCTACGCATCGTTTGAGTGCCATTAAAAATGCGACGCAGATAATCGTCTTGGAGAAAGGTGCAATGGCCGCCATGGGGCGTCATGCACAACTGATGGAAAGTAGCCATTTATATCGCCAATTATGGGGCAGCTATGAGTGATCGCCATCTTTTACAAAAAATGCTGGCCGACTTATCGCCGGAACGCTGGCTGCTTTTAATAGGAATCATTCTTTATTTACCGCTGACTTTTTTTAGCATTGTGCAGCCCTTGGTCATTGGTTATGCGGTGTCCCATGCCATGGGGGAAAATGCGAGTACAAGTGTTGCAAGTTTTTCGGCGCTTTTTTTGCTGGTTGTTGCTCTTTTAGCCATAGTAGAGCTTAGCCAAGGTCTGTGCTTGCAATTGGTGGGCCAAAAATTTGTCGAGCGTCTAAGGCAAAAAGCTTTCGATAAGGTCCAGCGATTGCCTTTAGGGTTTCTTGATACAACGCCTTTAGGAAAAATTCTTACGCGTCTTACAAACGATGCCGAATCAGTTGCTGAATTATTTTCTCTTGGTGCCATTCAGATCGTGGGTGATTTACTCTTTCTCTTTGGCACCTTCCTTATGCTTTTCTTTGTCGATCTTAAGCTTAGTTTTTACTCACTGCTGATTTTGCCGGTTCTTGTGATTGGTATTCACTTTTTTCGCATTTGGACCAAGAGTGCTTTTATTCGTATACGTGCAGTCTTATCGAATCTAAATGGTTTTTTACAAGAATATTTATCAGGAATGTCGACCATACAAATTGCCGGCCGCATGGCCAGCACCAAAAAGGATTTTGATGAGTTTAATCAGCATTATCTCTCGGTAAATCGGCAAGCAATTTTTCTTGAAGCCTCGGCTTATTCTTTTGTCGATGCGCTTAGCTATTGTGCAAGCGCCATCGTCTTATGGGGCGCATTTACTATTCAGCAGGAAGAAGCGCTTTCTTTGGGCATCGTGGTGGCTTTTTTGGAAGCACTTTCGAGATTTTTTCAGCCCATTCGCGAACTTTCAAACCGCTATACGATTTTTCAAAGCGCCCTGGTTTCTTTGGACCGCATTTATCAATTACTCGATTGGCCTGAAGAAGATCATACCAAGGCAGGGAGTGGAGCGAGTTTTAACCACGCCATTAATTTTAATCACGTTTCTTTTTCCTATCAAAATGGCGACAAGGTTTTAAAAGACATTTCATTTACGCTCAAAAAGGGCGAGCATATTGCGCTCGTGGGTCATACCGGAGCTGGCAAATCGACTGTCATAAAATTACTTCATCGCTTTTATGAGCCTAGTGCGGGCGAAATTCTCGTTGATGCCAAGAATATTCATGAGCTGAGCCTTGGCCAATTGCGGACCTTGATTTCCGTGGTGCCGCAGGAAGTATTCCTTTTTCAGGGTAATGTTTTAGAAAATCTAACTTTTGGCAATGATAAAGCTAGCGACGAGCAAATTTGGCATGCACTTAAGGTAGTGCAAATGGAAGAGGCTATTCGCCTGCGAGGGGGCCTTTTGGCGCCGGTAGAAGCTAAGGGGCAAAATTTTTCTTTGGGCGAAAGGCAATTATTGGCTTTTGCTCGCGCCTTAATCGCCAATCCTCCCGTCATTGTGCTCGATGAAGCAACCGCCAGCGTCGATAAAATGACCGAACAACGCCTGCAATATGCCACCAAAGAACTTTTGAAAAATCGCACAGCCCTCATTATTGCCCATCGGTTATCCACCATTGCCGAGGCCGATAGGATTTTAGTTTTTGAGCAAGGAGAAATTGTCGAGGAAGGAAATCATCAACATCTCCTTGAAAAGGCAGGCATTTATGCACGCTATATTTATCTTCAACGGCAAGTATTTTCATGATATGGAATAGCACTTAAATAACTACTGTTAGGCCCTTAAAATCCTAGATTCACTGCGATGGGGCCTCAATGAAGAAAATTTTATGTACCACTATTTTGTTTTTATTGTTTTTCAAAACTTCACACACG
>JBPOIV010000065.1:0-2404 GCA_052034245.1 Myxococcota bacterium
CCTCACCACCAAACTCCATCACCTTGTTGAGCGTCAGACCTTTTTTGCTAAAATGAAGCAAAATATAGAGCATGATATCTTTGGCAGTGCAGTTTGGGCGCAGCTCGCCCACCAAATCAAAACGGATGGAGGCCGGAACTTCGACCACCGCAAGGCCTGTGGCGAGCAATGCTGCATATTCAGTCGCTCCGATACCAAAACTATATGAGTTTAATGCTCCTCCCATACAGGTGTGGCTATCGGTCGCTTGGATAAAATCACCAGGCTTAATAAATTCTTCGCGAGCCACTTCATGACAAATGCCGGGAGAAATACCGTCTATAGCTGAATAATCACGAATTTTATTGTGGGCAATAAATTCTTTTTGTTGCTTTCTTAGTTCCTTTATTAAGGGCCGAAAAGGTGCATATTTTTCTACTTCGTCGGTGTAAATCAAATGATCTTCAAAGGCGCCAAAGTTTTCATTATTTTTTATATGATAATCAGGGCCATATTGTTTGATTAAAAACTGATGTACTTGTGCCGAAGTAAACTCATGGGAATAGCCACCATCGACGCGGGCAATGACGCTTTTGCCTTCGACCAAGGACATTTGAGCTTCTTCCACAAGCTTTGGCGCCATAATTTTTTGAGCCATGGTCATCGGAACTTTGCTTTCTCTTTGGGTGCTATTTTGGGCCTTAAACTTTTCCAAGAAATTAAAAAGACCGCCGGCGCGAAGGACTTGGCGAGAAAAGTTATCGTAGGGCGCTAAAAATTCCTCAATATTAATCTTTTCACCCTCTTCAAGGCGTTTTAAAAGATCGTAGCCGCCCATAAGCTGGCCCAGATTAATATTGTTTCTTTGATGAATGGGCGCGAAAGAAGCCGCGAAGATGAGATGTATGCCGCTATATTTTTCGCATTGCGCCGCGGTTTCGCGAGAAGAGCCCGTACCTTTTCGTTCTCCGCTCACAATGGCCTGAAAATTACCATCCATCAAAGCTCGATCTTTAAACACACGTTCGTTGTGATGGATGAGCCCGGCGTAGGCAAGCTTGGCTATTTCTGTGGGGTCGTGATGGAAACAAACCCACGCTGGGGTCATGACGTCGGTATTGATATCATCGAGCAAGTCGCGAGGATCTAGATCTTTCATACGAAGTCTAAGCCCGCAATAAAGCTGTTTGGTGATGAGGCTTAAGTCTTTCGTGAGATACAAAACCGATTTTGTGGGATCGAATGAGATGAAATCCATGCATTACTCCAAAGTAGCCAGTCCATTGTACAATAAACAATGGACTTAGCTATGAGGAGATATTTTTGAATAATTAAGAAACTTTTTTCGTCGTCAAACGTAAGACCACATAGCCTAATGAGCCAGCAACAAAAGAGCCGAAAATCACGCCTAATCGTACCCAGGCGGCATAAGGCTCTGCGGTATCGCTCGCATAGGCAAGGGTGCCGACGAAAAAACTCATGGTAAAACCAACGCCACATACAAGAGCGATACCCAAAACTTGCGGCCAGGTCGCATTCGTCGGCATTTTGGCTAAACCAAGTTTAACTGCTAAGAAGGTCGTACCAAAGACGCCAATGAGTTTACCCACCAAGAGGCCCGCGGCAATGCCGAGCATGACCGGGCTGAAAATATTTCCGAGGCCTGGAGGCACATCTTCAAAAGAAACACCGGCGTTCGCGAGAGCAAAGAGCGGCAAAACAAAATAGGCGATCCACGGATGTAATTTTTCAACCAGCCCATTGTAAGCGCGTGTTTGACTTGGTCGTGAACGATCTCGCAAAGGTAGAGCAAAAGCCAAAGCCACGCCAGCCAAAGTCGCATGCACCCCTGATTCTAAAACGCATAGCCACAACACAAGTCCTACCAAGAAATAGGGCGCCTGCGCTTTTACTCCCAATCGATTCATAGCGAAAAGAACCGCCACAAAGGCGAAAGCTAGGCCCAAAGAAAAGAAGGACAGGTCGCTGCTATAAAAAATGGCGATGACAATGATAGCACCAAGATCATCAAATATTGCTAATGCCGTCAAAAAGATTTTTAAAGACACCGGAACGCGTGTCCCGAGCAAGGATAAAATGCCCAAGGAAAAAGCGATGTCCGTGGCAGTAGGAATGGCCCAGCCACGCATGGCATAATCATTGCCAAAGTTTAACAGGGTGAAAATTAGGGCGGGAACAAGCATTCCCCCTAGGGCTGCTGCGCCCGGTAAAATAATTTTAGAAGGAGAATTTAGCTCTCCTTCAAACATCTCGCGCTTAATTTCAAGGCCAACCATGAGAAAGAATATGACCATGAGGCCGTCATTCACCCACTCAAGTAAGTGCTGATACAAATTGAAATTACCGACATGGATACTAATCGGGAATTCGAGTAGTTTTTCATAATAATTCGATAAGGGGCTGT
>JBPOIV010000180.1:0-3865 GCA_052034245.1 Myxococcota bacterium
CATCGGTTCGCCTCAAAAGCAAGAGCATTTAAGGTTTTCCCTCATTCTCAAATTAATGGTGAGGAAGCCGGATATTGCAGATATGGCAATCGTTTTTGATTAAAATCTTTTTCTGCACTGTCAAAAACGGCAAAAATTTCAAAAAGATTTTTATTTGCCTCTAAGGCTAAGCGAATTGATTCCGTGCCTAACAACAAATCAATGGCTAATCGATCGTTTTCAAATTCATAAGCTTCTCGTCGCCAATCAAAACCATCAAAGCTCATGGCGGCTTTAATCACCGCGAGCGCAAAGCGCAGTGGTTTGAAGGATTTTCTATCTACGACGTGAATAAATACGCCGTGGCAATTTTTGTCGGCGTGTTTTTGAAACTTAGGTTTAAACGAGGTCGCACGGGTTTTCACGCCCGGCATATCGAAAGCATCGATACGTTTTTTAAACTCTTCAGCATCGAGATAAGGTGCACCCACGAGAGAAAAAGGTGTGCAGGTGCCGCGTGCTTCCGAGAGATTGGTGCCCTCGATGAGGCACATGCCCGGGTAAACAATAGCTGCATCGAGCGTGGGCATATTTGGCGAGGGGAACACGAAGGGAAGTTCGATTTCATCGAAAAATAATTCTCGACGGTAATTCTTCATCCAGACAACTTCCAGCTCGAAATTAACGTCGAGAACATCGCGCACATAATGCACAAGTTCACCCATCGTAAAGCCATGCCGATTAGGCAGAGGATAGGCGCCTACAAAAGAAAAATGAGTGCGTTCTACTAGATTGCCCTCAATATCATTGGCGTTAATGGGATTTGGGCGGTCAACAACGACAAGGCGCGTATTGGTGGCTTTGCACGCGGCCATAGCCCAGGCGATAGTGCAATGAAAAGTATAATAACGAGCGCCAATATCTTGCAAATCACACAGTAAAATATCTACACCATCAAGATGCTTTGCTTGTAAACTTAAACTCTCTTTGTGATCCCCATAAAGACTGATAATTGGAAGCCCTAAGCGGTGATCAAAGCCTTCGCCTACATGTTCCATGTCTTGCAAAACGCCATTAAAACCATGCTCCGGCGCAAAAAGTTTTACGACCTTGACACCATGTTTTAGGGCCAGGGGCACAATGTGCTCAATATTTTTATCCACGCTGGCTTGGTTGGCTAAAATGGCCACTCGTTGGCCCGAAAAGCGCGAAAAACCCTCTTTAACAAGGAGGTCCAAACCTGTATCAACAGCGTGCCTCGGCATATTTTTCCCCTCTATTTAATGAGTATAGTATGAAGCTTGCACTTGAAAAATCCATGGCCGCCCTCGCAAATAATCAAGACAGCGATGGCGAAGTTTTTGTCCGGATAAATATCGATAAAAATGAAGATGAAAATTTTCTGAAAATGTCGACGATGGGACAAGTAATTCCTATGCTCTTTTTTGAAGGCGCTGGCCTTTCTAGCTCTTTGTGGCAAGCAAGTTTTTTTGCTCAGGTAAAAGAGCGACATATTTCTGTACTAAAAAAACTTAAGGCACATGGCTATAAAAAAGTAGTGATAGCGGCTGATAATGACGGTCTTTTAGCTCGCATGCTGTCCCCTCGTTTTAGCGATTGGTCTATGAAAGAACGAATGACATTGCTGCTCGATATTTTTACTGACAGCCAAAAAATCATCGATGAACTTTGGGTCGCGCTCACCATTGAAGAGCTTATACCCGGCGGTATGGATGCCACCGATGGCATCGAAGTCAGCAAAAATCTTCAATCTTTGGGACTGAAAACTCTGATTGTGGCAAGCGGTACCAAAGATTTTATGCCGCTGTATGCTCGAAAGACGACCAAGAAAAAAGTCAGCCAAGAAGAAGAGTTTGCTTCTCATGAGCCTAGTTTGGCCTCCTGTCTATGGGTGCGAGAAACTACTACTCTTGAACTTTGGGCCTTGGCAGATATTGATGAGCCTAAAGACGCTCTAGACTTAGCTCAAAGCTTAGGGCTTTCAGGAATCATCATAAGATTATGAAAATTAATATATATTTAAAATAATTTATTAGCTTGCTAAAAAAAAGGCATAAAAAATATGGTCATGATACAAATTAATATATTGCCAAGGGCGTTTTAAGCATGTCTCGATATGCTTTCAGTGCTCGCTCGATCCTTCAAAGGGCCTCTTTTTGAGGCTCTTTGATTAAGTGCTCGTGTTAAAATTTTTTTAAAAAATTAATCTATTCGTCATGAGCATTAGTCAACTTCTGCGAGCAATGCGGATAGCCTTTAATTCCTTTCTTTGAAAGTCGTGCCCTTCATGTCCCTACTAATTCGTCGGGCCCAGGCATAGGTTTTGTGCTGGGTGGGCCTTCTATTGGGGGAATCGCTTATCGTCAATTTTTTAGGAATGGCTTAGGCTTTCAAGCATCCGCAAGTGTCGTGCCGACTTCGGATTATTTTAATGCATTTCTCGGTCTATTTTTACAGTATAAAGTGTATGAAAATAATTTTGATAATTTATATCTGCCTTTGGGGGCGAAGGGCTTATTCAAATTAATCGTCGGATGGCACTGCTACCTGCGATTGGCCTAGGTATTTGAGTTTGCTCTCACAAAAAATTTGTTTCTAGATTTTAATCTTGGAATCGGTCCCATAATACATGTTAATTATGCTTCAGCATATTATCAGATATATACCTATTCTTTTGATAGGCATGGCACTTATATATTATTTGTAGAACCCAAAGATGCAAAAAAAATCGAACGAATCATTAGTGCCTTAAATAGTGATGCAGCATCTAATGGAAAGAAAATTAGTTCTTTCAAGTTTGCATGAGTATTTGGCCCCGCGTTAATTTCCCCCTGCAAGGAGAAATTTTTCTCCTCGGGGGGATCATTGATGTTCAAATATTTTTTTCACAGCAAGAAAAATAATTTAGGGAAGGCATTGCTCGCAATGGCTTCAGCTACTTTATTAACGACGAGTTGCGGCGGCTTGGAAACGGCCTCGACAACAGATGCAAAACAAGGAGAAGCAAAGCTTGCTTCCGAAAAAGTAATTGCGGATGCACGCTATTTGGAAGAAGCTAGCGCTGAAGATTGGATTCCGCAGCCAGTACCAGAGCCAGTGCCGCCTTTTCCACAGCCATTGCCACCACCAACCATTCCTTCACCATTGCCTGATGACGAGATGTACCCACCCATCATCATCGATGTGCCGGTTGCACCGCATCCTTCGGAATTGATTGAGGTTATGGTGAGATCGAATCCTGCAGATCCTGCAGCGGAGCGATTTTTAGGTCATTGGGAGATTGAAGCATACAACCTCAATCTAAACGGTTTGCGCTCGGGACCGAGTTATGTGGGAACCACCGATTATTCAGGAATCTCGCCTTTGATGCTTCCTAAAGACATGTTTTCTTTGCCGCTGATCGTGAAAGCCCATAATGAGCTTTTGGCTTTGAGTAATGATGACGCTGCTGATTTGGAAATCATGATTCCGCCTTTTTGCGGTGATAAAGCGATTTGGTTAGTAGGTCCAGTAGAAAATGCGGTTTGGAATTATTACAAAGAAGCTTCACAGCATTTCGCACAAGCTTGGAATGCGAGTCAAATAGATTGTGCAAGCTGGCTTTCAAGCTTGCAGCTTTTAATCCCGACCGACGTCGTTGAAGATGCTCTTTATGATGCGGAAACTTCAATGGATGAAGCGGTTAAAGAAGCATTCCAGCAAAATCAAAATTTTCTACTACCAACCCGTCCACCAATTTGCATGGCAGAGCGACGCCACAAGGGTGGTAGCATGGAAAGAGCTGACATTATTCAAAGCCCACACAGCTTAACAAATTTTGACATGGATTATGATAGCGCTTTTGTTAATGTGGCAAATAATGGCC
>JBPOIV010000072.1:0-6457 GCA_052034245.1 Myxococcota bacterium
TTTTACCTTCTTCGCTACCGCAAAAAGTTTACACTCGATACCAAACCAACTTCAACCACCGCCACGACCGAGGCTTTTACCTAAGCACAACGCTTGGCCCACAATGGAATCATTCCATTAAAAACCCCGAAGCTCAGGCTTTTCGCTTCGGCGGAAAATTTGGACTTGGCTGGTTTATAGCGGATGGTGTGGCGTTATTTGGCGCGGCGTGGGGGAATTTTTTGGAGCAAGCAAGTCTGGTTGCTGGAGGACCGGGGGTGGCGCTGCTCTTTGATGGGCCGAATATTGGATTAGACTTTTCTCTGGGTGTTGGCCGGACATTTAATGTTACGAAGAAGGAAGGGTTTGAAGATTTTGCGGAAACGGTTTTAGCGGCAAACGTAGGAGTGGGCAAATATTGGTGGCTTTCAGGCAGCACCAGCCTGGGAGTTTCTTTGATATCCGGCGTTCATGGGCTCACTGTCACGGATGGCAAATTCGGTTCTGTTGGATGGAATATTGGGCTAGGGCTCGCGTTTTTGTTTGGATGACAAAGGAAAATTCAAACAGCAACCCTGACAGATGACCACTAAATATAGATTTTCCGGTCAACTATCAGGGAGCATAGTGATGAAATATACAGCTTATATTGTTTTAGCTTCGCTACTAATTAGTGCAAATATAATGGCAACCAATCCCCCCCCACGATGGGATGTCTTAAAAATATTGGTTGAACCTGACTCGAAACCAGAAAGGAAAAACGAATGGCGATTTCAAATATTCAATATAGACGAAAAAGGGAAAAAAATTAGTCACGACTACTATGGTGAAAGTGACTCAACTGGCCTAGCTAGAATTGGAATTCCCATAGAGTATTTTGCTCGTCCTCTGGTGATTTATGCTTTTTCAGATAATTTTCCAGATGATTTTTTAAATGATGAAGATGAAGTCGAATTTTTAGAATCAGAAATATTTATACCAGCAAATTGCTCTCCCACGATAACCTGGAAGATAAACCAAAAATCAAGCGACCTTTGGAAGCACTTTAAAGAATTGATTGCAAGCGGTTCATGGAACCCTTTGTTAAGCGATTGCGGAACTTGGTACCAAATGGTTGAATATTTAGAAACTCAACCAAAAAACATCACGCCTACCAATTAAAGCCTGTTTCTAGTTTTTCTTTATTAAGGGTAAGGAAAATATTCTTACCTTTATATTTGATGATTTTCAATATGATAAATTGGCAACATTTTTTCACAACCATTAATTTTGCGACCTCAAAGAACTTGGACTCTACGACTAAGATATGGCTGCATAAAGTATCTTTTCGGCCGCGGATGAACATCCAAGCACAGTAGGAAAATTACCACCCCATGCTATGTGCAAAACATGAATAAAACTATCACCGACAATAATTACGCCCAGCTCTTAGATGATCTAAAAATACGCGTCTCAACTGCGCGCTATAAAGCAGCGCTTTCTGTTAGCTCTGAACTGGTGCTTTTGTATCATCATAATGGGACAGAGATCTTGAATGCTCAACGAAACCATGCCTGGGGTGCCAAGATTATTGACCAGCTAAGCAAAAATCTACGTTCGGAATTTCCAGAAACCAACGACTTTAGTACCTGAAACCTTAGGTATATGCGTAAATTTTCTGATGAAGATCGAGACCTTACATTTGTGCAACAAGCTGTTGCACTATTGCCCTGGGGCCACAACATTTTCTTAATGGACCTGGTTAAGGATATTGAAGGACATTCATTTCGACAAAAGAACTTCGGCGACGTTGATTGGGCTAGTAGCTTGTCTTTGGGTGCTGGTAAATCCCAGGAGGGGCAGAATAGTCTCCAACGACAGGAGATGTCCAGTCCCAAGACCCACTACGACATTACTTCTATCGCGATGACGCACAATTTCTTTCAATACCTTGGCTTCTATAAGTGCATTAGCTTTTACACCAGATGCAAATTCTGCTTCGGGGTGCTTCAATGTTCCCTGTGCGACGAGTCGCGCCAAAATATTGGGATGGCTGCTCTCGAAAAAAGACATGATATCTGCTTCAACGAGGGCATTGGTGCTCTCTTTTTTGTCAATTCTGAATTCGATATTCTCGCATGGTATATCGAGCTCTGCACACTTTTTCATTAGAAAAGGAAGGGGTGATGCGCATGATTTTTCCAGACTGCGTTCTTCAGCGAAGATCATTTGTCGCATTATATTTCCTGTTGCGTCGCGATCGGAGTCCAAAGGGAAAGAGTCGAGGAGATATTTCTGTTTGGCGCCTGGGAGATCTTCGACAACCATGAGCGACTGGGCACCTAAATTTTTTCCAAAATCGATCAAATCCGATTGTTGCATTCTCCTCTGTTCGTTGGTTCCGTCATGATGTTTATCACCCAAAAAATGGACTACCTGCGTACCATTTTCCCATCGGCTATACACTTCAAAGGCTGCATGTGCACAATGGAAGGGAATCAAAACAGCAACAATTAGTCTAATGCACATAACTACCTCTTTTACCGACGAAAAATATATTGGTGAATAATGGTCGACATTCCTCACCTAAGATCCATTGCCAAATCCAATTCTAAATTTAAAGGACCATGCCTCGACAAACATCGATCTTTATCTTTGGTGTCCAAGCGCAAAGAAGATTTCATCCCTGCGTAACGAGGATGACTATTCCCATTTTACTTATTATTACTGTCAGAAACGATTTATGAATCTCAATTTTAGGATCCGCACTATGCACCACAGAATTTTTTTCGGACAAATAATGCTTTGCCTCATTGTCATCGTGAGCAGTTGCAAAAGCATGGATAACCTGGGTGACAAAAAAAATAACCAACAAGCTAATGCCGCAGAAGCCCACATACTTGCGCGGAGCGCCCAATGGCATGAGACAATAGCAAGCCGAAACGTAACAGGCCTTCTTGAACTCTTCTCACCCGATGCACATTTTACAAGCGCTGGCGGCAAATGGGCTGGCAAAGATATAGGTCTGCAAAAATTCTCAATGCTCTTAAAAAAAAGACCTGATCTTCAATGGGATAATCAGCCCAAAAAAGTTGTCGTTAATGAGGATTGGGGAGTGGCCTATGAAACAGGCGATTGGACCGAAGGATGGACAGAGCCGGATGGAACAGCCACTATTCACGGAACCTATTTTCTCATGTGGAAGAAGACCGCAGGCCAAGACTGGCTGATTCATGCTGCAATATTTACACCCCTTTTATGCACGGGTTCGAGCCAGTATTGTAAGCCTCAAGATCAAAAAATAACCTTGCGATAACTTTAGGGCGAAAGCCTAAGGCATAGAATTTTAAATCTGAAAATAAAAAAGGCCCTGAGGGCCTATAAGCAGTGCTAACAATTTAGCGCCGCTTGATCTACTCGTTTACACATCGCGGAATTAACTGATCGTCAACGTAGTCGATCTCAATCTTGCTACATTCCCCTTTGTTGCATCGATGATAGAAAAAATCCCAATCAAAACATTCACTATAATGAAAACAAACTCCATCCCCACAGCTTGTTAGTTCGCCCCAAGTGCAAAGCTCAAGTGTTTTTCCATCAGGCAAAGTGCGAATTTGGATTTTGCCCCCATTTTCTTCGCAGTGGAGAGCTGGATTAAGGTCAGCTAAAGCAGCAAAAGAAATTATCCAGGCACCAAAACACAACACAATTGATCTTTTTAAAATCATTTTTAGCTCCCTATTGATCGGATCATCAAAACACAAAATTTATTATGTATTTTTTTCTGACTTGCAGTCAAACTTGGCAATTGCGTAAGAGTTGTGATTTTAGCTTGCCTGCCCATTTTGGTCGATCGGCAAGACGCCATTCTATTTTTGCTAGAGCTAAGTTTTTACAATCGCGTTGATTTTTTGTTTTGGCGAAAATCCAACACAGTAGGAAAATAACCGTCCCATGCTATGTTCAAAACATGAATAAAACTATCACCGATAATAATTACGTCCAGCTGTTAGATGATCTAAAAATACGCGTTGCAACAGCGCGCTATAAGGCAGCGCTTTCTGTTAATTCTGAACTGGTGCTTTTGTATCATCATATTGGCACACAGATCTTGAACGCTCAACAAAAGCATGGCTGGGGTGCCAAGATTATTGACCAGTTAAGCAAAGATCTTCGTTCGGAGTTTCCTGAAAGTAAGGGCTTTAGCACCAGGAACCTCAAATACATGCGCAAATTTACTGAGGAATATCCAGCGGTTAGCTTTGTGCAAGAGGTGCTTGCACAATTGACCTGGTACCACAACATCACCTTGTTAGAGAAAGTACCCGATAAACAGACCCGACTTTTCTACGCTAACATGGCAGCTATGCACGGTTGGTCCCGCAATGTCATGGTAATTCAGATCGAGACTGCTTTGCATAAACGCCAGGGTCAGGCAGTCACCAATTTCAACAACAAACTACCACCACCTCAATCAGACTTGGCGCAGAACACCTTAAAGGACCCATATATTTTTGATTTCTTAAGTGTCGGTAAAGAAGCACATGAAAGAGAAGTCGAAAAAGCACTAATTAATCACATGGAAAAATTCTTACTTGAATTGGGCGCTGGCTTCGCCTTTGTTGGGCGGCAATATAATCTAGAAGTTGCAGGCCAAGATTTCTATATTGATCTCTTGTTTTATCATCTGAAGCTGCGTTGTTATGTCGTGATCGAGCTCAAGGATGGCGATTTCAAGCCTGAATATGCCGGAAAAATGAACTTCTATCTCTCCGCAATCGATGATTTGGTCAAGCATCCAAGCGATCAGCCATCGATTGGGCTCATTTTGTGTAAATCGAAAAATAATGTGCTTGCCGAATACACCCTCAAAGATATGACTAAGCCTATTGGGCTTGCCGAGTATAAGCTTACTGAGGCCCTTCCCGAAGAGATTAAAACCAACTTGCCTACTATTGAGCAATTGGAAGCGGAATTGGCAAAAGCAAAATAATTCTGAAATTCTAAGACCTGGACCTTGTTAAAAAGACCCAGGCCGCAATGGATTTACTATTTTAGCGAGCAGAACGCGAAGCTATCCTTCGTCTAACAACATGATCACTCCCCCAGGGAACTACAAATTCACTCGATAGAGTACCCGTGCCTGAATCACGAGTAATAAGCGTCAAGCCATCAACTACCGGTCTATCATTACCGGCTTCCACAAAACCTATTTCCAGTGAAAACGATCGCCAAAAACGATCGCCGGGATTTTTGACATTAATGATAGGCAATTCCCTAGCTAATATGAACTTGGCAATCATTGTTTTATGGGCTTGGATAATGACTGAGCCGTTATTAAGACTCATTTCCGGCCCAACCTCATTTTTTGTGAGGTCATAAGCAAAATATTTTATATCAATGGTGTTTGCCGGTATTTGATACAACTGCCTATTTAGCTTTAGTTCCATGCCCTTTTTTAGCTCTAGCCTAGAGGAAAGAGACGACGAAAATGGATTGGACATAATCACATGGCCGATTACCAAGTCTTTCTTGAGAGCAATCGGATTTTTATTACTATTATTCCTAAATAGCTTCCACACAGGCGGCCCTATCCAAGCAAGGTCATCTTCTCTGCGGCTGGCTTTATAGCTCTCTACATTCATATCTAGGCTTAGCGGAGGTACTATCACCTTCCAAATGAACTCAACCTTATGGTTACTCAGGTTACCAGCCCGATCAACCGCCCAAATACTGAGGCAATAGCTTTTGCCGCGGGCATTTTCTTCCGAATCGTGAGACAAATCAAAATCAGCTGCGCTTTGGGTAATCTTTATCTCATAGGTGCCGTCTTCTTTCTTCAGTGCTTCTTTAGCAGCATCTTCAAATGCTTTGCATTCATAGCTAAGACCATAGCTTACCCGAATATTCTCATTCCCATCAGTCAATTTGATGGTGTAGGAAGGAGCTGTCTTTTCATCGTTGATCCTCGTTAACCAACGATAAATCGTGGGCAGACTTCTATAATCCAACGGTCCAGACTCATCGACTGCTTCGATCTCATACCGAGGATTATCTTTCTCATCCAAAAATTTTTGTCGATAATGAATTGTCTCTTGAAGATAGCGCTCTTGAGCTATGCCATCGAGAGCACCGAGTATTTCTGGGGCCTCCTGATCTAAAGTTATTTTTACCTCTGGCAAATGCTGCTCTTTGCCATAAATATCTCGCAGCGAGACAACCAAAGAATATTCGCCATCAACAAGATCATTTCCGAAATCGATCTGCCAACTTTGTTTTTCCTTTTTAATGCCAATGTCCTGGGTGCCGCTGATATCTTTGTTGCTTTCGGAGATCCCCCGATATTTTACCTGCATGGTTTTAACGAGCTCTGGCTTGGAAACTGAACCATTAATTGAAATCCGCTTTTGCGATAGATATGCATTATTAACGGGCGATATAATCTCAACTGCCAGCAGAGGTACTATCACCTTCCAAATGAATTCGACCGTATGGTTAC
>JBPOIV010000272.1:0-13168 GCA_052034245.1 Myxococcota bacterium
GAGAGATACTGGCACTAGTGACATAAATGTAAAAGATTATTTTTCTATTTTAGAAGATACTTTTATTGGATTTTTATTAGAGCCTTTTCATAGTTCGTTTAGAAAACGCTTAAGCCAAAAACCCAAATTCTATTTTTTTGATACGGGCATAGCCCGCAGTTTAGCAAGAATGCTTTCAGTTGAGTTAGTCCCCCAAAGCAGCGCTTTTGGTGAAGCTTTCGAGCATTTAGTTATCGTTGAAGCCATGAGACTTATGAGCTATTTTTGCCCTGAATATAAAGCCTCATATCTAAAAACTAAAGATGATGCCGAAATAGATTTGGTAATTGAAAGACCCACAAAGCCCTTATTATGTATAGAAATTAAGAGTAATTCTAATGTACTGGAAGAAGATGTATCGAGATTCCAAAAAATAACCAAAGATTTAGACTGTGAGGCTATTTGTTTATCTAATGATAAAATAGCTAAAATCTATGGCAAGGTTAAAGTCATGCCTTGGCAGCAAGGTTTGAGGGAGATTTATTTCAAGGAAGTCTGAGCTTGAAGGCGGTGTTTTCTATTCCAAAGCTCAGAAATGCTCGTTTTTTAAAAGCGAACACGTCGAATGAATGCATGCCCTCGTTTATAAAACTTGCATAACCAATCGCCATACAAAGTGCGGCCAATGGGGCGGGTCGTACAAGGCTTAAGCTCTTGATAGCCTTTGAAATCTCCGTTTTCGTCGAACAGCGCTTCCTCTGGAATTCTTCTGCCTTTGCGGTCTCGTATTTCACCCTCATCATCGACAAAAATTAAATGATCATCATCCAAGGGCACATATTTCAGCGAAAAACCTTTCTGATATCTCACTACTTTAGGGTTTTTGCCTCTGGAGTGCTGATAATCGATAGCGGTGTGGGCTTTAAAAAACTCAAAGGCGAGCTTAGAGCCGGTCCTTGGTTTTATCTGCAGAGCCGAGCTTTGATCAGCATCTGCACTATCGAAGTGAGAAGCGTATTCTTTTGCTAAAAGCTCTGGTTTTAAAAAGAGGGTGTTGATGGAATCTTTGTTTTCTAAGGTGCGAAGTATTTTTTCGTAATTTGGCTCCTCTTCCTCAGAATCAAACCCCTCAGCAAATGAAACTACGCACACAGTAATAAGGGCAAAAAATGCGAGTAAAAATCTGAAAGACATAGAAGTTCCTATTTGCCTTCAGGCATGCCGGAATAAAAATGGGGCGAAACTAAACTTCAATTTCAGAAATATAAAGCCAGTTTTTAAAAAATATCGGTCGATTTATGATGCCCACAAAGAAGGTTTTCGATGTCATCAAACAAAGTACTATTTTTGCCCGGCAATGGCGGCGGGGGCCCGCAAGACAACTGGTTTCCTTATCTGAAAAAGGAGCTTAGCCAGTTGGGATTAAACGTTATCGCAGAGGAATTTCCCGACAATATTTTAGCACGGCAATCCTATTGGTTACCCTTTATTAAAGAGCTGGGCTGCGATGAATCTACTATTCTTATCGGCCATTCTTCTGGGGCCATTGCTGCCATGCGCTATGCTGAAACTTCGCGTATTTTAGGCTCGGTGCTTGTGGGTGCTTACCACACTGATTTAGGGATGGATTCCGAAAAACAAAGTGGCTATTTCGATAAGCCATGGGATTTTTTGAGCATTAAAAACAACCAAAACTGGATTGGTATCTTCGCCGGAAAAGACGACCCCTGGATTCCGCTCGAAGAGGCGCGTTACCTAAATGATCAGCTCGAATCTTATTATTTTGAGTTTCCTAAGGCTGGCCACTTCGGCGGGGATTATTTAAAGCTTGAGTTTCCCGAAATTCTCATCTTTATTCGAGAGCGCATAGCTTCGTTGTAAAGCTACATTCCTCAACTTCACTTAAACTTTGCACGCATTTCGCCAGAGACCAAAAGTTGGCGCCAAAGCATATTTTTAAGAGATACTTTCTCTTAGTATGTCAAACACTATCAAAGTAAATTTAGCCTTGCTTGGTGCCGTCACTCTGTGGTCGGGCGCTTTTGTGGCTATTCGCATTAGCCTTAATGGCTATTCACCAGGCAGCCTCGGTCTTTTTCGCTTCGGTCTTGCGGCACTGTGTTTTTTATTGCCTATGCTTTTTTATAGGCGACTGCCCAGATTGAAAATCAAACAAGCGCTCTCGCTCTTCGTTATTGGCGCGATTGGCATTGCCGCTTACAGTCTCTTTTTAAACACCGGCGAAAAAAATGTTTCACCTGGAATGGCGAGCTTTATCATTGCCCAAACGCCCATTCTCAATACTTTTTTGGCAATGATTTTTTTGAAAGAACGCGCTTCTCTTAATTCGCTCGTTTCCATCAGCATCAGTTGCGTTGGCGTTGCGATTATTCTTTTCGGCCAGCCTATCGAGTCAGACTTTAATTTTGGCTTCGTCTTAGTTTTTAGCGCCACCTTATGTGGCAGCATCCAAGCGATTCTTCAAAAGCAGCTTTTAGGACATCTTTCGGCCTTAGAGGTCAGCACCATTTCGACAAGCTTTGCGGCCTTGGTCCTTTTATTTTTTTACCCCAGTTTAAGTTATGAACTCCCGCGCGCGCCCCTCAGTGCTACCTGCGCCGCCATTTTTTTGGGCTTAGTGCCCTCCACTTTGGGCCAGTGGTTATGGGGCTATGGGTTATCAAAAACTACCGTGGTAAAAGCCAGCGTTTATCTATACATGATGCCGTTTTTATCTAGTTTTTTTGCCTGGCTCATGCTCAATGTCGTTCCCTCGCAACTAGAATTTTTAGGCGGCTTAGTGGCACTTTTAGGGGCGGTTTTGGTGAAGAAAAAAATCGGTCATAATCAGCCTGCAGACGGGCAAAGCCCATCTTTACCAATCAGAAAATCCGCATAAGCTAGTCCTATGCCTGAAGGACCCGAAGTAAAAACCGTCGCACGAACGCTCGGTCAAAATTTAGTTGGCAAGGAGCTTGGTTCCTTGTGGCACAGCTCTTTATCTTTGCGGAAAGTGGTTGATTATCAACGCTTAAAAAAGCTGGAAAATAGCGTCGTCGATGATGTGCTTTGCTATGGTAAAATTCTCTTCATTTCTGCCAACAAAAAAATCGCCATGATGGCGCAACTTGGCATGACGGGACAGCTGAAAGTGGAGAAAATTAACGCGCCGGTACTCAAGCATACCCACCTTCGCTGGCCTTTAAAAAACACGAAGCTTGAGCTTCGCTATGTCGATCCAAGGCGCTTTGGCTTGATCGATGCCTGCGATGAAAATACTCAACAAAAGATTATTGCAGGTCTTGGCCCTGACCCCTTTTCCATCACGCCAAAGGCCTATCCAGCTTTGATAGAAAAAATGCAGAAATCCTCACGCGCCATCAAAGAGATTTTGCTCAATCAAAAAGTAATAGTTGGCGTTGGCAATATTTATGCTTCTGAAGCTCTCTTTTTAGCTCAGCTTCATCCTGAGCGTGCAGGCCAGGACATCAGCGCCGATGAGTACCTGCGCCTCTTTGATGCCATCATCAAAATTCTAAAACTTGCCTATAAAAATTGCGGTACGACTTTTTCGAACTATGTGGATGGTTCAGGGAAAAAGGGCGAAAATCTTCAATTTTTAAAAGTTTTTCAACGTGAAGGCGAAGCTTGTTTAGGCTGCACCTCAAAGATTATGCGCATTAAACAAGGTGGGCGTTCAACTTTTTATTGCGAAAACTGCCAAAAGTAGGCCGGTCCCGTTCAAGTTTTTGCTATTTCGCGCTAGTAGAAGGCCATATATTACATAGGCCTAAAGACTCATGAGCAAAGATTTTACTCACCTGCATCTACATACCCAATATTCTTTTTTGGATGGTGCCATCCGCATTAAAGATTTGGTTCGTCGTGTCAATGAACTCGGCATGAAGCAGGTTGCAGTTACAGACCATGGCAACATGTTTGGTGCGCTCGATTTTTACAAGCAAGCAAAAAGTGCGGGTATTAAGCCTATTTTAGGCATGGAGGCCTATGTCACGGGAACGGCTGATTACACCGAAAAAGTGCGCGAAAATTTTCACTTGGTGCTTTTGGCCGAAAATGACATTGGCTATCGCAATTTACGAAAACTAAGTTCTGAAGCTTTTATCAATGGTAAATATTTTTTCCCGCGCATCGATAAAAAACTTCTTTATAAACATCGCGAAGGACTCATTGCTTCAACCGCCTGTTTAGGCGGCGAAGTCTCCAAAAAATGTGCCCAAAATGATGTCGATGGTGCACGAAAAGCTATTCGCGAATTTAAACATATTTTTGGCCCCAACAATTTTTTTCTTGAAGTGCAACCCAATGGCATTCCCCTGCAAGAGCGTGTCAATGCAACACTTGCGACACTCGCCAAAGAAGAAGGGCTTCGCACTCTCGCCACCAATGATTGCCATTATGTAACGCGCGACCAACATGATGCCCAAAACATTTTAATGGCCATCAGGCAGCAAAAAGCCTGGGATGATCCTACCCTTCATAAACATGAAACCGATGCCTTTTACATCCGTTCTCACGATGAGATGTACGATCTTTTAAAAACTGATTACCTCGATGCTTTCAGTAATGCATGTGAAATTGGTCAGCGCTGCAATGTGGAAATCGAGCTTGGAAAAACCTATCTTCCACCCTTTCCTTGCCCCGATTCTTATCGCGATGAAGAAGATTATTTGCGCCATCTCAGCCAAAAAGGTCTTGAGCGTCGCATCAAAGAAGTGCCCTATGCTATCGATCTCGATCACTACCAAGCGCGCCTTGAAGAAGAGCTCGGCATTATTATTCGCATGGGATTTTCTGGCTATTTTCTCATCGTTCAGGATTTTATTAACTGGGCCAAAGACCACGAAATAAAAGTTGGCCCAGGCCGGGGCTCAGGCGCAGGATCGCTCGTGGCCTTTGTTTTACGCATCACCGACATCGATCCTATTCCTTATCATTTGCTTTTTGAGCGTTTTTTAAATCCCGAACGCGTATCCATGCCCGACTTTGATATCGACTTCATGCAGGAGCGTCGTGGCGAGGTTATCAACTATGTTGCGGATCGCTACGGACGCGATCATGTTGGTCAAATCGCAACATATTCGGCCTTAAATCCAAAAAGCGCCGTCAAAGATGTGGCTCGGACTTTGGGAATACCTTTTGCCGAAATTAATGAGCTCACCAAACCGATGCCCTTGTTGATTGATGGCAAAAAGCCCGATCTTAAACAAGCGCTTGAATATGCGCCAAAGCTTAAAGAAAAAGCGAAGAGCGATCCGCTTTATGCTCGCGTTTTAGAAAATGCCCGTGTTTTAGAAGGTCTTTATCGTCAAGCAGGCATGCATGCCGGCGGTATCGTCATCGGTGAAAAAGAGCTTGTTGAATACGTGCCAGTTTTTTCTGGCGCCAATGGCGAACTTATTACGCAATTTGACAAGGACAAAGTTGAAGATGCAGGCCTCGTAAAGTTCGACTTTTTAGGCCTAAAAACACTGGATGTTATTGCCCATGCTGAAAAGATGGTCAATCAACGCATCGCTCAAGAAAATACTTTGTCGATGGAAGAACGTGAGAAAAAACGTGCTCGTCATCCTCACGCCAAGCCTGATCAAGAAAAAATTCCTGAGCTCATCATTGAGCTTTTGGCACCTGAGAGAAAAGAAGTGTATGAGCTTATTTCCTCAGGCGACACTTTGGGGATTTTTCAGGTTGAATCTGCAGGCTTTCAAGATTTATGTCGTCGCCTAAAACCTGACTGCTTTGAAGATATTGTGGCAGCCGTGGCACTTTATCGTCCGGGCCCCATGCAATCAGGCATGGTCGATGATTTTATCGATCGTAAACATGGGCGCAAAAAAGTCGCTTATCCTCATCCGCTTTTGGAAGTTGTGCTTAAGCCCACCTACGGCACCATTGTTTATCAAGAGCAGGTCATGCAATCTGCCCAAGTATTAGCGGGCTATACGCTTGGTGCTGCCGATATTCTTCGTCGAGCGATGGGCAAGAAAAAATTCGAAGAGATGGAAAAGCAGCGTGCTGGCTTTGTTTCTGGTGCAGAACAAAATGGCGTTTCCAAAGAAAACGCGGCCCAAGTTTTTGATACTATCGAGAAATTTGCGGGCTATGGTTTTAACAAAAGTCACTCGGCTGCTTATGCTCTCATCACTTATCAGACAGCTTATTTAAAGCGTTTTTATCCCGTAGAATTTATGGCGGCATTGCTCACAACCTCAAGCGGTTCCACCGAAGACGTTGTGAAATATATTCGTGAGGCGCGCACTCAAGGCATTAAAGTTTTGCCGCCGGATATCAATATTTCGAAGAGCGATTTTACCGTTGATTATGAGTCGAATCCAGGCAAAGGCGCCAATTACGGCCAGATTCGCTTCGGTCTAAGTGCGGTCAAAGGCTTAGGAGACGCTGCTTTGCAGGGCATTATCGATGCGCGCAAGGAAAAAGGTAATGCCCAAAGTCTTTATCAATTTTGTCAAAATGTTGCCCAAGCGAAGGTCAATAAAAAAGTCTTAGAAGCCTTGATAAAATCAGGGGCATTCGACTGTTTCTCTCGCCCACGTAAACAACTCATGCACTCGATCGATAAGGCCATGAGCCACGCCCAGCGCATGCAAAAGGACAGTAATCGAGGGCAAACGAGCATGTTCGATATGTTTTCTTCTGCTGCTACAGAAGAGACCTTCGAAGAATATCCTGAAGTGGGCGAATATGCGCAAAAAGATCGGCTTTTGATGGAAAAGGAAGCGGTGGGATTTTATCTTTCAGGACACCCTCTCGATCCTTATGAGAAAGTTGCGAAAGCTCTCGGTGCTATTCCTACCATTCAGCTTGCAAGTGCACGGCATCTTGAAGAAGTCAGCATTGTTGGCGTTGTGAGCATGCTCAAAGAGCGTCCGCTTAAAAGTGGCAAAGGTCGATGGGCTGTAGTGGTGATTGAGGATAGTTTTGGGCAGGCAGAACTTTTGTGTTTTAGTGGAGCTTATGAGCAAGCCGAGATGCTACTAAAAACCAAAGAGCCGTTGCTGATTCGTGGCCGTGCGCTCATCGATGACATGGATGATGAAGGTCAACAACAAAAATCAAAAATGCGCCTTTTGGAAGTAAGCCTGCTGGCTGATGCGCAAATTAGTCGCAGCTCTTACCTTCACCTAGATCTTCGCGAGTGCAAAATTAGCCCAGAGCATCTTTTAGTAATGCAGAAAATACTAAGCAAATATCCGGGCCAAAAATCTTTGCGTTTGCAATTTTTGATAGATGGGATGGAGCTAGAAATCAGTTCGAAGAAAGTATTAATTCATCCAAGCGATCAACTGCTGGCCGAACTTTCCCAAGCTATCCCCCATCTTAAAGCTGCAAGAATATAGGCGAAGATTGCTTTTTCCTCGACAAGTGAAGTACCAATAAAGAGCGTCCGTTCGCTTCTTTGTCGGGGGAAAACTATGAAATTTTTGTCTTTTCTATTTTTGGTCTGCTCAACAGCTATCGCTATCACGAGTCCGCTAAACCGCAATTTTCCAAGCTTTCAAAATGGCACTTATTTTGGAGAGGGTAGCTATATCACCGCTTCTAGCGCCGAAGGCACCTATACTACCATCGCTATAGTCGATAATAACGATTGGGGTATTAGCTATTTGAGAGATGGGGAATTCCAAACCTTTAGCCTTAATTTTAATGCCAGTATAAGCAATCATTTCAGCGTTGAGCTTATTGAATTTCGTGATTTCGCGGAAGTCAGCTATGAGGGCAAGGGCTATTGCTTTGAGGATCGATGCCATCTTGTTGTGGATATGAATGACCGCATTTTTGAAGAGACCTTGTTTATCGACAACGAACTCAATCGCATTGAGCGAGTTGGTTCAATCTCGAACCCAAAAACCAAAGCTTTTATCATGTCATGGAAGGATGCCTTGGAACTTCAAATCGATGATGAGAGCGATGAAGATTATGTGCCAGAGTGAATCAAACTGAGCATGGAGCGAACAAGCTCCATTGCAGCTCCTTAGCACCCATGGCATGAAAAAATCATGCTTAATGCCTCACATTTATCGCTTGCTTTTGGTGACCGCATCATCCTCGATGATGTGTCGCTTTCGCTTTTACCCAAAGAACGCCTTGCGCTCGTAGGCCAAAATGGGGCCGGAAAATCTAGCCTCTTAAAACTATTGGCAGGTGAGACTCCTGACCTCGGCACTATAGAAAAAGCACGTGGAGTGACAGTCGGTTTTTTGGAGCAAACACCACGACTTGACCCAGAAATGAGCGTGCTTGATACCGTGCGCCTTGGCATGGCTGAACATTTGGCTGCTATCGCCGAGCATCAGCTTATTTGCGATCAAGCAGCGCATAGCGATGAAAAAGAACACGCATCACTCATCAAAAAAATTGAAGAGCTGACCCATTTTATTGATCATAAAGGCGGCTTTGATGTTGATTATTTGATCGAGACCGTAATAAGCCGCTTAGGCGTGCCTTCTAAAGAGCAAAAAATAGGCACTCTCTCTGGAGGAGAAAAACGGCGCGTAGATCTTGCTCGCATTCTTCTGCAGGCTCCTGATATTTTCCTTCTCGATGAGCCCACTAACCATCTCGACATTAAAGCCATTCAATTTTTAGTAGAAAGCTTTACGAAATCGAATGCCGCAGTGCTGTTTATTTCCCATGATCGTTTTTTCATCGACGAAATGGCGACTAAAATCATTGAACTAGAGGGCGGAAAACTTTATAGCCATGAACCGCCCTTTGCTAATTATCTTGAGAATAAACTCATTCGCGAATTAATTGATCAACGTACTTTACATCGTCGTGAACGTTTGATGGTGAATGAACTTGCTTGGCTTCGCGCGGGAACACCAGCACGTACAACGAAGCAAAATGCTCGCATCGATCGCGCTTACGAATTGATGGATCAAATCAGCAAAGATGCAACCGCTCAACGAGAAAAAAAACTTGCGCTCGCCACAGCACGCGTCAAACGTCTTGGCTCAACCATTCTAGAGCTAGACAATGTGGGGGCTTCAATCGGCTCTCGTATTCTCTTTAGAAACTTTAGCCTGAAAGTAGGCGCAGGCCAGCGCTATGGCATCTTAGGCCCAAACGGGGTTGGAAAAACCACGCTCTTATCGATTATCGCTGGTAAACGCCTTCCTGATGAGGGCAGTGTTAAGTTTGGCAAAAATACGACGGTTTTGGAATTTGATCAGCATCGCACCGTTCTTGATCCTGAGGCCACACTGAAAGAAACGCTTGCTGACCATGGCGATTATGTTTTTATCGATGAGCAAAAAATCCATATTGCCAGTTATTTGGAACGCTATTTGTTTCAAGGCAGCGATGCTAATCGAAGAGTTTCTGGGCTTTCCGGTGGCGAGCAAAATCGCTTGATGCTTGCTAAACTCTTTCGTCATCAAGCCAACTGTCTTTTGCTTGATGAGCCCACCAATGACCTCGATGTTTCCAGTCTGGCTGTGCTGGAAGACATTTTGCTTGATTATAATGGCGTGGTTTTTGTGGTGAGTCACGATCGAAGTTTTCTCGATCACATTTGCACGCATATCATCGCTTTTGAGCCTTTCGAAAAAGAATCGAAATTAGAAATTTATACGGGCAATTTCACCGACTATCATCATCGTAAACAACAAGAACAAAATGTGGCGAGCGAAGCAAAGAAAGTCGTGACGAAGCCCGACCGAGAAAAGAATAGGGCGCGAAAAAGAAGTTTTAAGGAAGAACAAGAATGGAGCACCATTGGGACTAGTATCGAAAAGTTCGAAAACGAACTGAGCAGTCTTCACCAAGAATTGGCCGACCCTGAACTTTTTAAAGATGCCAAAATGGCTCAAGAAAAAATAGCGCGCGCAGCCTTCCTCGAAAAAGAGATCGAAAGACTTTATGCCCGTTGGCAAGAGCTTGAAGAAATTGGCGGTACTTAAAGCCTCTCTTGTCCTCTCGCTTAGATTTCTCTAACTTTAGCTAGCTTTCTTCATTAAGCGGTTTTTCCATGCCTACAAAAAAACACTCTATAAAACTAGTCATATCTTTTTTGATTGGTATTTTTATTTATTGCTTACCGATTCCTGAAGCGCTTAATGAGCAAGCATGGCGCCTATTTGCCATTTTTCTTTCGACCATTCTTAGTGTCATGCTCGGTGTTTTTCCCATGGGGGCTGCCTCTTTGATGGGTCTAAGCATTGCCGTTGTCACAAAATGTATGGATTTTGAGACAGCATTTAGCGGTTTTACGAATCCCATTACATGGCTTATTTTGAGCGCATTTTTTATATCTTTTGGTTTTATCCATACGGGCTTAGGCCGACGTATTGCTCTTTATTTCATTGCGGCCTTTGGCAAAAGTTCTTTGGGTATTGCTTATGGCATAGGTTTGACCGAACTCATTCTTGCGCCTGGCACGCCTAGTTCTACGGCGAGAACAGGCGGTATTATTTATCCTATCGTGGAATCGATTGCGCGCTCATTTCACAGTAATCCTGAAGATGCTTCACGAAAAAAGATTGGCAGCTATCTGGTGTTATGCCTTTTTAATTTTTCCGTGGTGTGCTCAGCCATGTTTATGACTGCTATGGCGGCCAATCCTTTTGCGGCAAAATTGGCCAAAAATGCCAACATAGAGATCACCTGGGCCTCATGGGCTCTTTATGCTTTGGCCCCGGGCCTTGCAAGTTTGATCTTGATCCCTCTCTTTCTTTATAAAATCGCACCGCCGAGCATTAAAGACACCCGCCACGCTGCGGCCCACGCCAAAGAAGAGTTGCGTGTTTTAGGCCCAATGAAGATTCAAGAAAGTTTTATGGCTCTTGGTTTTGTCTTATTGATGATTATGTGGCTCATTGGTCCTTTTGTAGGAATTTCAGCGGTTATTGCGGCCCTCTTAGGTATGAGTTTTTTATTGATTGTCGGCGTCGTCAACTGGGACCAGCTCCTGCGTCTTCATAGTGCTTTTGAAACCTTCATTTGGTTCGGCGCACTATTGGCTCTGGCGGAGGGTCTTTCAACGACAGGATTTACGGGTTGGTTTGGCACTATCGTCGCTACAAGCCTCGATTCTTTTCCCATGATCTTAGGAATTATTTTGCTGTTCCTCGTCTATTTTTATACCCACTATTTATTTGCCAGTTGTACCGCGCACGTTGGCGCTATGTTTCTGCCCTTTTTGATGGGCGCCATTGCACTTGGTGCCCCACCTATGATCTTCGCCTTGGCATTATGCTATGCAAGTTCGCTTTTTGGCAGTTTAACGCATTATGGGATCGGCCCTGCGCCCATTCTTTTTGGCTCAGGCTATGTAAAACTCAATGAGTGGTGGAAGATAGGTTTTCTCATGAGCGTCTTTAACATCATCATTTGGGCCGTCGTGGGAGCTGTGTGGTGGAAAATTCTAGGTTTATATTAGAGCGCTAAAATCATATTCCACTCTTCTTCACTGACGGGACATACACTCAATCGCCCTTGTTTAACCAAGCTTAGCTGAGAGAGTTTGGGTATCGATTTTAGCTCTGCTAAGCTTATTGGTCTTTTTAAGCGCTTATAAAAACTCACATCGACACAGAACCACGGGCCCTCTTTGGCCGTGGGGTCCGGATAAGCAGTTTTTACGACTTTTGCGATACCGACCAAAGTTTTGGGGCCAACCGAATGATAGACTAAAGCTAAATCATTCTTTTTCATGGCAAGAAGATTATTGCGCGCTTGATAATTACGCACGCCATCCCACGCTGTGATTTTATCTTTTATCAAATCCTCTAAAGAATAGGTGTTCGGTTCTGTTTTAATAATCCAATACATTTTTTCACCTCAATTTCATACAGGACAAATAATTAAGTTTTTTTAAAAAATTCAGCAAGCTATTGTCTCTTTGCCTTGCTGCTAAAGAAACTATGGAGCATTGTATGCCTCTGATTGTAAATGGCTTAAAATCTGGTTTTTTTATCGCTTTGATCGCCATGCCCCTTTCATTAGGGATCGCAATTGCTAGTTTAACGCCCCCTATCGCTGGAATTATTACCGCCATTATTGGCGGCTTTATTTTAAGTTTCATTGGCGGTTGCCAATTTTCTATCAAAGGACCAGCCGCGGGCTTAATCGTTGTGGTTATGGGGGCCGTTCTTGAACTAGGGGCCGGTGACCTTGCCTCTGGCTACAGGCAATTTTTAGCAGTCGGGGTCGTGGCTGCTATTTTACAAATTATTTTCGCTCTTTTTAAAACCGCACGCTTTGGCCGCCTAATGCCACCTTCAATCATTCACGGCATGCTTGCTGCCATTGGTATCATTATTATCGCAAAGCAAATCCACTTTTTGGTAGGCGCCACTCCTCACGGAAAATCGACAATTGCACTCATTAAAGAAATTCCCATCAGCATTTTAAACGTAAATCCTGAGCTTGCTTTTATCGGAATTTTTACCCTGGCCTGCCTCATTCTCTTGCCAATGATCCCAAGCCGCCTTTTCAAGGCTATTCCTCCTGCCCTGCTCGCGCTTTTTATCGTTGTTCCTCTAGGTATTTGGTGGCATCTAGAAGTACCGCATAGTTACAAACTTCTTGAGCATAGCTATCAGGTAGGGCCTAATTATTTGGTTAACATTCCTACGGATCTATTTAGCTCTTTTACCTTTCCTGACTTTAACGCCTTAAAAAATCCTTTAGCTTATAAATATATCCTCATGCTGGCCCTCATCGGCAGCATTGAATCAGTTCTGACCGTCATCGCTGTTGATTCAATCACTAAATCAAAATCTGATTTGAATCGCGATCTTTTAAGCGTAGGCGTAGGGAACCTTATTTGCGCATCCGTTGGCGGCCTACCGATGATTTCGGAAGTAGTAAGAAGCAAAGCCAATATCGACAACGGCGCCAAAAGCCATTGGTCGAATTTTTTTCACGGCCTGATCATTCTGGTTGCAGTGGTATGGGCAAGCGCTCTTATTCGCGAAATTCCGCTGGCAGCTCTCGCTGCAATGCTGATTGTAACGGGTATTCGTTTAGCTTCGCCGCAGACCTTTTCAAAGATCTACAAAATTGGACCCGATCAATTGCTTTTCTTTGTTACTACTTTAGTAGTGACCCTATTTTCCGATTTGCTCATTGGAATTATCGCAGGCCTAACGATGAAGTTTTTTGTCCATCTATTCCGTGGCGTAAAAATTACCCAATTGTTTAG
>JBPOIV010000139.1:0-5545 GCA_052034245.1 Myxococcota bacterium
GTTAATCAAGAAAATCCTTTCGCGATCATTTATAAAGAAAAAATATATATAAAGAAGGCTGCGAGATATGCCTACAGAAAAATACGTTTTAAAAAAGATAAAAAAGTGATTAAGCTGCTCAATAAAATTTTCGCTTACGACATGCGCAATCTCGATGATGCATTTAAGAAACGATTAAGCAAGAGAATTAAAAAAGGCCAAAGCATTCAAATAAATAAAAAACTTGAGCTCTGTGCTGCATAATACGATTGTTCTTTGTGTCCCATTACATGACGCAGATGAATTTGACGTAGAGGCATTTAAGAAAATTGATACACGGCTCAATAATCCTAAAAAAAGAACTCACACTCATCCTCTAGTAACCAACGAAACCATAACACTGAAGCCGCACAATGCAGAACAGCTGCCTGGCGGCTATTCGCCAAAAATCATTATTTCTGAGCAATACTGAGAAGCAGTTAAGACTTTGTGAAACCCATTATGTAATTATAATAACTATCATTTAAATGCTTAAAAACCAACACAAGTTTGACAATAATTTGCTCATCTGGCCTAGAGTGCTGTATCACAGTTTGCCAGTATTTATAATAAATTTATAATTATGCGTAATGTGATTAATTATTTGGTCGATCATTATATGAAATTGCTATCCGTAATGATTAGGTAAATATGATAACGCTAACTCTGGGGAGAGTTTGTGAGAAATTCTATTAATATTCAATATGTTATTTTGTTGTTTTTAAGTATCTTCTGCGCTCTTTCTGCTCAATCTGAGGATACAACAGTTTCGATCAATATATGTGATGCGCAAATGAAACATGCCTTGCTTCGACGCCAGGAAATCGTCAACATGCCAAGACCATCTTTGGGATTATTAAGCGATGAGGCAAGAAAAAAGGCTCATTTTGACAACAAAGATGTGCACTTAAAAGCCTTTGATATCGCTAGTAGTCAAGCACTTAGTTGGATCAGTGACAATCAGAAAAAACTACTGAAGCAGACAGATCCAAGAGAGATTGCATCATATCAAAATCAATATACCAACCAATGCACATTACAGGTAAACTCGTTGAATGGCTTTGTTGATTGGACAATTAATGGCACCAAAAATCCCCCCCTTCTCAGTGTTTTTGAAGAATGGATAAGAAAAGCTGTTAAAGGGAATTAAACAAAATTACACAATTGTCTTCGGTTCCATGGAGAACTTTTCATCCATAACTTCTGCTCCGACCTAATATCGCTAGCAGAATTACGGTCCTTGGCCGTTATTCGCCAAAAATCGTTATTAAGGGCGTTCATATTTCATATGACATTGATTTAGCAGCGTTTTCTGTGAGTTTGGTAATCAAAGATATCGACGGGTTACTGTCTTTTATTGGGAGCTTTTAGGCTAATTATTGCTGAATAATGTAATCATTATTGATAGTTAAATTCACGAGCATAATACGGCCTGTCTAACGAAGGGTTCGTTCGAGAACTTCATTTTAGTATTTTCTCCGCTTCTTTTGCGACGAAATATCCCCTAAACACTCCATTTTAGAAAATTAAAGATCGTTCAAAAAATCTAACCAAGTCAAAGCACGTCCCGCTAACAAAAGAGCCGACAAATGAGGCACATAAAATTGCACTTGTGTGCGGGGGTCATATGAAAATAAAGAACTATTTAGTTTTATTTTTCGGAATAGCGCTATCCATGAGTGCCTTTTCGAGTTTCTCTGATGAAGAGCAAATCTCTTTTGAGCGAGGTTTCTATGCCACTGTCGATGGTCAAAATATTGCCATTCATGATCTTTACGACGATAATCTCGAGTATTCTTTTACGCTGAAGGAACCAGCACGAAAGGCAATTGTTATCACTTATCCCTATGAAAAATTGGCAGATGGTATCTTGGTTCAATTTAACTCAGGTGCCCTAGCCTTATTTAATTTCACAGATAGCGATGAGGGCCACTCCATTTCACTGCCGCTAGAAATGAGGGCAAATACCATTCATCGTGCCTTCATCGAGCAAAACACGCTTTTGATCGAAATGAAAAACCCATGGTTTCAATCGGCTCCTTATATCGTGGTGAATCTTTCGAGCAATGAGATAAAAAGTGTGGATCCTGGTTGTCCTTTAACTAATATACATCTTTCCGAAGGTGGAAGATTTTTTAGCGGTATAAGTGTTAGTTCTCATCCAAGTATATTTCTTTATCATATTGATAATAGTGAAATAAGAAGGATTACTGTACCTAATGCTATGATTTATGAGCAACAACCTTTATTATCGATTAAAATAAGAGATGTTTTTCTTGATCGGGATTTATTATATGTACTTTATACCAAGTATAATGGCCAAGAAATAGCAGTAAATATTCACGATTTAGTAGCGCAAAAAATCATTGAGACAGTGCCAATGAACAGTCTCTTGGCCTCGGCAGAAAAAATTAGATATTCCTTAGATGGCTCTCATATTGAAGCATGGAAAAGTGATAATTGGTCTTATAATTATAATATTCTCTTAAAATCTCTGGTGATTAATAAAGCGTTCAAAGGGGCTAAAATCGTGCATCAAAGCGAAGGATCATATGTGGTTCGCTTTGAGACAGTTGAGGGCAAAGGAAAATATTTTTTCCATGCTGTAGAATAGCTTTAATAGTATTGTTATGAAAGGTCCCGGATGGGACCTTTTTTTTTATCTTTAGAATCTAATGCAGATAACTCAGTTAAAAAGATATGATCCCTTTACCCTTTGGCCATGAAAGATTAGGGTTCTCAATTGTATATAATTTGTTCTGGGAAAAGCAGGTGGAGAGATGGCGTCCATAGAAATTAATCCACAAATTGAGCGAGCATTAGAGCTTCTTAAAGGAGGTTCTCAGAGTCTTTTCATCACTGGTAGAGCCGGCACCGGCAAGACGACATTGCTTGATTATTTTAGGGAGCATAGTCCTTTAAAACCGGTAATTCTTGCGCCCACGGGAGTAGCCGCGCTCAATGTAAAAGGCCAAACGATACATAGCTTTTTTAACTTTTATATTGACGTTACCGTTGAGAAAATTCGCGAACGAAAAATTAGGCCACGAAATTCTAAACTTTACCGAGCCTTAAAAATAATAATTATCGATGAGATATCAATGGTGCGCGCCGATGTGCTCGATTGTATCGATACTTTTTTGCGTCTCTACGGTCCTGATGGCGATAAGCCCTTTGGCGGTGTGCAAATGGTTTTTGTCGGTGATCTCTATCAGCTTCCGCCCGTAGTGAATGCTGAGGAAATGTCTATTTTTTCGACCCTCTATGACAGTCCCTATTTTTTCAGCGCACGTGTTTTTGAAGAATTCCCAATCGAAATTATTGAGCTTGAAAAAGTATATCGCCAAAAAGATCAGGAATTCGTCGATCTTCTCAATCGTATTCGCAACAACAGCATTGAAGAGCAGGATCTCATCAAGTTAAACTCTCGTTATAATGTTGAGCCTAAGGAGGCAGGCAATGAGTTCTCCATTCATCTAAGTACCACCAATCAACGGGCTGACGAAATCAATGATGCACAACTTCGCAAGCTTGTAGGTCGGCTTCACATCTACAAAGCTGAAGTAAGCGGCGATTTTAGCAAAGAATATTTTCCTACCGCGCCGATTTTGAGTTTTAAGATAGGCTCTCAAGTGATGCTCCTTAATAACGATGCTAAAAAACGCTGGGTCAATGGCACGATGGGAATTATCGAATCGATTAAGACCGTCGACAATGAAGAAGTTTTAGGCGTGCGGCTTGAAAATAATAATCGACTGGTGGAAGTAGGGCGTTTCAGTTGGGAAGTAGTGCGCTTTAAAATAGAAAATGATGAAATAAAATCAGAATCCGTAGGTACTTTTAGTCAATTTCCCATTCGGCTTGCTTGGGCGGTAACTATTCACAAGAGCCAAGGCAAGACTTTTGAGCGGGTTATCCTCGATATTGGTCGAGGTGTTTTTGCGGCAGGCCAGGTCTATGTAGGACTCAGTCGCTGCACTTCTTTTGAAGGCGTGTATTTAAAGACGCCAATACAGGCGCAACACATTCGTACCGATAAAAGGATTCATCAGTTTTTTACGGCTCACGCTTATAGAAAAGCAAAAGAACTTTACTCCGAAGGGGAACTCTTTGGCCTAATCAAGGAAGCGATAAGCGCGAAAAAAGAACTTTGTTTGACCTATCTTAAGGCTAACAATACTAAATCTGAACGAGTAATTAAGCCACTTTCTGTGGGTACAGAGAGCTATCAAGGAAAAGCATTCCCTGCGCTACGTGCATTGTGTTCGTTGAGCAAAGAGGAACAAATATTTCATGTGGGCCGAATTTTAGAAATTAAAATGCTAATGGCTTAGGCTTAATACGAATCAAAATTAAAGGATGTTTGCATGGCAACGGCTTCAGGAATGCACCACTATTCGCGGGGAGAAGAAATCGCCAATAGTATTATTCACGGTTTAGGTGCTTTGATGAGCATAGTGGGATTAACCGTCTTGCTTATGCTTGCAGCGCAAATGAAATCGAGCACCCATTTTATATGTTATTTGGTGTATGGGATTTCTTTGATTTTTCTTTATACTGCCTCGACTCTTTATCACGCACTGCCTTTTCTCGGCGCCAAAAGAATATTTAAAATTTTCGATCATATAGGCATCTATTTTTTGATTGCGGGGACCTATACGCCTTTTTTGGTTATTAATTTAGGGGGCCAATGGGGCCTTGGTATGTTGACGGCCGTTTGGTCGATGGCCTTTGTGGGACTTATTTTTAAGCTCTTTTATACGGGTCGCTTTCGTTTGCTCTCAACCATGCTCTATGTGGGTATGGGCTGGATCGCAACCGTTGCCTATAAGCCTATGACTGAGGCCTTAAGCGTTGAGGTCTTGCAATGGATCCTCGCCGGCGGCGCATTTTATACCGGCGGCGCAGTGGTCTATTTGATGAAGCGTGTTCCTTACCACCACGCCGTTTGGCATTTATTCGTGATCATGGGCAGCGTCAGCCATTACGTCGCTATTATCCTAGCGAAATAATTTTTTTTTAAAGCCGACACTTTTTTGCTCGTGGCTTTTTTCCCGATTTGTTTTCACGTTTTTGGCCAGCAGCTGTTTTAAATTTTTCAGATTCATATTTATGAGCTCTAACCTCGATGATCTGTCTTTTGGTACACAATAAATTATTGTTAAGGTCATATACTTCGACGTCAAGATAATGATTACAAGCCGTCCTACTCCCAAGTTTTGCGAGCACATATTCAGCTTGTTTATTTTTATCGAGCTTCAGTGAGACTTCTTTCGTTCTTTCTTCCGCCTTTTCACCGAAGACTACTGCCTGCTCATTGATGTCATTTACTTGGGAAACTTTCGCAACAATTCGATGAGCATAAGGATGCTGGATGTGGAAAATAAGTAAGCGATTCTTGCCAATAACCCCAATATCGTCGGGAATAGAATAGGGATCATGTGCTGCTCGCCGAGAAAAAGCATTTATATGGATAATCTCAGATCCTAAAACAGAAATAGGCTGTGTCGCGAGATGCTCTTCTATG
>JBPOIV010000231.1:0-4146 GCA_052034245.1 Myxococcota bacterium
TTCAGAATAATCGACATGCCATCTTGAAAGCCTAATGAAGTAATAAGATCCAGATCAAAATCATCATCGAGACGCCCAGCAACAACTTCATAAGGGCCACCGCCGACTATATATTTTTGGTTTTCAAGAACGTTGAGCGCGCCATCCAAAGTGATAACGCTGATGCTGGCGTCGTCTTCATTTGCCGACACGACATCAAGATTGCCATCCGCGTTTACATCGACCAGAATCACCGAAAGAGGATTATCACCCACATCAAACTGGGTGGGGCTAATGCTAAATGATCCAGGACTCATCGGATTATTGAGCGCAAAAGAAATTTTATCCGTACCCGATTCAGCAATGGCAATATCAGCCCATCCATCGCCATTTACGTCGCCAACCGCAACCGAGGACGGAAGCGATCCAACCGCTAAAGGATACAACACCTTAGTCGGATACAATAGATTTTCGCCGCCGCTTAAACGCACTTCTATGAGGTCGCTTCCTCGATAAGGAATAGCAAGATCCATACCGAACGCACCATCGAAATTACCTGCAGCCACATCATAAGGATTTGAAGCCGCACTCACGTCGTTGAGGATAGTACTAAACACTCCAAGTCCATTATTGAAAAACAGACTTACACTTTCGTCGCTAAGATTTGTCACCACGATGTCCAAATCTCCATCACCACCAATGTCGGTCACGGTTAAGGACTGTGGCGTAGCAAGGGTCAGGGTATAATTTACCGGCCCGCTAAAAGTACCATCTTGGTTATTAAAAACTATGCGAAGTTCATTTGAAACTTTAAGCAACAAAATGAGGTCGACATAAGTATCATTATTCAGATCAGCGAGAGCAACATTGACTGCTTCTCCCGTCGCCAAATAGGCGGCACTTGTGCCATAGGTTCCATCACCATTATTGAGTCGCACTTTGACATTGCCTTCACCAGGGCAACCAATCGCCACATCAAGATCGCCATCTTGATCAACATCTCCTAAAGCAAGCCCTCTTGCAGAGAGGCAGTTAAAATCGCTCGTCACCGCACTTAGGGTGCCATCAACACTTCCTAAAAATACTATTATTTCGCCGTCAAAGGCACTGACTAAAACATCAGGATAAGAATCACCATTTACATCTTCCACACTAATATCGGAAGCTGCTTTTCCTGTCGTGTACTGTTGTTCTTCAAAAACACCATTCTCATTGAAAAGAATACTAATGCGATCATCGCAGGACAACAATAAATCTATATAACTATTTCCATCTATATCTGCTGAAGTAATAGCAGTTGGATTAGGACAAACGTCATAGGTGGCAGACAATATATGGAATTCACTGAGTAATGAAAGCACGCCAAAACCATCGTTAAAAAGGATGGTGACGTCATCACTATCAACATTGGCGACAGCCACATCAAGATCCCCATCATTATCAAGATCAGCAAGTTCTACTGCACTTGGATAATTGCCCACCGGATAGGTCACTGCGGGCAGATAGGAGCCGCCGTTATTGTCTATAAGAACCGATATGGAATCACCAAGTGCATTCACCACCACTAAATCTCTAGCGCTAGAATTAGCCAATGCCCCTGAATCAATGGCAACGGGCCCTGAACCTACCGCAAAATTATTAGGCATTTGAAAAGTGCCATTATTATTGCCTTGGTAAACACTTACGCTGTTGGCGCCATAATTTACCACTGCAAGGTCAATACCATCGGTATTACTAAACTCGCCTAAGGCAAGTGCTACCGGATTATCGCCGGTTGCAGGCCCCGCGTTACAAACAAAGGCACCGGCGCCATTTCCGAGGCAAACAGTAGTGCCATCTTCAGCAGGATGCACAATAACTAAATCAAGATCTAAATCGCCATCCAAATCTGCTGTAGCAATATCGCGCGGATTAAAACTCAAAGGAACCGTTGAAGGGCTTTGAAACTCACCGTTGCCAAGTCCCAACAAAATCGAAATGGTGTTCACTGTTTGATTAATCACAGCGGCATCGGGAATAGTATCGCCATTAAAATCGCCGCTGGCAAAGGCTATGGCTTCTTGGCCTGCTGAAAAAGGGCGAGCCGCTAAAAATGTTTGCAAACCACAACTTGCAATCACATTAACGCAAGAACTATGCCGATCTTCGCAAACTATTTCGCCAACATTGCAAGGCGCTTCTAAGCCTGTATCACAAATTATCCCCGTTGGGCCTGTAGGCTCATGCTTGCAATAATTATCGCCGTCTTGGTTATTGATGCCACCTTTGCCTTCACCGCCCCCCAAATTGTAATCAGGCAGTTTATTGACGGGCTTAGGTGCTTTAATGGGTGAGCCAGGTGGTGTGACATTCGCATTTACACTGGGGTTTTTAGGCTTTTCTTTTTCTTCTTTTTCTGCGGCATTCACCACATCATCAGGCTTTTTAGCCCTCTCTTCCTGGCCACATGAAGCAAGAAAAAGCGCGCATAAAACTGGCACTAAAATAAGCATAATTATCCACCTAAAAATTCTTTTATGATATTAATATTAATCGTGGATAATTTGAAATAATTATATTTATTGTGATTATTAGCCTAGTTCAAAGTTCATATACCTTTATTTGAGCTTTGCCACAAATACCAGCGCAGTCAGCTTTGCTTTCTTTGCTCAGAACCTTATTTTTAGCGGCCTGTGGTCTCATTTTATCCTCGCCAAAACGGGGAAGAAAATGTAAAAAGGGGCCCTTCGACCCCTTAATCTTTGTAGCTAAACTCTACTTTAAAGTGAAGGTGTCAGTACCGGCCCAATCACTGGAACCACTGGACCCGTCGGTATAGTTAGATCTGGAATAAATGGAGGCTCTACATCTACCCTTGGCGGAACTAAGGTGCTGGGAATATAGGGCACGCCCGGCATACCTATGAAACCCGTAAATTCGGGCACACAAGGCAATATCAAGTCATAATCACTGCAACAAGCATCTGCCGCTCTGAGTAAGACGCGATCACCTTCCATTAAGGTTGGTATTTCAACCATTATCTGGCCTGTGCCATCGGTTCTTCCCTTTACATTCGGACCTTTAAACACCGCTTCGTCAAATCTTTGAACATAAAAATCAAATTCAAGATCAGGTGCAAGCCAGCCTGGATTGATGACGACATTTCCGTGCACACCATAGTCTGAACCTATGCTCCAGTATCCAACCTCTTCAGTACGCCATCGTTGATTCGCGCGGCTATTGGAAAAACATTGTGAGCGCACGGCAAACTCAGCAGCACGTAAAGGTGTTAGACGATCAACGCGCAAATCTTCGCGATTGAAAAATTGGCGAGCCCACGGGTCTGCGGCTTCAAAGCAATTAGCAGCATCTTTTCTTAGGGCACGAATGCCTTCTGGATGAGAGCCATCCCAGGTATGAACCGTGTAGGCAAGAAAAGCTCTTCCGCCAGCACTGTCTTCTTCGCTAAGTTCAAAATCCTTGCGAAGTCCTAAAAATAGCTTTTCTTTTTCAGGATCAAAATTCATGCGAAGCACATCTCGGTAATCCTCTTGACGATGACCCAGAAGTTCAACAGCAATCACTTGCTCTTCATTATGCTGAGCTTCGCTATTATACAAAATAGCCCAGGTATCATGATCATCGACTGTTTTGTCGCCGTCGGATGTCAAGTAAATGGCAGTATTTAGACCATCACCAAAGAGATTGTCAAAACTCACGCCGGAGCCTCTTTTTAGGTCTTGTTCATCATTATCGAGGTTGGTAAATTCGATAACGCTGCTGAGGGCGCATGCACTATCGTAACTATTATTATCTAGTTTACGACCATTACCGAGCTTGACATTATACACCGTTACATCGAGCTCAGAGCTAATATCATTATGATCATGAACACTCCCCACAAAATTTGGATCATCCAATACATAATGATAGGTCGGGTTAAAAAGAACGCCATTAACCATCAAATTTGTCTTTAAAGATAGTCCGCAAAGATTATCCACGAGGCCATTATTTGCCACATTAACAAAAGCGCTATCATAATCCATGTCAAAATTTGTTATGCTGTTTGGGCTTTTAATAATGTCAGCTCTTTCCATGCTACCACCCTTTTGGCGTAGCTCTGCCATGCAAATTGGTGGACGGTTTGGTAGTAGAAAATTTTGATTTTGCTGTAATGCTTCTTTAACC
>JBPOIV010000178.1:0-3750 GCA_052034245.1 Myxococcota bacterium
GATGATCGAGAAATTATCCTTTCTCATGATGGTGAGAACTACCGAGAAAATGTCCTCAGCCGACAGCTCTAGGCAAATAGCCACCTATTTTTTAATGCGGGGTTAAGGTTTAAGATTTTTGCCCGCATAGTGCTTTTTGCTTAAATTCATCTTCATCACATTCTTGATATATTTTAAGGGCTTCATTTTGATCCCATGCGGAACGACGGGCTTCGACAATGGGATAATGAAGACCTGAAATGCTTAGGCCCATCGCTTGAAATGTTTGGACCAAATCTTCGACATGTTTTTTGCTATCATCGACAAAAACAATGTGTTGAGGTCTGAATGCAATGCGGTCTAAATAAGCTTTGAGCACCGCGCTTTTTTTGACAAACTCTGAGGTAAATAAAATACCGTTGCTGAATGCGACGGGTGCCGCAAATTCCTTGTCGCCAAAAATAGCGGGGTTGAGGCTAGTTTTTCTAAAATCAATGTCTAGTTCTGCGAGCTGTCTTAAAGTTGCTGGTATCAAGGGCGTTTGCCGCGCCGTTAATCCCATGACTTTAATCCCTCTGGCTTGCAAATCCTTGATTAAAGCAGGAGTGAGTGCTTCAACTGGCTTCATGCTTGCTCGTTCTTGCGATCTTAACCATACGGGAAAAATCTTTTTAATAGTTTCATCGGGGGAAATCCCTTCTTTTTTAGCCTCGTCGATCACGCCATAAAACCAGTTGGCATGGCCATAAATCTGGGCACCTTCAAAAACCGTGTGATCAAGATCAAAAAGCACCAGGGTTTCGGAGCGAACAAAAGCTTTGAGTTCCGCCATTGACGATATTTCAACTATTTTGGCATCGGGAAAACTGGCAATTTGTGGGGATGTCACGCAGCTTTGCAAAAATAGGATCATCGAAGCCACAAGATAAAATAATTTCATACTAATTTCCTTTGATTTGGAAGATGCCGAGTGAATTCTTATTTGATTTTTATGCTGGCTACAATGTTCTTTCCACTCGGCCTTTATTGCAAATTATGCACGCACTGAATTTCAGTGGGTCGAATTTTTTCATCTGAGTGCGTAGAGGCCATCGATCTTCTCGTTGATGAGCATACACTTTGCCCATTCAACACTTTCAAAGGATCGAGTTATGAATTATTTCGCCACCTTCACTCAATTTTCCAAGATGCTTATGAACCTATCAGCCATGCTTGATAAAGCGGCGCTCTTTGCCACTGAGAAAAAATTCGATGTCGAAGTGCTCTTCAATTCGCGCCTCGCGCCCGATCAATTTAACTTTATTCGCCAAGTACAAATCTGTTGCGATGTGGCGAAATTTTCAGCTTCTTCCCTCGCTAACAAAGAGATTCCCCAGCACCCTGACACCGAAAAAACCTTGCCGGAGCTCAAGGCACGCCTGGAAAAAGTGGTGAACTATTTGGGGAGCTTTAAAGAAAGTGATTTTGCCAATGCCGGCGAGAAAAAAGTGAGTCATCCACGTTGGGAGGGAAAATATTTAATGGGTGAAGAGTATTTTATTCAGCATGCACTTCCTAATTTTTATTTTCACCTCACCACCGCCTATTCGATTCTGCGTCACAACGGCGTGAATCTCGGCAAAAAAGATTATCTCGGCGCTTTTAACTACAAACAATAAGTTCCGTCTCAAAGTGTATTTCGAGCCCACGGATAGTGGGCTTTTAAATTGGGGCAATCACAAGGAATAGAGTGAAAGAGAATTTTATTAGAAGGGTGTTGCTTAGGGATACATATGCGAAAAATTCTCTTCCTTCTTATTCTCTTCTTTGCTTTTACAGGCTCGTCAGGCGCGCCTACTATCAAAGTGCAGGGTCATCGGGGCTGTAGGGGCATACTTCCAGAAAATACCTTAGTGGCTTTTGATGAGGCGATAAAAGGAGGCGCAGATGTGCTCGAAATGGATCTTGCGGTCACTGCAGATGGCATACTCGTGGTCAGCCACGATCCTTTTATCAATCCGCAAATTTGTGTGAATGCCGATGACACTCCTATAAGTACGCCTCAACTCATTAATAAGTTAAGTTTAGCCTCCGTTCAAAGTTTTGATTGCGGAAGGCTTCAACATCCGTCTTTTAAAAGACAAATTTCTATCCCGGGTACCCGAATTCCGACGCTTCACGAGGTCTTTGATCTTGTGAGAAATTCTCCCCATCCTAGGGCGCGAACTATTGGCTTTAACATTGAGACAAAGATCTTCCCGAAGCACCCTGAATACACGGTTGCCCCGGAAGAGTTTGTGACTCTCGTCCTTGATGCATTTTTAAAAAGCGGTTTCATGGAAAGAATCACGCTTCAATCCTTTGATTTTCGTACCTTGAAAATCGCCAATGCGCGCATGCCCTCGCTAAAGACTGTCGCTCTCGTCGAGGATGAGACCATCGATATGCTCGGCCTAAAAGAAGAAATGAATCTTTTTGCTGTGTCTCCGAACTTCACTTTGCTGAGCCAAGAACTGGTTTCCGCACTTCATGCACAAGGCCTTAAGGTTATACCTTGGACCATCAATGAGTCTCAAGATTGGCAACGCGCTATCGCTATGGGAGTGGATGAAATAATCACCGATTATCCTCAGAAGCTTAGGGAATTTATTTGGAGTATGCAGAGCGCACAGTAAGAGTGCCCTCACAAAGTCCTGTATCTTTTAGAGGGATACTATAGCTCGCCCTATGCGGAATTTTTGCTTAGCGCTGTTGGAGAATGACTATTTTTGTGCAGAGAGAAAACATAGACCAACAAAAAGGGGTGCGTCATATCGTTATAACGCACCCCCTTTTATCGAGCTTTTACGAATAATTATTTAGTCGCACTTTTGGCTTCAAAATCGAAATTGCTAAATCCTATCCTTTCAAGCAGGTCTTTAAGATCTGGTGAAACCAGGCGAGGATCTTGAAATTTTCCGCCTCGTTTTAGCACGCGATAAACATGACGCAAAATTTCTTCTTCCTCTAAAAGGCCTTTGCCAGTCGCATCGATGATGGCATTTGATTCTTCGACGACAAGATCAAAACTTTCATCATCTATCAAGGTCCAGACTTTTGGATCAGTTACAGAGGCTACAATATTAGGAAACACAGTCGGGCTATAATCAACGGTCAGCTCATCGCGATGGCCATTTAACGAAGTACAAGCACAACTAAAGGGACTTTCTGAATATAATTTGCCACAGCCAATGACCAAGGTTTTTTTATCCTTGGGGCCTCGCAAATAGGATTCAAAAATTGTTTTCCAAATCTCTTCGAGAGGAAAGTTCTTGAACTCTTCAAAAGAGTAAGGTGAGCTCAAAAATTCTTTCCTAAAAAAGAGGCTAAGAATTTCATCTTTTTGGCACTGCTCAATAGAGCGAGAGTCAAAACCCACACCTAAAAGCCAAAGCACCGTTGCAAAAAGCCGATGTTGACTCCAGGGTGAGCCCTCTTTGAAGCACCCTAATAGGTTCTCCAATTGTTCTGGGGCATTTATTAGTTTGGCTAAGTTTAAAAGTACCTCATCCGCTAAGCCATTCTCAGGGCCAAAATTTAGCATAAAAGCCTTAATTTGAGCATCCTTGTTGGGCAGATCCTCAAACCGCTTAAAACGCTCGGCAAAATTGGCTCCTTTTATGAAGGACAAAACTACTTTTGCTGCCTCATTATCTTGATATTCTTCTAGAGCATTGATTAGGGAAGGTAAATTCTCCAAATTAAAAGACATGAATTTTTGAAAAGCCTGGTCTTGGCTTTCTAGAGCCACAG
>JBPOIV010000229.1:0-17286 GCA_052034245.1 Myxococcota bacterium
AGGATAATTTCTCGATCATCGATCTTGGTAAAAATATGGACCGGCCGACTCCAAATATATGCTAAATTTCTCAAGGTCTCTCGGGCAAAATTTACATCCAGCTCGGCTTCACGATGAATATGCTCAAGCAATAATTCGGAACGATTTTCATAGTTTCCGTTAATTACCTGAATTTGTGGTTGTCCAAGATTGGTTAAACTAGATAATAATTTTTGTTTAATAGCCGCAAATTCTCGTGATTCAATAACAAACTCTTGTTTACGCTTGTCATAACCATAAGTAAAAAGGCCTATTCTTTTACAAAAATCCAAGGTTAAAAACTCATCAATAAAAGTCAAATCACTATATATTTTTCGCACTTGAAAAATCTTTTCCCGACCCAAGCCTAGTTTTTTATCCCATTGACGCTTCTCGCTCATATCCCCGCAATGTTCCCATTCTGAGCCAAATTGACCCTTGTTCCAGCGATCCTCGATATCGCGATAGAGCTCAATGCCAAGTTTGTAAGGATTGAGACTTTGGGGACTCGTTGCCATCACTCCTGCGTGACGATCAGCAAAATCGATGAGCTCAGAAGACTCCATCATTTTTTCTGACATCAACTTCGCATGCCAATAAGAAGCCCAGCCCTCATTCATAATTTTCGTCATGGCCTGAGGCGCAAAATAATAGGCCTCTTCACGTATCATCCCTAAAATGTCCGCTTGCCATTTTTTCAAAGGCGCATGTTCCAATAAAAAGCCCAAGACGTCGCGGCGAGGGTTTTTCGGGAATTTCATCGCCGCAAGCTCCTGCTCTTCCTTCAATTTAGCGCGCTGCTTCTCAATAAAACTGTCGGGATTTAAATAACGCTCCATGTACTCATGCTGGGTAGGAATACGTTTTATTTCGCTACCTATATCGCGAATTTTATCGTTGTCCTCTTCTTTCTTTCCCCCACGTACGATGTAGGGCGCATTCACATCGATGAGGTTTTCCAAGGACAAAGCGCGGTCGATAAAACTTTCGACCTCATTCACGCCATACCAGTTCATATAGCGACGCACACTGGATGCATGATTAGCCATTTCATTGATCATGGTGCGATTAGTGTGAGCAAAGGAAAAATTATTTTTAAAAAAATCGTTATGGCCCGTTACATGGCACATCACTAATTTTTGATCCACCGAGGTATTACTTTCCATTAAATAGGCATAACAGGGGTCGTTATTAATAACCATTTCATAAATTTTACTAAAGCCGTATTCAGAGCCTTTTTTTAAGCGTTCATATTCCATTCCCCACTTCCAATGAGGATAGCGCACAGGAAAGCCACTATAGGCGGCCACCATGTTGATTTCATCGTAATCAAGCACCTCATAGATAGTTTCAAAACAATCGAGACCATAGCTTTTCGCACAAGCTTCGACTCGTTTTTGCATATCGTGAAGTTCGGGTGAGAGTGCTTTAGGCATGCCGTTAACCTGATAAATGGTGTTATTTTCCCAGAGCCAAAAAATCTTTAATCGATTGGTAAATACCCTCTTTGTCTTTCACTTCTGAAAGCGCCAATTTTTCATGGCTTTTCAACTGCTCACGCAAATCTTTGATGAATTGTCCTGAACCATAGGGCGATTCCACCTGTCCATAACTAAATTGATTCACAAAAGGCAGAATGCGCTTTTTCAAAAGGCCTACACAGAGTCGCGTATCATCTACCGACCAATTATCGCCGTCAGAAAAGTGAAAAGGATAAATGTTCCATTCGCTCGGCGAATAATCAGCACGGATAATATCGGCACAAAGGCGATAGGCCGAGCTAATCATGGTGCCGCCCGATTCTCGCGTATGAAAAAAAGTCGTGCGATCGACTTCTTTGGCCATGGCGTCGTGAATAATGTAACGGCACTCAATACCATCGTAATGACGCCTAAGCCACGTATCAATCCAAAAACTTTCAATGCGCACGATTTCTTTTTGCTCATCGCCCATGGAGCCTGACACATCCATCATGTAGATTATCACGGCGTTTGATTGGGGCTTCACATGGCGTTTAAAACTGCGAAAACGCATATCCTCTTTGATCGGCACAATGACTGGATGCTCGGGGTCATAAATGCCCATCGATATTTGACGTTTCAAGGCATTTTTGAAGGTGCGCTTAAAATGTCTTAAGGCATTAGGCCCAGTATTATGAATGCCGGTATATTTAAGCGCCTCGCTGTGGAGCCGATTGCTGCCTCTTTTGTCGATATTTGGCAGACCCAATTCTTCGCCAAGCATATCAGCAAGCTCACTCAAAGAGACTTCCACCTCAATGGCATGCTCGCTCCCCTCTTGGCTCGCTTTTTTGTCGCCATTTCCTTTGTCTTGATCACCCTTAGACAAAGAATCACCTTTCTCTCCAGGGCCTTGGGCAACACCCCCTTGTTGATCAGAAAAGCGAAAATGCGGCAAATCTACACGAGAAATAGGTACAGAGATTTTTTCATTGCCTTGCTTGGCAATAAATTCGCCGCTCTTGATGTACTCTTTCAAATTCTTTTTAATGCGACCACGAATGACATCATTAAAACGAACATGATCATTATGAATGCGCAGACCCATGAAGCCCCCTAGTCTGCTCGTACATCGCCCCGAGCAAAGATGCTCGCCACAAAGTTCAAAACATCCGTGGCACTTTCTTCGTTATAGCCATAATTTTTAATCAGGCGCTGCTTAACGATATCGATTTTTTCTTGCGTTTCGCGGTCAACCACATTGGAAACTGTGGTCGTAAGTTTGATGGTATCTTTTTGATCTTCAAAGAGTTTCAGTTCAAGAGCCTTTTGCAAACGCTCATTGGTACGATAATCAAACTTCTTGCCATCAACCGCCAGAGCGCCGATATAATTCATAATTTCTCGACGGAAATCTTCCTTGCGGCTTTCTGGAATATCAATTTTATCTTCTACCGAGCGCATCAAGCGTTCATCAGGCTCTTCATCTTGACCTGTATATTTATTACGCACGCGCTCTTTTTGGGTATAAGCCTTCACGTTATCGACATAGTTTGCACACAACTTAGCAATCGCGTCTTCATCCGCTGCTATTGCTCGTTGTACCTCATTTTTCACGACATCTTCATATTCTTGCCGTACGACCTGCAAAAGTTCCAAATAGCGTTTACGTTCATCTTCATTGGTGATCAAAGAATGGGTTTTAAGCCCTGCTTCAAGCTCGTTGAGCACGATAAAAGGATTAATGCTGGTCTGACTCATGTCACTGACCAAGGCATTGGATATTTTATCCTGAATATAGCGAGGAGACACACCATCCATACCCTCGCGCACGCCTTGCTTTCTAAGTTCTTTAACGCTGTCTTCGGTAAAACCAGCCAAACTCTTTCCATCATATAATTTAAGTTTTTGTAGAAGCGTTAAATTATATCCCTTCGGTGGCTCAAGCCGTGTCAGTACTGCCCACAAGGAAGCCATCGAAACGGTGTGGGGAGCAATATGCTTGCCACGAATAATTTTATTGTTGTAGTCGCGTTCATAGATACGCATTTCTTCTTTCATCTTGGTGATATAAGGTATATCAATTTTCACCGTACGATCACGCAAGGCTTCCATATACTCATTCGCTAAGAGTTTGCGATATTCTGCTTCGTTGGTGTGACCAATAATTACTTCATCAATATCAGTTTGCGCGAATTTCTTGGGCTTAATTTTATGTTCTTGAGTAGCACCTAATAAATCATATAAAAATGCGACATCAAGTTTTAGGATTTCAATAAACTCGATGATGCCACGATTAGCAACGCAAAACTCACCATCAAAATTAAAAACACGAGGGTCAGAATCTGAACCAAATTCCGCGATTTTTCTATAGTTGATATCGCCAGTGAGCTCAGTAGAATCTTGATTCTTTTCATCCTTGGGCTGAAAAGTGCCAATCCCTACGCGATCTTTTTCACTCAATAGCAAGCGGCGGACGCGCACATGGGACAAAACGCGGGCTAAATCGCCTTTGTAATAATCCATGAGCAAACGAAAAATATAGCGACTGGCTGGGTTTAGATCACCTTTTATACGAATGTGATGTTGGTCATTGCCTAACTTTAATTTGGCAATGGCACTTTCGCGAATCTCAGCAGGCAAAAGTTTTAATGGCTCTTCGTGAAGTGGATCGAGTAAAACATCCTGCCCGCCACTGATATGATGAAGATCCTTTGGGATGATCCAGGCAAAGGTAAAAAGCCGCCCCTCGGGAGTTTTTGAATAATATTCAATGCCCTTTTTCAACAGACGCGCGATGGTAGATTTTGCCGAGCCTACGGGGCCATGTAAAAGAATTACTCTTTTTTCTGTGCCATAGCCCAAAGACGCACTTTTGATAACATTGATCAAACGCATCAAGGGAATATCCAAACCAAAAACAGCGTCCTTGCCTTTATCAATGGGATCGTCGAAAAAGTTATAGTGAACCAACCTTTTTTTCGAATCGACGTATTCGGTTTTGCCAAAAGCCATGATCATGTCGTAAAGACGCTGAAAGGCAGTGCGAGTGACCTTGGGATCCTCTTTGACGATTTTTAAATAATCATCAAAAGATCCTTCCCAATGTAAATTTTCATATTCTTTTTTATCTTGTAAAGACGCAATCGTCCCCAAAAATGATTCCGAATAATTCACGTCGCCCCCGCTCGTGTCTTAAAAGGTCATGGCAAATTCTACACCCAATCCAAAGTTCAGACTGCGTTCTTCCGCGGCAGTTGAAAGCCATTGTCCCGCATTTTCGCCGCCTATGCCCGATGCCACCTGATATTTATCTTTTATACCAAATCCATGCTTCAGCCAGCTATCAACATATAAAAATTGCATCAGCTTTATCTGCCCTCTTAAGGATAATAACCCACGACTTTTCTCAAAATCAAAGAGTTCTTTCATTAGACTGAGCGAAGTGGCCTGATAGGCTAGATAGAGACTCATCAAATCATTAATATTTATTTTATTGATCCAGCGAATTTGTCTCAAAGGTGCAATAATTTCATTGGTGCGAGCGAGGCGCGCTTCTTCAAAGCCAAGCTTCGATGAAAATATAGTATTTAAAGCATAAGCAAGCTCGAGATTATAGCCATAACGAGCTGAATCCTGATTATCGAACCCCACATAGTGGGCCTTGGAGATTGGATTAAGGCCACTCTCTCTATAGCTTTGGCGATCGAGCATGTAATTGCCGCCGAAATAATGGGGCTCAAAGTTTTGTGAGAATAATCTTAATTCAGTACGTAAACTAAGAGCCGAATCTTTGGCCTCATTGAAATAAAAACTCATGAGATGACCAAGAGTGCCGCCCGTCCCATAGCGATTGTCGTTCTGTACCGGCTGGTCGCCTTCAAGATCATTGAGAAAAAGATGCGAATAGGAAAGATAGGGCTTCATCGCAAACCATTGAACAGGCTGATAGCTACTTGCAAAGGTCGTCGAAAAACTTTGGACATTCCCTTCTTCACGCAAAATTAAGCGCTGCTCATTATCAAGCACAAAGCTATCGTCATTTTTAGCGACCGGTCCCATAGGTGCAAAAAAGTCACCGGCATAGCTAAGATCAACGCTAAGCTCTTTCACAAAACTATGAACATTGAGACTTGAGAGAGGCTGAAAAGAGGCATTTGCTGCGATGATATTTGGTTTGAGCAAGGGTCCTACAACGCTTTCAAGCTGCAAGCGTTCGAGATCAGCACGGGCATGAGCAAAAAGATAATCTTGATCATAAAGCCCTTCCCCAACCATATCCTGCATCAAATCCCCTTCTGCTAAGGAATAGGCTTGGGTTCTGCTGAGGCTCAACGAGTAAGGATCCTGCTCGGTACCCATGGCAAAATGCCGTATGGCGCGCTGAATATCAAAAGGGCTTTGAAAATCCGGCCCACGAGGCTTAATCAAATCGCTCCCTTGTAAAAAGCCTCTTTTACGTCCGATAAATCCAGCTGATTTGGACGCATTATCGTAAATAGGAAAACGCAAAGGCAAACCGATATGACCTTCTATTTTCCATACTTCGAAATGCCCCTGAGGGAATATATTCCAGTGAAAAACTCGGCCGATTATTTCATTGCCCGTAAACACCGACAAAGATTTTTCACTTCGACGCACCCCGTGATCCGTCAGGATCTTAGCTTTAGATGCTAAACTCGAGCCACTTTCAAAGCCTGATTCGAACTCATTCTCAATACCCGCAAATTCGCTATCGTCGAAATCTGCATCGTACTCCATAGGCTCTTCGACGAGTTCACTCAGTTCTGCATCTTCAAAAACATTATCTTTTTCGGCCATGCTTAGAGAAGCCATGAATAGCACAAAGATAAGACTTAAACATCTCATTTAAACCCTCTGAAAAAGCCAAAACAAAATCAAAATACAGTTAATTATTATGCGCCATCGTGGCGCTAATCAATTATATAACAAAAAAGTCTTATTCCTGAATAAGATAGGACCTCGTCTCCTCATCAAAGACGATGTGCTGAGACTGAAGCCAGGCTTTAAGTTTTTTATCGTCCGCAGGAGCACTCTGAAGCCATTTGCGCACATGCTCCGCTGCATCGCTTCGCACTAATTCTGAGGGATAATCAAGCAAAGGGCCCAAGAAAGAAAAACCGCTGACATCACCTAGGCTCAAGACCGCTTCTGCGATACCGATTTTTAAGAAATCATCTTTTTCTTTAGGAAATATTTTTTTCAGCTCATTGAGTGCCGCTCGATTATGCATGCTGGCTTGTAAAGCAATCGCTTTTTCACGAATCAGCGTATCGCTTGATGATAAAAGCGGCAGCGTCTTAGGCAATAACTCATGAATTTGCGCACGTTCGATTTCATTCAAGGCTTCAAGGATTTCATCCTTTTGTTTGGTAAGCATCTTTTCGACGTTTAAGGCGCGCGCGCCTTGATCTTGATGTCCCAGCTGATGATGCATGGCGACCTTTTCTTGCTGTCCTTTAAACGACATGCGTAAAAGCTGCGGCATAAAAATAAAAAGCGCGCCCAAACCAATAATCAAAAGGCCGTGGGTAATACCTTGACGATGGCAAGCTCCCCTTATTTCTTTGTAGATGGCGACCAAGGCCAAAAAGAGGCCCAAAAAGACAACAATGGTGGGACCGGAGGGCAAATCAAAATAATAGGAAAAAACCACTCCCACAATGCTGGCGATGACGCCAGATGACCAGCCAATAAAAAGACGCGAGCGAGTGCTTCCTGCAAGTAAGACGCCAATAACAGAGGGAATAACCAAAAAGCCAAAAACCAATAAAACGCCGCCAATACCCACAGAACTGGTCACAACAACACCAAAGGTGGCGTAAAAAAGAAAATCCCAAAAACGCGTATGACCGGTAGGATGGTGGCGGAGCGCAAGCTCATGGGAAAGTGCGAAGAATTGTTTGCGACAAAACCAATGAAAAAGCCCTACCGCGGCATATAAAAGCCCTGTGTAGATTACTTCCTGCGGTTGCACCCACAAAATACTACCAGCAAGCATCTGCTGAACTTCATCGGATCCATGCGGAAGATTAGCTGTCATCAATATCGTCATCGACAAAGCTGCCGCATAAATAATGCCAATAATTGCTTCGTGGGGAATATGCTCATTATCGGTGCGTGTCATCGAAAAAAGGCCTGCACCAAGCAGCGTAAAAATCACCGAAACTAATTTAATGAGCAAAAGATCGCTTTCGAAAGAAAGGCCTAAAAAAACGCCATAGACCGCGCCCAAGCCTGCGATTTGAGCCAAGGCTAAATCAACGAATATCACCTTGCGAGCGATGACATGGATGCCCAAATAGGCATGTATTCCCACTAAAATAAAACAGGCCACTAAGGGCCAAATCATTTGCGACCACGCTTCAAACATTAAGCACCTGTAGCGGCCTTTGGCCTGATGGGCAAAATTTTAACAGCTCCTTTTGCCTTTACCAAAGTTTGAAGAATCCTGGTTATCATCTGCTCAAAACTTTCATCTGGCCCACAATCAACTTGAATAATTGTCTTCGTTCCACCAATACCATTGCTAATGAACTCAATCAATTTTGTGTTTCCCGCATAATAAGCACCTGCCACAACGTGCTTCACCATATTCGCTTTGGCCTTCTCAATAAGATCATTTTGATAACGCAAACTGGGCGCTATACCAGGCTTCTCCTCGACTTGCCCAATAATTTTTAGAGAAAACTCTTTGGCTAAATAAGAAAACTCCGTGTGATAACTGATGAAGGGATAATCGATTTCGTGAGCAAGTTTTAGCCAGCCGCCAAGGCTTTTTTTCTTTTCCTTAAGATAAGCAGCAAGTTTGTTGCCGGCATGAAGTCGCCAAAGAAAATCAGGATTACCGGCCGCAGCAACGAGCTCCTTGCCGAACATCGCTTCACTTATTCGCTGCTTAAACGCTTGATAATTTTTCTCATAACTCGCCTTATTTTTTTCATCGGCCTTACTAAAAGCATCTTTCATATTTTCGGCGACTTTGAGCATTGCGGAGGGACTTAACCAAATATGAGGATTGCCTTGTGGGTGCACATCGCCCGCGGAACGAGAGAGAGAACTTGGCACTTCAAGCAAACTCACCCCATTCGAAACAGTGATAAGGCGCTCGCCAGAAATGAGCTTGGCATTCCCAGAAGAATTGACAACGAGCGGCACCCACAGTTCAAGACTTCGGCCAATTTGAAAAAAGAGATCGGCCTTCATTACAAGAGCCTTCAAACTTGGTTTTGCTTTGACAAAGTGCGGATCTTCAGCAGCGGTAGAAAGAGAGTTTGCCTCCACAAAATTACCGCCAATTTCTTTGGCCACCGATTTTAGCACCGGCAAGGTCGTCGCCACAGAGAGTTTGCTTGAAGCTACCGAAACACTGGCTTTGGGCTCAAGTGTTGTTGAAGGTACCGCTTTAGCAGGGGCTGCTTTGGGCACTGGTGGCGCGCTAGTTGAAGGTGCCGCTTTAGCAGGAGCTGCTTTGGGCACTGGTGGCGCGCTAGGTACCGGCTCCTGTAGTTTTACCGCAGGCGCTTCTGGCACCACATTTTTATGCACTTCTATTTCTTTGGCGAGCGCCATTAAAGAAAAAGAGCTCACCAACGCTATTTTCAAAAAAGAAAAAGAATTCATAACAGCTTCACCCCTCTAGCGATTAGCAAAATAGGGCTCAACCGGATGGTTTCCCAAAATAAAGTTCAAGGAAAGCATCAAGCGATGATCGCCCTCAAATGACGCAAGCGTCGGCATTACGTGTTCATAACCGAGGCGAAAGCGCATAAACTCACTGGTATAAAGGCCTAAATAGCCGCTCAGCGAATGTTGGTATTCGTGCACATTATCTTCGTGCGGCGCGATATCGTAGCGAAGGCCGGCAAAGCTTGAGCCTATCATCTTTGTTTGCATCCAGACGAAAAAGCCCAAGGGCCAATATCCATTCTCACCAGCATTCGCAGCATAAAGCTCGCTGCCTGCTAAAAAGAGTGGATTTTGCCCATAGCCCGTCGGCAAATAACTGTAGTGAATATCGCCACCTAAGAGCCAAAAGAGGCCGCTATTTTCTTCACCTTTGCGGCCCAAAAAGCCACTGGTGCCTATATCGAGAAAATGCATCGGAGCGAGCTCTTGGTGATACCAAAGATGGCCAATTAATTGCGGCATTTCTCTCGCGGTTTTTTCCTGCATAGCGAGGCTATTACCCATGACGCCTTCGAGATTCCAGGATAAAGCATTGCTCGTCGAAAAGGCCCATGAACCATTAAAAGCCAAACCTTGTGAAGCAAAACCTTCATCACCTAAAAATACTCTTGTCGCGAGTGGATAATTTATTTGAGGCACATTATGTAAATGCAATCGATTCACACGACCTAAAGCCGTTTTAAATTTACCAGCACGGATTTCTATACCAAAGGGCGCAAAATCAAGCAGAGGCCAGCTTTTTAGACGCGCATAGGCTTCTTCAATAGCCACCTCAAAATGATTGATTTTATGCTGTTCAATGGCAACAACGGCAACCGCGTCGGCCCACGGATCGATGCTCCCGCGAAATTCAAATTCGAGAGCTCGAACATGCACGCCATTATGAAAGCCATGGTGGCCATCTTGGGCTTCTGGGGCAAGCCCCCACCCGTATTGCCCAATACCATCAAAAATTACTGAGAGCCCCGGATTAAAATCGCTAAGACGGGTTTGCTCGGCCAAGCTTCTCGTCGCTGCCATCTCTTCTTTTAAACCGTCTACTTGAGCTTCAAGGTCTAAAATTCGATCATTATCAGCTGCATACACTGAACTTGCTAAAAACAGAGAAAAAAATAAGCCCAAGAACAATTTTATAGATATGGCTTTCACGAGGCCTCCTCGAAGGAAAAAAAGACCAGAAGCGAATACTTCGCAAAAGCTCTAGTATTCGCCAAAGAACTAATAAAAATTACAAGTCTTTTTTAATAGACATGATATTGAGCTCCGCCAACTGGGCTTGCTCAATTTGTGATGGGGCCTTGGTCAAAAGATCCGTGCCTTTCTGGCTCTTCGGAAAAGCAATAACGTCGCGAATGGAGCGCGAGCCGCTCAGAAGCATGCACAAGCGATCCAAGCCAAAGGCAATGCCACCATGAGGAGGCGGACCAAAACGCATGGCTTCAAGGAGAAAACCAAATTTCTCTTGTTGCTCAGCCGGTGAAATATTCAGCGCATCGAAAACCGCCGATTGCAACTCTTCGGAGTGAATACGAATAGAGCCACCACCAATTTCGTTGCCATTGATAACTAAGTCATAAGCACGCGCAGTGCAGGATCCTGGATCCGTTTTTAGCTTAGCCACATCGCTTAGTTTTGGCGATGTAAACGGATGGTGACACGCTAAATGAACGCCGCGCTCTGCATCATATTCAAAAAGAGGGAAATCCGTTACCCACAAAATATTCCACTTCTCGATCTTCTCGCCTTCTTGCTCAATGAGGCCAAATTTGCGCGCGAGATGGAGCCGTAATCCTGATAGCACCGTGTGACAAAGTTTTGCCTTGCCCATTTGCAGCAAAATCAAATCACCATCTTTGGCACCCATCGCCTTGTTAATGGCGACGATGGCTTCGGGATCAATGGTTTTTGAAAAAGGAGATTGAGCCCATGCCGTGCCGTTTTCTGCAACTTTTGCTCTTCCTAAGCCTTTTCCGCCAAGACTTTTTACTACCTCTTCAAGTTTATCAAGTTCAGCGCGCGATAAAACATGCTCTTCAGGAATAAGCATCGCTTTAATCATGCCCTGTGATTCCACAGTGTCTTTGAAGAGCGGTACTCCTGCCCCATCGCGCTTGCTGATAAGTTCAGTGAGGTCATGATGCTCAAGACCAAAACGAGTATCAGGCTTATCCGAGCCATAACGCGCCATCGCCTCGTCATAGGTCATACGCGTAAACGGTGTGGTGAGCTCGATGTTAAGCGCCGCTTTAAAAATTGCCTTCACCAAGCCTTCAGCAAAACCAAAAACCATTTCTTCAGTAGCGAAGCTCATCTCGACGTCGATTTGAGTAAATTCGGGCTGGCGATCACCGCGCAAATCCTCATCGCGAAAACATTTTACGATTTGAAAATAGCGATCGAGGCCGGCCATCATAAACATCTGTTTAAAAAGCTGGGGACTTTCGGCCAAAGCAAAGAAGCTTCCAGGAATGTAGCGACTGGGCACCAAAAAGTTACGCGCCCCCCCCGGCGTATAGCGCACCAGCGTGGGCGTCTCGATTTCAAGAAAACTATTGGCATCGAAATAATTGCGCGTCACTTGCATAATGCGATGGCGCATCATGAAATTTTTCTGCACCGATGGTCGACGTAAATCAAGAACGCGATTGCTTAGACGTTTTTCTTCGTGAGTATCGATTTTATCTTCAATCATGAATGGAGGAACATCGCTCTTGGCATAGACTTCCATCGTTTTCACGTCGACTTCAATGGTACCCGTACTCAAACGATCATTGTAAGCGCCACCATTGGCCTGACGATCTTCGACCACACCTTTGATACCGATGCACCATTCACTGCGGAGCTGATGCGCAAGTTGATGTAAGTTCTCGTCGGTCTCAGGTTTAAAAACAATTTGAGTAATGCCGTAACGGTCTCGCAAATCCACGAAGCGGCGGCCGCCGTGGTCACGTAAGCTTTGCACCCAGCCCATCAAAATCACTTCATTATTGACGTGTGAAAGACGCAATTCGTTACAAGTATGGGTTCGTCGTTCTGTGAGAAGTGATGTGGACATGATGCTCCTTCCTAAGTAAACACTCAAAGCGGATAATATTGCACTTCCTCGCCCGCTTTGACAATGGTGCTTCTGCTATCAATCAAGCACAGTGCGTTGCTTTCGGAAAGGGTAAAGAGCTGATGCGAATCCTGATTTTTGGCAATAAAAAGTTCGTTATCATCATTTAGCGATGCTCTTAAAAAAAGACTCCAGCCAGGTTTTTTTTCGAAGTCATGGGCAATTTTTGCTTTTTTTATTCGCGGTTTAGCCTCTAAAGCGTGCAGCAGCATGCTCTCAACAAATACACGAAAACCAACAAAACTTGCCACTGGATTTCCTGGCAAACCAAAAATGCACTTCGTGCCCAAACGACCAAAAAAAAGAGGTTTGCCCGGCCGCCAAAACCCTTGCCAAAAAATTTCTTCGGCCCCGAGTGAGGCTAATACAGGGCGCACAAGATCGTAATCGCCCTGAGACATGCCACCGCTTATTAAAATAAGTTCGCTCTTCGTTTTCTCAATGATGCCTTCAAGGCCTTCGCGATCATCGCCACAGTGAAAAAGGTTTATGTGGTGAAAGCCAAATTCTTCGCACTGAGCTTTCACCATAGGCGCCACAGATCGATAGACTTGGCCAAAACCAAGCGGCTTGCCTGCTTCGATCAGTTCGTCGCCAGTTCCGATGATGGCAAGGCTGGGAAGCTTAAAAACGGGCACCTGAGCAATGCCCATGCTCAAAAAAAGTCCAAGCAAAGGAGCATCGATTTTCCGCCCCCTTTTCGCAATCAAAGTGCCTTTGCGACAATCACCGCCTCGCTCACGAATGTGCTGGCCTATGCTTAAAGGCGCATTAAAAAAGGCATAGTCGCCTTGGATTGAGACCTGCTCTTTCATCACCGCCACATTCGCGCCTAGAGGCAGTGGAGCTCCTGTCATTATGCGCAAACAAGTGCCGCGCTCAAGCCTTCGTTCGCCTTGCTCATGCGCACGAAGAGTGCCGGCAATTTTCAATGATCTTTTTTCCGTGAGATCATCTATATGCAGAGCAAAGCCGTCGATTGATGAATTTGCGAAGGGTGGCAAATCAATCGGTGCATACCTATCCGTAGCGAGAAAAGAGCCCAGTGAATCCGCAGTAGCAACTAACATAACTTCAAGCGAGGGCGCATTATTTTCTAAGAGTGATTGGGCCTCTTCAAAATGGATCATGACCTGCTCCGAATATCATAAGATTTGAGCGGACTACATCGTCGACAGTGTGGGTCTTTTTTAAGGGCAATATCAATGAGGCCGCTTTTGGTAAAAAGCCGCATCTTATTTTTCTCGCTTTTCTGAGTAAGCACATCCAAAGCTAAACTCGCAGCCTCGGCCGCAATCAGCCCACAGGTGTGAGTAAAAACGCCCGTATCTTGGCAGGAACTTGCAGAGTTTTCTCGTCGATAACATGAAAAACAGCCCTCATCATGGTGAGGAAAAATAAGGCTCAGCTCTCCTTCATCTCGAAATACGCTGGCAGAAATAAAGGGCACCTGGAACTTGCGCGCGTAAAAGGCAGCCATGAGCTTGGTCGCCATACAATCGCTTGCGTCAATGATAGCATCGAAATCATTAAAGCAAATTGCATCTTTTTCGTCGAGCATCTTTTCCACGGCCTTAACTAGCACGGGAAAACGAGCACTTAAAAAATTAGCGATGAGTTTCGCTTTGCTTTGACCAATGTCTTCAGGACTAAAGATAAATTGCCGCGCAAGATTTTCTTTAGCAACGACATCGCCATCATAAATAGCCATATGTCCAATCCCTAAAGCCCCAAGATGCAAAGCGAGTGGACATCCTAGGCCACCCGCACCGATCAAAAGAATTTTTTTTTGCCTTAACAGCTCGGGTTCAATTTGGTTTGCTAAAAGCGCTTTACGCACCGGCGCCATAATAGGCTCAAAGTCTTTGCCACAGCCACAAGGACCTTGAGCAAAAGACTTCGTACCGTCCTCAAAGTATTCGCATTTCCAAATGGGAATGCTTTTCTTAAGCTCATCCATCACAAAACGCGCCGCCAAAAAAGCTTCTTTGCGATGCTTTGATAAAACCTCAATGACGACAGCAATCTCACCAACGCCTGCCTCGCCGATGAGATGCGTAGCCATAATTTTACGCACGCCAAAAATACTTTTGGTTTTTTTTTCTAGGGCAAGAAATTCATTTTTTGCGAGTTCTTCATAGGCTTCATAAGCAAGATATTTCACCGCTTTATCATAGTTAATAGCGCGCACCGTGCCATGAAATAAAACGCGAGCACCGGCCTCAAAATCACTGCTGGGGACTAAACTTTTTATCTCATCCTGACTATAGACAAATGATAGTGGCATTGATGATCCTCACATTGCAGCACAGGCTTATAGCGCTCTCAACGATTTGACCAGGTGGAAAATTGCCTCGATTTATGCTCAAGAATCAAGAACACGTCGATATTCGCTCTATTCGCCTCGACGATGCCGTCGCACGTCATGATTTTTTTTGCGAACTTTCTCGTGCCCAAATAGGAATGATTCATTCACTCGATGAAATAGATGAGGATTCCCAAGAAAGCTTCGACGCTATCCATGACTTTCTTCGTAATCATCGCGGCGCATGGCTCGTTGCAGAAAGCAAAGGAAAAATCCTTGGTGAAGTGGACATTAGTATCAAGCCCTTCAAGCGCGTGCGGCACGTGGGCCTTTTAACCATTGGCGTTTCCCCTCGTTTTCAAGGCCTGGGCTTAGGTGCCCTTTTGATGCAAGAGGCATTGCGCTGGGCAGGCATGCAAGGACTTTTGCGCATAGAGCTTTTTACCTTTGCCTCAAATATCGTAGCCCAGAATCTCTACACCAAACTTGGCTTCGTCCAAGAAGGCACGCGCAAAAACTATCTGCGCCATGAAAATGGCCTTTTTGAAGACGATTATTTGTTCGCCAAATACCTTTAAATTAGCACCGATAATTGCTGCTTAATCTCACTCTATTTATTAGGTAATTTCATATAATTTTTTGAATCTAATGGAATTACCATATGTTAACTAAATATCTTCACCTATGGCTTTTCGGCGCCTTAGTCGGAGTTATCGCTAGTTGCACTGGTGGTATTAGGATTGATCAACTTTCGCTTCCTGAAGATATTTTGGAAACCAGTTTGCCAGAATCGCAAAGCACTGATTTTCAAAATATTATCAAGGATTATGCGGCCATTAATGTGGACGATCTCATTGTTGATGGCTCGAGTTTAAATACGCCTACCGATGCAGCAAAGCTTCATAGAGCTTTAAACGGCACCCAAAAAAGACTCTTTATTCGTTTACCTGATGAGATAGATCAGCGTGAGCATATTTATAAAAGCCTAAGAGCCGCATCGCTCCGTTTATCACAAGATCCCTCAGCCACGCATGAACTTAAATATTTAGATACGGCCAAACTCAAAGCACGAGCAAAACGCTTTAATTTTAATGCCCAACAAACCAAAGACTTTTATTTAAAAACGGCAGAAAAGATTAATAAACAATTGACGGCAAAAAGTGCTTTGGTTATCAATGTAGACGACGTGAAGGAAGCATTACCTACGACCGAGTTTTTAAACGTGTTTCAGCTTCCTCGTCTCATCCTTTTATCCAAACAAAGTTTTGATTCTCTTCAGCTCTTCGGCAAAAATGTCATGAGCAGCCAATTTTTTCCTGAAGGCTTGAAGCCAACGCATCTTTATCGCTTGCTTGTTCAGCAGTTATTAAGGGCTAAAAATCCTGAAATAAAAAACAATGCAAGTGAAATAGCCCTCGAAAATGCCAAAATCCTAGGTGCTCTCAAGCCTAGAACCAGCATCGCTTTGGTGGGCACTTTCCTAAAAGATATCGAATCGCTCACCGATCGTGCCACAGGTAAAAGTAGCGATCGAAAAAATTTGAGCGCGAGACTCTATAGCCTACTAGATACTACCAGCGCCTTCGTCGCCAAACTTGGCTTGAACCTGCTCAGTCTCGATGAAATACAAGAACGCTTGGAGGAAGATAAAAATATCTTTAATCCTGAGCGCTCTATGATCGCGAGAATGGAAAAATCGCTCGACAAAATACGCCGAGAAGACTTACCTGGTATCAAGAGCGACACTGCTTTACTAAGCAGCCGCAGCAATGACAGCAACGATGCCGTAAGCGGCATCGTTGCAGACTTAAAAGCAGATATCGCTGGGGTAAAAAGCGATACATCTCAAAGTCTTGAAGGTATTTCAACAATTAAAACCGATGTTAATGCCATCAAAACGGCGGGTGTTGGGATTCAAAACCCAACTAATCCTACTATTGATTTAAGTGCCATCACAACGGATCTTAATGCTATAAAACAAAGTACTGAAGATATAAAAAGTGCCGTGAGTGCAATAAATTCCGGCACTGGCACGAGCGTCGATCTCAGCACCCTGGAAAATGCGTTGAATGACATTAAATCCCAAATTACCAATATTCAAAACCGACCTTCAAGCGCTATGGATTTGACTCCAATTGAAACTAATCTCGCGGAAATTAAAAGGGATATTGAGGCTATTAAAAACAATCCGGCCAATGCAAATGTTGATTTAACGGAAGTTAATAGAACTCTGGCGGCGATTCAAAATGAAACGAACAAGATTCAGTCAGTGAAGAATGACACGGATCAACTTACGGCTAGCCCTTCAGTTAGCGTGAATACTTCTTCAATCGACAAACGATTAGCGGCTATCAAAGCAGATACGGAAGCGATTGCGGCGAAACCAACTCCCAATCTCGATACATCGGCAATCACCAATGCTCTTAATGAGCTTAAAAACAATATGAAAGCTGAGGACCTTGAGCAAATCAGAAATGCGCTAAATAATTTCAATGAGGTGCTGGAGAAAAATAACGCTGCACTAGACAATTTCAAACAAGTAGACCAACAAACTCTGCAAAATATTCTCACGAGCGTCAACAAAGCCTTGACTGATAGTAACTCTGCCCTGACAGGACTAAAGCAAGTCGATCATGAGGCTCTTCAAAATACTTTGAATAACGTAAATAAAACTTTGA
>JBPOIV010000140.1:0-2470 GCA_052034245.1 Myxococcota bacterium
ATAGAATTGATAGCTTCTTATTGGGGCTTCATATTGTTTTACATGGTTACCACATTGCTTAATATTAAATTCAATGAACAGGCTTTATGAGAAACTATTTCATTATGCTTTGCTGTCTATTTTCGCAAATTTCTTTTTCGACCGTGGGCGAGGCTGGTGTTGAGGAAGAGCATAAGTAGAATAAAGCCCTTTTTGAAAAGGGCCAGTCTACCAATGTCTAGGATGTGGAGCCAACAGTCATTATGGATAGGTTCGCGAGTAAAACCTAAGACTTTTTAATGGCACATTAGCTCAGAAATAATGATTTTTGGCGAATTACCGTCAAGGACCGGGAACACTTAAACCTGCTCTGCACCGCCTTCACCACGCTTGCCCCAGCAAAAACACGGGCAATTTTAGGTTGTGTACTCTTAACAACCTTTATTTTTGAGGAAGCTTATACGAAAGGTTTGGGTTACCACTAAGCTCCTTTATTAGATTGTCTAAATATTGCTCATCAAGAACCGGGTCCTGTAAATGCTTCAGCCTATAGTTTGTATATTTTTTAACCATTTCCAATAGTTTTTGGGCTTCAATCTTAGGCTCGCGCAGTTCTGATTGTGCTTTATTATAAAAGCCATTTAGTTGAATAAATATATCTTTTAATAGAGCGAGATGCTCGATAAGACGATTTTCGCCTAAGGGATAGCTTTCTAAGGATCTTTTTTCTTCTTGACTAAGGGCATTATCGGTCGCGAATTTTTCTATCAGATGAGGAAAAAGAGGCAGTAACAAAATGTTATAACAAAAGTTTTGTTCCGATATTTGTTCAAAAAACGGCTGTGTGGAGACATCAAAAGTACTTGCTACTTTATTTTTCTTTCGTTTTAACCTCGCGAGTTGAAAGTTTAGGACATCAAAACCTTTTTCACCAATCTTTTCTTCAATATAATAGTTATGTTTCGCAATTCTATTTCCGGCAATTTCCAACAATTTACAAATGTTTTTCTTTTCAAACATAACATATTCGATATTTGACAAGAGCAATTGATAGTTCTCATGGATTTCTCTCAATAGAGATAATGCCGATTCTTTGTTTCCCAATGATGAAAAAGATGTATTCGCTAAGAAGTAATTTTCTGATTCTTCTCTCCATTCTTTAACGTATTTTCTTTGGCATTCAGCCCCTCTATTATCACCGACATTTACTGGCTGGCCGGGAGAAAACCAACTTCTCAGCACCACATCCCAGCTTTCTTTTTGACAAATACGACCTCCATACTTATAAACAGGATCTGGATACCATACTTCTATTTTAGGCCCTTGAGCTTTTGAGATGAGGTTTTTTACGTATTCGTGCTGCTGAGCGAGGAATTTTTTTGTTAAATATGGCATATCATTTTGGGATTTAATATTTTCTAATTGCTGCTCTCGTGCATTAACCGCAAAAGATATTTTATTTCTTAACTCTGGAAATGAACCGAATATGCTTTTTAAGAGAGGGTCATTGAAAAGTAACATCTCATCATTTTTTGAGAAAAAATAGCTCAACCTTGCAACAAATTTACCCAATTTTATTGGGCACCCTAAAATATCTACTATAGATTTTTCAATCGTGTTTTTTTCAAAAAAATCGGCGCCCTCATATTCCTGCCATTTCTCTATTAATCCTGTTTCAAGAAGAAAGCGACAACTGTTCCCTAATTCAAGCAAGAAAAAGAGTCCGTCCGAACCATACCCATGGTCGAAATAGATTTCGAAGGCTGTTTTATCTTCTCCTTCATAATCAGACGGCGCTCGGAAAAAATGAATTGCACAATCGGTAAAATCTCTGGCTAAAAAATCCGCCAAGCTCGACCTAGTTTTTTTATGCTTTGTAGTGATGTTCTGAAATAGTTCAAGCGCTTTTGTCATGGACTGGAATCGTTCATTGATGGCCCTATTACTTGATTGGTCAGCTTCGATACGCGCTTTAGCTTTTTCCACTTTCTTTCTTTCGGCCTCTAGCAAGCCTTTTTTCCATTTGATGTGGTTAAACATAGTATGAAAGGCTTCGGGATCCTGCATGAGCCAAAATTTATAAACGTATTCCCGTAACCATCCCGACTCATTGCTATCAAGGTAAATTTGGCAATCTTTTATATTATTTTTATTGACGTAATTAATAAAATTAAGAAAATTTTCTTCATCTTGTAATGAAACCATGAGCCCATAAAGTGTATCCCGCAAGCTGATGCCAAGATCAGTCTGGCCTGCAATCAATCTCCACGCCGGAAGCGTGGTTTCAAATTCATTGAAGGGATAAAGAGCGTAAAGAAACTCATCGTCCTTGATAAAACTGAGTATTTCTTTTAATCGGGTAGCGTCAAGGTTCTGGTAAAGCTCGACGGGATCAAGATCGTCAATACCCAAAGAAGCGATTAATTTTTCAATGGTTCTACTTTCTTTAAGATTTAGCTGTAAGGGTAATTTCCCATTTTGCGACGAAAAC
>JBPOIV010000138.1:0-11999 GCA_052034245.1 Myxococcota bacterium
CTAAATTTATTAATAATTAAAAATAATTATTTAACTCTATTTAATTGCTTAATAACTGCCTAGTATCTTTGCACGCATGTTTTTTCCCTCGAAAACAAGGGCTATTTTATTTATTATTTAGACAAAAATTTATCACGAATAAGTTGTTATTCTAACCCTGAAATAATCGGTATTTTTATAAAAAGATTCATCGATATTCCCCGGCCACCACCCCGGTAAACCCAAGATAGGCAGCGGTGTAAGGACACGCGGGCAAAGTGTATTTTTATGAAGATGTAAATAATCAGCAACTAATTTATCGGCACTAAAAACTGAGTTTTCATTGCTCACAAACATAAGACACTTAGCCGTAAGCCCCATATAGGGCCGTAGTGCTTTCTCATAAATGCTATGACCAAAAATAATAACTTTTAAATTGTGTTTAAGCTCATTGCGTCTGAGCCAAAACAATTCATGCCATCGATGCTCACGAATCAGATCCAAAAAGAACGCATCTTTCGCGATAACGATGGCGCCATTTTCGTCAAAAAGAGTAAGCATATTTTCTGCGGCTGATCGCTGTTTATGGGGAAAACGATTCTTTTGAAATTGGTAGTGAAGGTGGTTAAGCATTTCCTTGCTTTTTACAAAATTTTCCCACACCAAGGCGTTGAAAAAATCATGCCAATTATGTTCACGCGTAGGAATTTCTCGCTCAAGAAAAATGCGGGCCTCGTAACCATCTTCAAAATTTTCCGTTTTTTTCTCGGGAGCAACAAAGCTTCTGCCGCTTTGCGTAAGCACTTGGTTGATCCTTGAAAGAGACGGCGCTTCACCCACAGGCCCAAATTGTAAAAGACTGCTCGATAAGGGCTCAAAAAGGGGCAGCAAACTGAGGTCTTGAAGAGATGGATTATTTTCGTGAAACAGCATCGGAAAAAAGAACCTCAACTAATAAAAACGAGTGCATCAGCTTTCACTTCGATGTAGGTCTAAAGCCCACACGATCTCCTAATTTTCTGTATGCTCTCTAATTTCTCATGCCTCTTTCTCCCAATATTGCTAGGAAAGAGTGTTTATCTTTTTTGTCTCACGCAGCGCTCATAAACAAGACCGGGTGGCCCATGCATAAAAACTCATTTAGCTTTGCAATAACCCTTGCTGCTTTAGCAATCTTCGCTGCCTGTTCCACTCAAAAAACCTCGCATTCATTGGCTTCTACAACCTTGAGAGAGGCCCAAGGCTCAACGAAAGAAGAAGTGTTGTTTAGCGATGAGTTTTCTAAGCACTTTGACGCCGGCATTGGCAAAGAAACTTGGCTCTATGCAAGCTATCCTTCCTACATTGCCAACGATGCTATAACAACGTTCACCAATGGGATCATGCATGTGCGCTCGAGTGGAACAAATAACAAGAATGAGCCTTCCTTCACCCTAACGGTCCCTCAAAATACCAAGCCAGGCCAAGTTCCGGGAACTGCTGATCACTTAAAATGGGTAGTGGCGACCAATCACCTTAATAGCGCTACAAAAATCCCTGGTTTTGCGACTAAGGATGGTAAAGAGCTAGTGTGTGAAGCGAACATTCGCGGGCAGATTTTTAACACGGCATCGCATCCTTTCGGTGCTGCCGCCGCTCCTAATGATCCGCGCCTAGGAATGGTTGCCATCACTGCCTTTGACGGCGAAACTTATATCGAATTCGATTTTCTCCTCACCAATGACAAAATCTATGCGCTCTATGAACGCCAACCTGAAGGACGAGGAAAAGATTTAGGAAACTACGCAGCATTCACCTATATCAAAGAAGTGGCAAATCGCGAGCCAAGTACTTATCATGAGCTTGCTATCGCCTATGATCGTCGACAAAAAACGGCACGGTGGTTAATTAATGGCAAAGAAGTTTATAGCGTAAACACTATCGGCCAACTTCTTGGCAGTGAAAATTTGGCGCTAAATTTTGGAGGCGATGAGCCCAAAGAATCTATCACCCTCAACCAACTGAACTGCGGTATGGCACACTTCACCTTGCTCGATGCTTTCCTGCCCACACAAAAAGCCCTGGTACGCTTGTCAGGCTTGCCTAATTTTTATCATCATCCCTTAACGAACAAAGAACTTAGATTTGTCGATGAGAAAAGCTCGCCCAAGAGCCGTTTATTCGGACAAGGGGTGAGTATGGATGTGAAGAGCTACAAAGTGAAATACCTTAGCAGCCGGTAAAAATCTGTTTTAACAAACAAATTTCCTCCAAAGAAACTGCTGTCCGCTATCCTTAATCAAACAATAGGTTGAGGAGAGACCATGAGATATTTTATAGGCGCTTTATTTTTCTTTTTTTCGCTCGCGAACTTCGCTGAAACATGCCCTTCGGTAGAGCTTTTACTTCATAGTGAACGAGACGGATATAGACTCAGCACTCCACCGGGCTGGACGCTAAAAATAGAAGAACGAGACAAAACTAACTATCTCGTATTTAAAGTAGCGGCTTGGGGAAATCATCAAAGCCCAAGCGAACGCGTGCGATGCCATTATTATGACCCTACAACGGGAGGTAGCGCTCACGTAATGCTTGAAAGCGAAAAACTCTTTACACGGCCCCTGAACTGGAAAACAAATGATAACAAATATTCTTTGTGCGTAACCCGCAACTTTGAGGTTGGAGATTGTTCTTTTTAGCGAGGAGGACTGCGCCTGATTTGAAGCATTTTTTCTTGGCTCGGCATAGGCTTTTCTGGCGCATCGAAAGCTTCAAGATCAATACGAAAAAGAGCATGATCAAAAGGATTTCCTGAAGCCTCAGAAATTCGCACGAGGCGTTCTTTCAGACCCTTTTTAGCCATGACAGAGGCGCGATAAAAACAGTAAGGATTATTGCCTGCTTTGCCAAATAATGAATGGGCAGTAAAGGTGCAGCCCCCTTGGCATACTTCGCTAAAATCACAGGTTTTACAAAAACCCCATAGCTCTTTCGAGGAGCCATCGCGCATGGATTGCAGGGTGGAAGAATTCTCCCAAATGCTATGCAGCGTTTCATCTTTAGTATTGCCTGCAGCATAGGCCTTAGTTTGCAGCGACGGGCAGCCTTTAATCGTTCCATCTGATTCGATGCCCATGATAAATTTACCGGCCTGACAGCCCGCAAAATAATCGCTCATTCCTTCTTTGGGCGAACGCATCAGTGCTTCGTCGGGGCCAAAATAGCCTAAATTATTTCCCGACATGATAAGAATGCCATCGCTAAATGCTTGTTTTTTTAACTTCGCCAAACGTGGCATGATGTCGAGCAAATCCCACGGCTGAAGAAGCATATCCGGTCTATCTGCGGCACGACCTAATGGAGCTATAATTTGCACCTGCCATGCCTGCACTTTTTGGTCGCGAAGAATGTCGTAGAGCTCTTCTAGACATCCCTTGTTGAGACGATTTATCGTCGTGTTAACCGTGGCGCGTATCTTAGCGTTTTGTAAGTTCTTAATCGCGGTGAGCGCATGGCTAAAACTGCCTTTATTGGCACGAAGTAAATCATGAATAGCGTCGGTACCATCTATGCTCACCGAAACACGATTAATACCGGCTTTTTTCATGGCGAAAGCAAGCTCTTCACTGATGCCGCGGCCTCCCGTCGTAAGACCAACCTCGATGCCTCCTTTATGCAAGGCCTCGACGATGGCTATAAAACTTTCGTGAAGATAAGCTTCGCCTCCGATGAGGACTACTTCCTTGGTTTTTAAGGCAATGAGCTCGCGTACGAGCTCTAAAGCCTGCGCCTCATCAAGCTCGTTTGGGCGAGGCATATCAGCGCGAGAGCCACAATGAGTGCAGCGCTGATCACAGCGCAAACTCAGCTCCCAAACGACATAGGCCGGGAAAAATTCCGCATTCAGGATGTCGAGCCGACGTTTCATCCGTCAGCTGGTCCTTCGTCCTTAGGTCCTGCTTGAGGTTTTGGCGCTCCACCCTCATGCCCTTCAGGTGGATTTTCACAATTTTCTTCACAAGGCGGCTTTGGCAATTTCGATATATAATAATCAGGCGGGGCGCCGTAGCAAGCCATAAGCGTAAGGCTGATCATGCTGGCTCCGACCACACTGGCTCCGCACTTGATTGAACTTATAACTTTTTTGCTGCGGCAATTAGGACATTTTTTAAGTGTTACAGGTATAAACCCATCACATGAATGGCATTTTTGCATTTAATACCCCTTATTTCTGATCTGGCCTATCAATAAAATTAGGTTGTTTCAATAGCTATCAAAAATGCCAAAGCCCACTTTGGCATTTAAGAATTTATTAATAGTTTTATAGCGAATTTTGCGAAACTAAGTAGCGCGCATATTCCAAAATGGCGCCCCCATGGCGTAAGTCTATATCTTTACATAAATCGCAGACTGGACCGAGCTTTGCCGCACGCACAGGATCTTTTATATAATTAATGAGATAACCACTCTTATCGTTGGCCTCAATTACATAGGCTTCGCCCTGTTTAGTAAGGAGCACATCAAAGCCAAGATCGCCAATCGCCTGGCCGGCATTTTGCTCCAGTGCTTCATGGGCGTCCATTGCCACTTGAACAATGCGATCCGCTAAAATTTCTACGGTCGATCCGGTACTTTCAGCCAAAGGTTTAAGTTTTTCGCGGTAATCAGCAGGCCACCCGCCTTGAGATAAGTTACCGCCAAGACGCATCATTATACCGGCATTTACTAAGTTACCTTTTCCGTTGCGGTTTAGGTTTATGCGAAAGTCGGTCGTTTGAGATACGCCGTTTTCATCTTCGTAAAGAAAGGGCTCAATGGCATTTTGGATGATGTAGGGGATATTTTTTCTCTTAAGATTTGCCCGCGCCTCCATGAGGTTATCGACAATCTTCCACTGCGAAACGTCTTCCTCCTGCACCGGAACCCATTTTTTGTCCTTTCTCACCTTGTAGTGAAGCGAATAATGATTGCGCAAATAAAATCTGCTTTTGCGAGTTCTTTTGACTTCAATAATGCCAGCGCCCTTGCTGCCTTTTTCTGGTTTAATAAATAAGTCGTGTTTTGCGAGCATCTTTTTCAGATTCGACTTTTTATAGGTGCGGGTTTGGGGATGCGCTACCTGATGCTCATGCATAACTTTAGCAAATAAATTTTTATTATTAACAGCCTCTAAGGCTTCCGGGGGATTTATGAAGGGAATTTTTCTTTCGTGAAGAATCTTTTTAAGCTCCCGTGCGAGCTCCTTTCTCTCTCTAGTTCTTTGCCTATTTTTTCCCACACTTTTATGAACGGCAAAATCATAGACCACATCGGGAAGAGGCGCTTTCATCAGGGGAACCCAGTTCCCCTTAACGCTTGTCCAGACATGCCAAATGCAATTATTTTCCAAGTCGATTTTTGATTGCCAATTAACGTTATAGGCGAGGACATTTTCCTTGGCCGCCTTTTCTAAAAGCTCTGGTCGAGCGCGTTTGGTGGCAAAGATCGCAAAGACAAAATCTGGCTTTTTTTCGCCTTCACTTTCACTGTCCGCCCACATGGACAAGGAATAAAAAAAGGTGAGAACAAGCATGGCGCACGATATAAATCGATGTTTCGTCATAATACTCTCTCAAAGCAAAGCGCTCGATTTTCATTATTGGTGAAAGCAAGAAGGCCTTAAATCGCATTATTCTCGGCAATCTTAAAAAAAGATTGCCCAAATTATGTCTTCAGCGATAAGGATGTAATTTTTTTACCAATCGACCTTCAACCATGTTTCGCTAGCAATCCGAAAAAACACTGATGAGAAGGGTTTATTAACCTGAGTTTTGTTTAAGTAAAATGTAAATGTCTAGATAAAAAGCGTCTTTCATCGTCATTGCGAGCCGAAGGCGCGGCAATCCAGACGAAGAGCCAGTACCCCTGGATGCCCACGCCCCATTGCTCGTGGCTATGACGAGGCTCAGCACATATTCTTTAAAAATTTGGCCTTTCGCTTAAGCAAAACTCAGGTTTATTAACATTTACGAAACATGGATGAAGCAAAAGTTCTTAAAGCCATAAAAAGCCTTTCAAATAAGCCATATAGCCCGTTTAATCAGATTTTAAACCAATAAGTTCTCACTATACATGATAAAAAAAAGCCCCTATCTTTCACTGAGAACAACGGGTAGAAATATGCATAAAAAATTAAAATACTTATCACTAATAGCTATATTATTTTGCGCGGGATGCTTGGTGTACCAAGGTATTAATAAACCCAATCCTTCTGACAAAAATCAGCAATTTGTAGTTATTGGCTGTTCCGCAGCAGGTTTTTATGCGGCCAAAGATCTCGCAAAATCGGGCGCAAAGGTCATTTGTATTAGTGAAGAAAATTCGAAACCTTATAAAAAAACTTCCTTTCATTCTTATATTGCTAAAAAAGGTCAAAACAGCTCAAGAATAGATCTTATTAAAGGCACGACAAAAGGCATCGAATTTCTTCTGGGCGCTAAAGTTGTTGCTATCAATAGCGATGAGAAAAAAATTATTTTTGCCGATTCCAAAACGCTTAGCTATGACAAGTTGTTAATTGCAACAGGTGCAAGACCTCAAGTGCCGCCTTCAATTACGCAGGCTTTGCCAACTTTGCGCATTCGTTTTTACAACACGCGCGAGGACCTGAACGCAATTCTGAGCGCAGTCGATGAAAATCCACGTTTAACTATTGCGATTATCGGCGCTGGCATACGTTCTTTGGAGCTTGCTGATGGGCTAAAGCGACGCCACACTACACTCAACATAAATATTTTAAATCGCAGCGCACAGTTTCTGGGCGTCCATAGCGATGCAACAGCTGACGAATTTATCGCCAAGCGAATTAGAGAAGCCGGCGTTAATTTTATTGCGCCCGCATCCATAACTTCAATCGAAGAAAAAGAGAAAAAATTTACGCTCAGCTATGAAAAAGGCCACGTCGAAGCAGATCTGATTGTATTTGCTATCGGTACGGTGCCAAACAGTGAAATAGCTAAAAGCGCCGGTCTTGAGCTTAATCAAGATGGCTCCATCAAGGTCACTGATGCTATGCGAACCTCAAATCCAGCTATTTACGCCGCAGGCGATGTGGCGGGGCTTAAAAATCCCCAAAGCAATGATGGGGTGAGAACACCCAAATGGCGTACTGCCAAAGAGCAAGGGCAAATTGCAGCTGCCAACATGCTTGGGAAAAATCTTCGCTACCGCTACGAAATACCCGCATTTATCAGCTCCTTCTTCGGCATGAAAACCGTCATGTCTGGCGACGTGCGAGCAAAGCCGATGAATGGCTCGGCAATAAAAGCTGAAAAAAATCGATATTCCCGTTATGTTCTCGAAGAACAACGTTTAAAGGCATTTATTAGCATTTGGGATAAAGGCCAAAAAAGACCTAATATCTTCCTTTTGCGCCGAAAATTGCTTGATCAAAGTCCCGTGGATCCAGCCGAGCTTTTGCGTTAAATCTTTAGATCTCGCTGAATACACCAATAATAGTAGTTAAAAATTACTATAAATTAAGTTGGTGAAGCATGAAAAATAAGTCTTTTTTATTCAGCATTTTCTCTTTTTTTCTGGGCTGTGCGCCCATAAAAATGGCTGACGAACCCCAAAGCGATACGACTCCTGCCGCTCCGGAACAGCCACAGCTTCCGGAAAGACAAAATAATCAGCCACAAGCTCCCCAGCCAAGCCTACCGAGTCCTCAAGCTCCGCAAATACCACAAAATTTTACTCAAATTCCTCAAATACCCCAACAGCGCCCGACAAGGCCTGCTATTCCCCAAACATCGCAACCTTTGCCTCAAGTCCCCCAAACTCAACAGCCTCAGCCTCAAAACCCGCAAGCTTCTGTCCCTGCAGAGCTTAAAAATTTAGTCATGTACGGCAGCTCTACCTGCGGCTATTGTATCGCTGCCAAAAAATTGCTCGATGAACGAGCTATTCCTTATCGAAATATTGAGTTTCAGTCACTCAGCAATGACGAGCGTTTCTCCGTGCTACAACGAGCAGCGTCGCAAAGGACCTTCCCCTATATTTTTGCCGATGAAAAATTGCTGGGCGGCTACACTGAACTTTCAGCCCTCATTCAAAAAGTTATGCCAACCCCTCTTCCCTCAGCAGCACAACCAACACCCGCAGTGCCCCCACCTGCCTCTGGGCCTCGGGCACTTATTTCTGATCGTTCAGAACTCAAAAATATCGTCATGTACACGAGCCCCACCTGTGGCTTTTGTGTCTCTGCTAAAAAATTACTCGACGAAAAGGGCATATCTTATCGAAATATCGAATTTAATTCCCTCAGCAATGATGAACGTGTGTCCGTTCTCCAGCGAGCAGCGCCACATAGAACCTATCCGATTATTTTTATCGATAACAAAATATTCGGTGGCTACACCGACCTTGCGACCCTATTTCAAAAGCTAGGCTTGTAGCTTTTTGTGCACGACTTTCTCAAAGACCAGCCAGGCTAAAGCAGGGCTGATAATGAGAACTAGGGCGAGGGGTAGAGGGCTGTAGGTGGGGAGAAAAGAACTCATCCAACCTAAAACCGCGCCACCACCAAGCTGCATGAAGGTGTAGAGCGCTCCTGCATAGCCCGCGATTTTCCCAAAGGGCGCGAAGGCTCCCGCAAAAGAGTTGGGCCAAATTAAAGTGCAACCAAATATGAAAATAAACATAGGCGCGACTATCGCTAAGACGCTATCTGAAAATAGCATTGCCAAGAGCAGTAAAATAAAACCGCCCCCCATCATGCATGACCAGCCCAAACGCAGCATGAAAACGCCACCCATTTTGCCCACTACACGAGCATTAAATAGACCGCCCAGGGTCATGGAGATACTGCCTACCAACAGAGTAGTCCAGCCAAATTCGATCGAGCTCATACCGATATTCTCGATGAGCAAAACAGGGCCCACCACAAACCACGAGAAAAAGGCGCCATAACTAATAAATACGCAAAGGCTATACCCCATAAAAATAGAGCTCGAAAATAATTGCTTAAAAGCATCAATAAAAAAACGTGGATGCAGATTATTTTTATGATGATGAATATTCGTTTCTTTGAGAAAAAATATGACTAACAATAACGCCGTCAAAGCATAAAGACCAAGAAAGAAAAAATGCGCGGACCATCCAAAGATATTTTCAAGATGGCTTCCAATGGCCGGAGCTGCTGCCACAACAAATGTCATAATAATGCCAACATAGGAGCCATATTTGGCAATTTCGGCACTGGTAAAAGAGTCGCGAAAAATTGAACGCCACAAACACGCGCCAGCACCGGCCCCCGCGCCCTGGACAAAGCGGCATAGGATGAGCTCAGGAGCACTACTCGCGAAAGCAGCTATTAGACTTGCTAAAAAGAATATGCTTAAGCCCAAGATTAAAGGTTTTTTGCGGCCCAGCCCTTCAGAAAGCGGTCCATACACCATTTGCGAAAGCGATACGCCCAGCATGAAAATGGCCATACTTCGCTGGATTTCTTCAATAGGACCACCCAAATCGCTTGCCATTACCGATAAAGAAGGCGCATAAATATCGGCTGATGTCCCTGTAAGACAGGCAACTAAAATCAATATTAAAAGCAATAAGATATGATTAGTTTTATCCATAAAAGATCCTTATCAACAATGACATCAAAATCATATTTTTCACGAGCATTGTCATTTTCATAGCTCATCTGTCTGCTCGGCAAAAACTTCACGCCGCCTTTGGACTATTCGTAAAAAATTAATAAATCATAATTATTTTCCATAGTGCATCAAAACTTCCAGGTAAAGCGCCCTTGAATATTGGCGCCTAGGGCTTAAACTAAAACTTCATTTAATCAGTGGAAATACTATATGTTTCGCCCATTAGTTTTAGCGATATTTTTTCTCAGCACTATTTCTTGTCTTGCCGCTAATTCTATAAAATACAATACAGTTTTTGGCCCAGCCTTAGCGCCTTATTTTAAGCTAGAACGCCATATTGAAAAAGAAGTGGCCTTAGGCAAAGTCGTGGGAACAGGTGTCGCCATCGTTGAGAATGGACGCCTCACTTTTAATAAAGCATTCGGTCACCTGAAAAAAGGTGAGCACGCGAAGGTCACCACTGATACAATTTTTCAGATTGGCTCAAGTACCAAACCGATGACAGCCACTTTATTTTTGGTGGCGCAAAAGCAAAAAAAGATAAATTTTAGCACACCCATCATTCTTCCTGCGGCTAAGCCAATCACCCTTGAAGCTCGTCATATTTTAAGCCACACCTCAGGATTTCGTCGTCAGGGCTGGAATTGGCAGATCGAGCATGGGGCATCGCGCGCTCAATTACTGGGCCTTTTTGCCAACAAAGTTAATCACGGAATTGGCAAAGATTTTGATTATCACAATGTAGCTTTTAGTCTTATTGAAGAGCCTTTGGCTAAAGCCTTTAATATACCTTTTAATGAGGCTATGGAACAGCATTTATTTAAACCTTTAGAAATGAAGAGAACCAGTATTGGTTTTAAGAATTTCGAAAAGCTTAGCAATCGTGCCTGGCCGCACGAGCACGGGAAATCGGGCAGCTATGTGCCTGCGGACAATTATTCCTCGCATTATCATGAAAGTGTGGTGTCATCAGCTGGCGTAAACTCAAGCATTAGCGATATGGCGCAGTTTCTCCTCTTGCAGCTTGGCGCTCTGCCAAAAATCGCCAGCAGCAAAGAGCTATCGGCTTTGCATTCACCAGTGTGCCTAGCACCAGATGCTGAGCGTTGGTTTAAAAATCGCCTGCAAGAAAAATTCTCCTGCCATTACGGGTATGGGTGGAGAGTTCTAAAAACTGCTCACAACACCATCGTCTTTCATGGAGGCTGGCTCAAGGGTTTTGCCAGCATCATGGCTTTTTCGCCGCACCAAAAAAAGGGCATCGTGATTCTTTCCAACACGGAAAGTCCCTTCGCCTTTTCAACTGCTATGGATTTTATGCTTACAAATAATAACTAGACCAAACCATTAAAACATAGCTATTTACTGCTTTTTGCCGCTATTATCAACAAAAAGTTAACACAGATACAACCAGACATTCATTGACACATTTAACTATTAACAATATCATATATTTAACAAATGTTTACCTGGTTATTATAATGAAAATAAGTATAAAATATCTTTATTTTTTAGTCCCTTATTTCGTTTGCTTAAGCTCTTTTTCCATGCAAGGAGATTGGGAAAAAAGAAGAGTTTTTATCCAATTTCTAGACCAGAAAAAGAAAAGCCATAAGATACATAAAAAAATACTTCTTCCGCCTGATATAAGCGTAAGAGAATTAGGAATGAAGCTCTTAGATGCTTATTGCCCTACGATCGAGGAGATATCTTCTGACTTTTCCCCCCTCGTTTTAGACAATATAAAAATAGAGTCTCATCAAAAAAGAAAAGATGTTTTTATTAGAAGTTTAGAGACTGAAGAAGTTTTTATAGTAGAAATTGACTTACCCGAAAACTATTTTACTCAAGAAAGCGCACAAGAGCGCCTGAAAAATTACTTACATGTTATAAAAGCGCACTTTCTTGCTGGCCGTTATAAAGAAGCCAAAAAAATATTTAGAGCATTAACGACGGGCTTTTTAGGAGCATTTTCGCCCGAGCAATTTATAAAAGCTTATGAGGAAATCCCTGAATTTGATTTTACATATTTTTCCCAAAAATGTTTTCAGCGAATGGATAAAGAAATGGAGCAAGCCCATGCGGTCAATGATATCGCAAAGATTGCTGCTCTCTTAAATGATTTTAGTCCCGCATTTTTTAGCAAAAATAAGATCATCGAAGTTCACAAAAAATACTTGCGCTATATCACCGCCGAGACCCCTCTTAGTGTGCAAGGTCTTTCATTTAGCCTAGAGTTTAAGCCCCGCTTTATAGATCGGGCCGGTAAAATCATAGTGGATCATCCTAATAGCTATGCTCTTAGTATACCTATGGGCTCTTCAGTAGCAGATTTCAAACATGCACTCATACATAGCGGGATATTAAAGAAAATAAACTATAATTTTTTTAATGCTGATAATA
>JBPOIV010000101.1:0-2495 GCA_052034245.1 Myxococcota bacterium
GCGGCCGCAGCCAAGCAATCACCAGCCCTAAAATTTTCATAGCCAAGTTTTTTCAACACTATTTCCAAAGCCCCAAAAACGCCGATAAGGTCGATTTCATCGACATAGCCCATGTGGCCAATACGAAAAATGCGTCCTTTCACCTGATCTTGCCCTCCGGCAATGGTAAAATTCGCCCAATTCATGAGGCCATCATAAATGGCATCATCACCCAATCCATCAGGGCTCACCACGCTGGTAACCGCTTCGGATGGGCTTTTGGCGAATAGACTCAGATTTAGGGCTTTCATGGCAGCCCGTGTTGCTTTGGCCAGGCGCGCATGGCGAATAAAAATATTGTCGCGCCCTTCTTCCTTCATCATTAACAGCGCTTCGTGCAGACCCATGATCAAAGATACCGCCGGCGTATACGCTGTTTGTCCACTATGCTGCGCTTTCTTTTCTTTGGCCAAATCAAAATAAAAGCGAGGTAAATTAGCTTTGGGTTGGCGTTGCCAAGCTTTCTCACCAGCCCACACAAAGCCTAAACCGGGAGGCAACATCAAACCTTTTTGGCTTCCTGCTACAAGCACATCAATGTTATCGCGTTCAGGCGAAATATCCCAAACGCCTAATGCGGTCACCGCATCTACAACAAAAATGCAATCACTATGCTGACTAACTATGCGGCCAATTTCTTCATAAGGATGCCGTACACCAGTAGAGGTTTCGCTTGCGACAAGAATAACTCCGCGGGCATGAGGATAGCTTTTTAGTGCTTTTTGTACCTCCCCCGGGTCAACGGCTTCGCCCCATTTAGTCTCGATGGCGATGGCATTGAGGCCAAAATTTTGGCTCATTTTTAGCCAGTTTTCTCCAAATTTTCCGCCTGTGATGCAAATAACTGTGTCGTCTTTGGAAAAGAAATTTTGCAAAGATGCTTCAAAAGCACCGGTGCCAGAGCTCGATAATACGAGCGGTGCACTCTTTGATTGCAAGAGCCACTGCAAGTGTTCGCGACATGCATAAAAAACCTTTTCAAAACCCTCAGTGCGGTGGTGAATAATGGTTCGCCCCATTTCCTTCAGAACGCGATCTGGTACAGGAGTCGGGCCTGGTGCCAATAAACGATATTTCATGGTTCTTCCTTTATGCACGTTGTCCTACATGCGCACTCGATGCCACATCATAAAGGCTAACAAAAACCACGTCGATAATTATCCTATGCGAGCAAAAGAAATGACTGAAATCAATGCGATTATTAAGCAACTTCTCGACGGTACTAATTTTAGTAGTCCCCAAAGTTTAGGGCTTTTATCCATTAAAGGTCCCGATGCGAAAGCTTTTTTGCATAATATGTCGACCGCCGACATGAGAGATCTAAAGACTGGTCAATCAAAAACCACGTGTTTTTTAAATAAGCTTGGACGCATTGTTGATAGAGCCTTGGTCGTGGCCAAAGATGACGATGAATTTTTGCTCGTAAGCAGCTTTTCGGACAGCACTCGCCTCGAAACATGGCTGTCAACTTTTCATTTTATTGAAGATTTTCGTCTTGAAAGCTTTAAAGAAAAAGCCTCTTTATTTTTAACTTGGACCGAATCCTGCCCCCCTCTTTGCCTATGGCAGTCAGTCATGAAGGGCTCTTTTTCCTTAAAAATTGCTCTAAGCCTTGCTGAGACCCCCTATCCAAGTCTCGATCAAAAATCCTGGGAGACGTTAAGAATTGCTTCTTCCATGCCATGGGCTCCGTACGAAATTAATGAGCAATTTATGCCCCAAAATATCGGCCTGATGCAGGATATTTCTTCTGATAAAGGCTGTTATTTAGGGCAAGAAGTGATTGCGAAGGCTATCACCTATCAAAAACATCCCAAGCGCATGGCTGGAGTAAAATTATCGGAAAACGCCTGGCAGCAGTTAAAAGTAGGCGATATCGTAAGCGATGAGCAGCATGGCCACGGCCAGATACTTTCCCAAGCGCCTTATTTCGTTAACGGTCTCATCAATGCTTTGGCGATTTGTGAACAAAATCTTCCTGCTTCCACCCTTCTTGGTCAATTTATTTTCAATTAGTGCTCTCAAGTTGCTTGACGATTTCTCTCACAGAGATTATTAGAGAGACCTTGATTGGGATGGGTTGTTAGCTCAGTTGGTAGAGCACCGGACTTTTAATCCGATGGTCCCGAGTTCGAGTCTCGGACAACCCACCACAAAAAAACAGGGCCTTCTATGAGGCCCTATTTTTTTACTCACCACCATTGCCATCCCACAGAAAGCTCAGCCATCAGCGGAAATTTAGTGATGTTGTAATATGCGCTTTTCAAATATTGAGTGTGGTAACCCATTTTTTCCTTATCTACCAACAAGAATTCCCACTCCCCACCAAGCCCAAAAGAAACCGTGTAGCCATAGTCATAAACGGTTTGGTATCCAACCATGAATGAAGGGGTCACGGCCCAAGCAGAATCATCCTTGCCTATCCACGTCTTTCCCATCCTTCCCAGAGTTTCAAT
>JBPOIV010000097.1:0-3662 GCA_052034245.1 Myxococcota bacterium
GTTTTCCTCGAATATTATTTAGCGAGGCTAAAGGGTGATACTTTTTGGGAGCTTAATTGTTCACCACAAATGAACACGGATAGCTACCTTAGGCTTGGCCTTGTCATATCTCTTCCTCAAGCATACCAGGATAAGCTGCCACCTCACGACCGCAACTGGAATTGGAATCAATCCCGCGGCAAAAAAATAATAGATGTTGATAGTGGCCTAAAGATAGCGTTTTTCAAGTGTTTTACTAGGAATCACCAGGGAATTACTGAACCTACTCTCCATACAGTATGGATCGCCCAATTTTTTTATGAAGATGCGAAGGGAAACCTTAATTTTCAGAACTCAGCTCTTTGGTGTCAGCGCTTACATGGGCAAGAGGTGGATACTCTTGTACCCGATGCGTCACAAGTTCAAGACTTGGTTAAAGACATAGTCGCTGAGGGGCAGCGTCAGTTCATAGAGAACATAATTGCAGAATGCGAGCAGAAGGAATTTTTCCTATATATTGAAAATTGGATTTCAACCATTTTAATATCAGATATTGAATAAAAAAAAGAGCAATAAAATATGAAAAATAAAAGAGTATTTCCTAAGAAAAGCTCACTATTAAAAGTGGTCCTTTTTAGTTTTTTCTTGCAGAATTTCTTTTCGAACGCTGCCGTAGGGGTCAATAGAGGCGGGGAAGATTGTACAAGAGAATCTTCCCTGGCTCCCGAGCGAAAAGTAGCTTTTAAAGTGTTTAAAAATTATCTAACCATGCTTTTAAAGAGACAAGAAATGCCCTATGTCGACGAGGTCAGCTATCCTGTACTAGGACATGTTGTACGTCTTAGAGTATCGGACGAAGTGCCATTTAAGCAAGTCCCTGCACCAGAGGGATATGAGTGGAATCAAAATCGCGAAAGATCAAAGGTCCTTATAAATCAGGACATAGTTATCACCTTATATAAAATGGCGCTAAGAAAGAAAAAAGGACATGCACATCTTCCACAGCCTCCCCGACACAAAATTTGGATTGCGGAATTTTCTAAGGATGGGTTCTATTTCGATAGCGCTGTCTGGTGTGAAATATTCAACGGCAAAGCTAGCCAAAAAATTTCCATGAAAGAGCTTCAAAATCAAAGGGCAGATGCACTATTCGCATGGCTCGATGAGGATGGTAAAGAGCTTCAAAACCAAGGGGCAGATGCACTATTCGCATGGCTCGATGAGGATGGTGTGGATTTACCTAATTGCCTTGAACAAGACATTTAATCCTCTATAATCTCAGACTCTTCTAGGAGTTGTATGTTAGCCAGCACGCCCACGATTTTGACATTTGGTTTTTATATTATTGCCATGCTTTTTCTTGGTTGGCTGGGATATAAAGCGACCACCAATTTTTCCGATTACATCCTTGGTGGACGACGCTTGGGTAGTATTGTTACGGCTCTTTCTGCAGGCGCTTCCGACATGAGTGGCTGGCTTTTGATGGGCCTGCCCGCAGCCGTATACGCCTCGGGAATTTCTGGGGCTTGGATTGCTATTGGACTTGTTATCGGAGCCTACATCAATTGGCTTTTTGTCGCTGGGCGTTTGCGTTATTGCACGGAAAAATATGGCAACGCGCTTACTTTGCCTGATTATTTTGCGAATCGCTTTAGGGACAAGGCCATTGCTCTACGGCTGGCTACCGCTTTACCGATTCTAATATTTTTTACTGTGTATTGTGCCTCAGGCATGGTGGCAGGGGCGCGTCTTTTTGAAAATATGTTTGGCATGCCCTATGAAATAGCCTTATGGATAGGTGCTTTTTCGACCATCACCTATGTTTTTGTAGGCGGATTTTTGGCGGTAAGTTGGACCGATACCGTTCAGGCTACGTTAATGATTGCAGCCCTCATCATCACGCCGATTATGGTGATTTATTCAAGCGGCGGTTTAGAAAATAGCATGGCTTTGGCCCAACAAGTCAATCCCCATCATCTTGAACTTATTTCCAACTTAGGTGCCATAGAGATTATTTCGCTCATGGCCTGGGGCCTTGGCTATTTTGGGCAGCCCCACATTCTTGTGCGCTTCATGGCGGCAAAATCAGTAGAAACCATTGCGCCTGCGCGCCGCATAAGTATGACGTGGATGATTTTATGCTTAGCGGGAGCTGTGGCCATAGGTTTTTTTGGGGTATCCTATTTTGCATCTTTTCCCGACCAAGCTGGGGCTGTTAGCGCCAATAATGAAACCGTTTTTATTGAACTTGCCAAATTACTTTTTAATCCGTGGATAAGTGGCCTTTTACTCGCAGCAATTCTCGCCGCCATCATGAGCACCTTGTCATGCCAACTTTTGGTATGCTCAAGCGCTCTTACCGAGGATATTTATAAATATTTCTTGCGTAAAAATGCCTCGCAAGCAGAACTTGTGTGGGTTGGCCGATTAATGGTCTTGGCCGTGTCCATCGTCGCTATAATTTTGGCAGCTTTTCCCGACAGCCAGGTCTTGGGTATGGTGAGCTATGCGTGGGCTGGTTTTGGCGCAGCATTCGGCCCGGCCGTGCTCTTTTCGCTGTTTTGGAAACGCATGACGGGAACAGGTGCGCTTTCAGGTATCATCACTGGCACTGCGGTTGTCATTGCTTGGAAACTCTGGGGCAGCCCTGCCATTTATGAAATTATTCCTGGCTTTATTTTGGCAAGTATCGCCATTATCGCTATGAGCCTTCTCACTAAGCCCCAGGATTCTTAGGGGCTGATTTTAAGTTTCTCAGCTGATTTTCTAAATTTTCTATCTCTTTCGTGAGAAAATCAAATCTCTTTTGCGTGGCTTCCCTATCAGAAATGGACATATCGAGAACTTTTTTAACGAAGGTTCTTTTGGCTTTGGCTCTCGCTAGCAACATGGTAAATTTATGGCGAGCGTCAGTATCGTCAAAATCGTTCTTGCTTTCGTCCTGGAGCAGTTTTTTCAATTCAATAATTTTGTTTTTAACTTCACGGGCCCATAAAATTTCGCCCTTAATCTTTTTGAAAGTAGTGGGCGTCCACTTTAAATAGCTTCCCATCATATGCCGCACAACATTCTTAATAGCGCCTGACCCTAAGAGAGCATTAGCATAGATTGGCGTTCCAATCTTGGCGCCACCTAGGTGAGAAGTAGGAAGGTTTGGCACTGGATCTGCTTCGTGCACAAAACGCACTACATCATGTACACCACCGATACTCTCTTGGGCCAAAATCGAGGAGTCTTCATCATATACGCGAGGGGCTCCGAAACTTAGCGTTTCAATGCTAAACATTGAGTCATCGGTAAAAAGACCCGTACTTAAAAGAATACGAGGGAAATCATTGGCTTTAAGAAGCGCTAGGGCGCCACCCAGCGAATGTCCAATGGTCGTAATGCGAAGAGGAATTGAGCGCCCAATCATATCATCTAAATGTTCAGAGACGGCTGCTTTAAATTGCTGATCGAAATCCTGTCCCACGCCTTCGAGATAGATTTCCGCAAACCCACGGTGAATATTCAGTTTGGTCCCATCGAGCGTATTAAGAGCTCCCAAAGGATCAGCGCCGCTGAATCTAACGAAATTTACGTTTTTGGCCCAATCAGTAAGACTTACTGAGCCTCTAAACACGACGATGAAGTGATTTTTTTCCTTGCTATACAGCAAAATTGCTGACAACTCAGTAGATGAA
>JBPOIV010000107.1:0-5001 GCA_052034245.1 Myxococcota bacterium
GCCCAAAATATTGCAGATATTATTGTTGACCCTGATGGAAGATTGGACAGCAGAAACCATTGGCAAAATGCTGCTCATTCTTTGCTGGTAGGTACCATTCTTTATGTGATTTATGAATGGCCAAGAAAGAGCCTCGCTGGTGTGGTCGAGTTTTTAACGAGTTCACAGCATACTTTTGAAAAAGCTCTTGAAATGATGGTGGCGAGTCCTCATGAAGTAGTTAAAAGCGTTGCCCAAGAAATGCTTAATAAACATATAGAGGAAAGGTCAGGAGTATTATCAACCGCGATTTCGTTGTTATCGATTTTTCGCGATCCTCTGGTTGCTCATGCCACTGATTCTCATGATTTTAGTGTCATGTCTTTAAAGAGCATGGTGTCAAAAACCTCTCTTTATCTTGTTTTACCACCTTCAGATATTTCGCGATTGCGAGTTTTATTACGGATTATACTGAATCAGATAGGTAGAGTCCTCACAGAGCATGCTGATCAAAATGGGCTAGAAGCTCGTCGCGTGTTATTTCTTCTCGATGAATTCCCGGCTTTAGGACGTCTTGAATTCTTCGAAGGAGCCCTTGCCTACATGGCCGGCTATGGCCTGAAAGCTTTTCTAATTTGCCAATCTCTTAATCAGCTACAGAAAGCTTATGGTGAGCGCAACTCAATTTTGGATAATTGCCATGTGCGTGTTGCTTTCGCTAATAATGACGACCAGACCGCAAGACGTCTCAGTGATCTTTTGGGTGAAGCGACTGCAACCAAAGATCAGGTAGCGGTATCTGGCGACCGTTTTGGCATGGTTCTGAAAAACACCTCGGTTTCACAAGTACTCTATGCACGCCCTTTACTACTTCCTTCTGAGATAAATCGTTTGCCTAGCTTTCAAGAACTCATTTTTGTAAATGGTATGCGGCCAATTCTAGCTGAAAAGCTTCGCTATTACGAAGACAATCGATTTAAAAGCCGTCTTTTGCCACCGATTAAACTAGCCTCAAAAGAAAACTTGGCCGTAAAGACTAAAATGCCAAGCGTTATCGAGCTTGGGCCACACACTAACCTAAGTGCAAGCTCAGAATCCTATCAGATAGGAAGTGCCCTATGAAAAAGTTAGTCAATAGTAAACAAGTCAATACGCGGTTGCCCCTTCATATGGTGCAGCAGATTAAATATGTTGCTCAAGAACGGGGGGTAACAGATGGCTCAATTATTGAAGCAGCACTCAGAGAATTTTTAGGCAAAACCGAGCAAGAAGAGATTTTGCTGAAAAAGATGGATCGTGTGGGTCGTCAGCTTGAGTCGATGCGCCGAGAACAAAAGGCGATGCTTGAAGTAATGTCGGCTTTTATCCGCGTCTACCTTACTCATGAGCGAGAAATTCCCGAACAAGAAAAGACGGCTGCGGAGCTTAAAGGAGCAAGACGCTTTAGTCGTTTTATGGATTTAGTTGCGGCTGAGCTTGAGAAAAATAAGCCATTTTTTGATGAACTTGAGCAAAAGCAGTTCAAAAGAGAGGATTTTGTCTCATGCAGCTAATGGATTCTCGGATATATGATGCCATCAAGCATTCTTTGGGTGCCGAAGTAATCACCTTATTAGAAGATGATGCCGTCATTGAAATCTTGCGAAATGCCAACGGAAGCTTATGTGTAGAACGCTTGGGTTGCAGTATTCAAAAACTTCAAAACTCTTTGACTGATCGACAGGTTGAATCGCTAATTCGTTTGCTCGCATCAAGTGCGCAGGAAGTCTGTAACGATAAACATCCAAGCCTTGCAGTGAAGCTCCCTTACTGGCACGCCCGGTTTCAAGGTCTTCTACCTCCAGTTGTAACCGCACCAAGCTTCTCTATTCGAAAACATGCTAAACATGTTTTTTCGCTCGAGCACTATTTAGTAAATCAAAATCTTAGCCAAGAACAATATGAGGTCTTACTTACTGCGGTCGTGAATCGAGAAAATATCCTCATATCTGGTGGTACTGGCAGCGGTAAAACCACCTTAGCGAATGCCATACTAGAGAAAATGATTGAAACCGGCGATCGTATTATTACCGTTGAAGATACTCCGGAGCTTCGTCTTTCATCAGATATTGGACTTCAGCTCTTTACTAAGAGTGCCATTGGGTACAACGCTCAACTGGCCTTAAAAGATATTTTACGCCTTCGTCCTGACCGCATCGTATTAGGAGAGCTAAGAGATGGTGCATGCCTTGATTTGATCAAAGCATGGAATACTGGTCACTCCGGGGGTCTCACCACTATCCATGCGAACTCAGCTGAGCTCGCGATGAGTCGAGTAGAATCCCTTATTGCTGAAGTATCAGTAACTATCCCGCGAGAACTAATATCACAAACAGTAAACCTTATTGTTCAGGTAAAGCGCCAGGGTCCAAAACGAATCATTTCTGAAATTATCAGAATTAACGGCTCAAAGGCTAATGGATATGCCTTCGAGCCTATTAGGGGGAAGTATGCGTCAGATAAAGCCGTTGATAGTATTAGCTACCGTCATGATTACCACAGTTTGTTGTGAACTCTTTGCTTCAGATACCGGTATGCCATGGGAAGATCCGCTTAACCAAATCACCGATTCCTTAACAGGACCTGTTGCTCGATCGGTAGGACTTATAGCTTTAGCAGCAACCGGCCTCGCTTTAGCTATGGGTGAAGCAGGGGGAATCTTTCGGCGTTTGGTGCAAGTAGTTTTTGGTTTGTCTATAGCATTTTCAGCCGCGTCATGGGGTATGGGCCTATTCGGTACTGCTTCAGGAGCTTTGCTCTAATGACTCAGTCTCCAGAAGGCTTCTATGTGCCGATTCATCGTTCTTTAACCACTAAGGTTATGCTCGGGGGTATCCCTCGCAAAATCGCCATTATCAATGGAACGATGATTATTGCCCTTGTGGTGGGTGCACATAACCTATGGATCTTACCTATAGGAATACTAAGTCACTTAGTTTTGGTCGCTTTACATAGGCGTGATCAGGATATTCTGACCGTTCTTAAACGCAATCTGAAGCGACCATCAATTTTGAGGCCATAACATGATGTCACTAAAGGAATATGCCTCTCTTAATCAAAGCTGCTTAGCAGATTACTTGCCGTGGGCATTTTTGGTAGCACCGGGCGTGGTTGAGCATAAAGATGGTGCTTTACAAAAGACCTTTAGTTTTCGGGGCCACGATCTCGATAGTGCGACACAGCGTGATTTGATGGCCACTTCTGCATTATTTAATAATGCCGTGAGACGTTTAGGCGATGGCTGGACCTTATTTGTTGAAGCTCAACGAAATCTTATCACCGATTACTCTTTATCGTCATGGCCCAGTAAAGCGGCTTTGGTTATCGATGAAGAACGCAAAAAAGCGTTTAGCCGCCAAGGCTTCTATTTCAAAAATGATTATTTTCTCACACTAGTTTTTAAACAGCCTGAAAAAATGAGTCGAAGAGGCGCTAGCTGGTTTTTAAATAAAGCTCCTCAAGAGAAGCTAGCTGAAAATGATAGTTTAGAGAGTTTTCAAAAAACTATCGAAGAAGTCACCGGTCTTTTGAGTGGGTTATTACCACTGTTTCGTGAGCTAAATGATGATGAAACCTTAACGTATTTGCATTCCACTATCTCAAGCAAACGCCATAAGGTTCTTAGCCCTGAAACTCCCATGTATCTAGACCACATACTTAGTGATGAGAGTATAGAGCATGGTTTAGAACTTAAAGTAGGCAATAATTTTGTTCGTACCTTAAGCATTAAGGCTTTTCCCAGTGAGTCTTTTCCTGGGATGCTCGATGCAATTAACGATCTTAATTTCCTTTTTCGTTGGTCAGTTCGTTTTATAAGTATGGGAACTGACACTGCCAAGTCTCACATCGATAATGTCCGTAGGGTTTGGTATGCGGGTCGAAAACGTATCGGCACCATCTTAAAGGAAGTCGCTAGTCAGTCAGAAAGCGCACTCGGAGAAAGCTCTGCATTAAGAAAAAGTGAAGATGCAGATGAAGCAAGCCTCCTTCTAGATGAAGGCGTGGTCTCCTTTGGATTCTTCACCGCCACTATTAGTGTCTGCGATACAGATCCAAAAAGTGCCGATAACAAAATTCAGCAAGTCGCGAGCGTGATTAACCGTTTGGGTTTTAGCTGCCATCTAGAAACAATTAATGTGTTTGAGGCTTGGTTATCGAGTATTCCTGGCCATCTTTACGCCAATGTGAGAAAGCCAGTTATCCATACTCTTAATCTTGCACATATGGTGCCTCTGTCAGCGATTTGGGCGGGAGAGGAAACTAACAGTCATTTAAAAGCGCCGCCGCACTTTATGGCACAATGTCGAGGGCATACGCCATTTAGGTTTTCTTCGAATGTGGGTGATGTTGGCCACACCCTTATATTTGGTCCTACTGGTTCAGGTAAAAGTACTTTGCTATCATTTATGGCAGTACAGTGGCTACGCTATAAGCAAGCGCAAGTTTTTATCTTCGATAAGGGCGCATCGTCAAGGGTAATGACTGAAGCAGTAGGTGGCTCATTTTTTAGCGTGGGCAAAAAAAGTGTAACCTTGTGTTTTCAGCCACTGAAAAATATCCATGAAGAAGCCGAACGAATATGGGCAAGCGAGTGGTTAATCGAGCTTTTAGCCAATCAAGGCTGCCTCATTAGTACAGAAATCCGTCTAGAGCTATGGGAAGCATTGCTTACTTTGTCGCAGTATAATCAAGAGTCACGAACCTTATCGGTATTTAAGTCGTTGGTGCAGGACGACAAAATACGTAATGCTCTTGAGCCTTTCACGTTATCTGGCCCTTATGGTTATCTTTTTGATGCAAGCGAAGAGATTTCCGACGACAATTATTGGCAAGTTTACGAAACCAGCGAGCTTTTTGAACAGAAAACTGCGATAAAGCCTGCCCTTTCTTATCTATTTCATCGCTTGGGCCAGCGTTTTGATGGTAGACCAACGCTTTTGATATTGGATGAAGCATGGCTCTTTTTAGAAGATTCAAATTTCG
>JBPOIV010000293.1:0-6870 GCA_052034245.1 Myxococcota bacterium
TTTAGAAATATTTAATAACCTTTATTTAGATGAGAATAAAGTTCTATTAGAACTTGAGAGAAAAATGTATGAAAATTTTAATTCATTAGAAAATCTAAATTTTCTCTTTTTAACTACGCAGTTAAGAAATAGCGCAACTTTTGAAAAAGAATATGAGCTTTTGAGGCTATTGTGGCGTCCTTTTATCCAAAAAACTCTGCGTGAGCGCTCTTTGGGAGGAGCTTTCTTGCAGGACACCAAAGCCTGGCAGGGGGTGAGCACACGGCATTTTAGAAGGGAAACCAGGCCCATAAAGTTAGAGCACTTGCCTCAGAATTTGGATTTTAATAATGAAGTTCTGGGCAAACTTCCCGATCGCGCTTCGGTTCGGGCGGAATTTAGTAGAAGACAAAGTATTTTATATGAGCAAATTTCCCTTGCATCTCTTTCTGATGCGGAAAAAAGTTTTCTTCATTTTCTGACCAAGGATATTTTAGGAGCCATTAAAGAGGCACCTCTCACCCATCGGATTTTCTTTATTGAATTGTATAGAATGCTAGGCGCGAAACTTACTAGCAATGAGAGAAATGGCCCAAAGGATTTGAAAGCCAAAAAACTAGTGCTTAATACTTTTTTTCTGTATGTAGTGCAGCCGCTTATTTTGGATTATCGAGTGGAAAAAGTCGTATTTAGTAAGGCCCAAATACATAGATTTGAAATCAAAGCTAGACAAGAATTAGAGCTGAAAGCTTTGAATTATACAGAAGATGAATTTAGTGCGAAAGTCCTTTCATATATGAAAAAAGCCGCTGAGGAACGTTTGAGTATGACTAATTTTTTTGAGCCTTCTTTAACGCAGGCGCTCATGCAAAGCTTCGGTGTTTCGGATTTAGAACCAAAAACAGATTATGAATTACTTCTTGCAGCCGTCCAATACAGCATGATGAGCGCTTTGCTCCATGTTTTGGTGCTGCCTGATAGTTATCAATAAAGTTTAGAAAGCGTAGTCCCAGGGTAATAATGATATAAAATATCCCGCATATTTTTACCCTGCTTGGCCATGCCGAGGGCTCCGTATTGGCACATGCCTACTCCATGCCCAAATCCTTGGCCTGCGATAGTGAGATTATTTTTTTCCATGGTTAACTCAGTGAGCATGGTCGATTTTACCCGCATGGGACCTAAAGCCATACGCAAATCTTGTGCCGAAAGTTCTTTGCTGCCTTTGCCGCCTAGGGCTATTTTTAGTGCGCGCCCGTCAGGTCCTTTGCTGGTGATGCGAAGGCCGCTTACGCGCTGCTTAAGTTTTTCTTCGATTTCGCCGATGCCAATGGATTGTTTCCAACGAAAAGTCGGGGAATGAGAGCAATATTCACAAGGCACACTTTTGAGATAATCATAAGCGCGTCCCCACACACTTTTTGAATCGGTAGTGCGGCCGCCACAGGTTGAGTGAAAAGAGGTTTCTGCAAGCGCGCCTTTATAAACAAGCACTATGCCTTGAGTTTCTCGTGCGGCGTCTAATAATTTTTTACTTGTGTGATGTTTAAAAACTTGATCCATCACCGAGCTTTCTGTATGAAAGGGCCTTGTTTCTCGCTCTTTCATGCGCACGAGCGCAAAGGTACGAGCAGCAATGGCTTGAGCTTTTAGTGCTTCCATGGGCCAGGATTCATGCACTTCACCCGCTAACACTGCCGCGACATATTTGTCTAAATTCACGCTAATAATTTTGCCGTGATGTTTGATGCGGATATTGGGTGCAGCACTAGTCAGGCGGGCAATTTTTGAGCTGCACGCGGAAGTAAAAACCAAAAAGGCTATAACAATAAAGAACCGAATCATTTGCTTTCCAATGTAAAGAGTCGAATAAGCTTATTGCGGGCCCTATTTAGCCCATGTATTGAGCTTTTGAACCTATCATGAAATTTTAAGGTGAAACATGCTCCTTTCCAAATTATTTCTGCCCACCATGCGTGAGGTACCTGCTGACGCAGTGGTAATCAGTCATCAACTTATGCTCCGCGCGGGGCTCATTCGTAAAGTAGCGGCGGGAATTTATACCTATTTGCCTTTGGGACTACGCGTAATTAAAAAAATCTCGGCCATTATTGAGCAAGAAATGAATGCCGCAGGCGGCCAAGAAATTCTCATGCCTATGGTCCAGCCTGCAGATTTGTGGCGCGAATCCGGACGTTATAATGAATATGGGCCAGAGCTTTTACGGCTCAAAGATCGTAAAGATACCTGGTTTTGTCTGGGGCCTACTCACGAAGAAGTAGTATGTGCCTTGGTTCGTGATCATGTCAAAAGCTATAAAAATTTACCGCTTACTTTATATCAAATTCAGACAAAATTTCGTGATGAAGTGCGCCCGCGCTTTGGTCTTATGCGGGGCCGTGAATTTATCATGAAAGATGCCTATTCATTTTGCGCTGATAAAAAGACCCAAGATGCCGTTTATCAAACTATGTGGGATGCCTATCATCACATATTTGAACGCTGTGGTTTACAATTTCGTGCTGTGCGGGCCGCGACAGGCTCAATCGGTGGAAGCATGAGTCATGAATTTCAAGTGCTCGCTCAATCAGGCGAAGATGCCATTGCAAGCTGTGATGCCTGCAAATATGCAGCCAATGTGGAGCTCGCTAAAATTGGCGACATGGCCCAAGAAATTAGTTTTGAGCATGAAAGTGCGCTTCTTGAAGTAGCCACACCTGGTCAAAAAACTATCGAAGAGCAAGCGCGTTATCTAAAAGTCGGAAACGAAAAAATCATCAAATGCCTAGGCTATGAAATTGATGGCACTCTTTGTTTGGTATTGGTTCGCGGCGATCAAGAGGTAAGCGAAGATAAACTCAAAGCCGCTCTTAATGCTCAACATGCAGTGATCGCAGCCGAAGAGCGTGTGGCTAAGGAAGTAGGGCCCATTGGTTTTGTCGGCCCCATTAAAACGGGATTGCGCGTTATAGCCGACAACAGTCTAAAAGGTGTGGGTGGATTATTTACGGGTGCCAATCAGGAAGGCAAGCATTGGTCTAATGTTAATGTTGCACGGGATATTGGCCCTGAATTTCACGATATTCGCCAAGCACAAAATGGCGATCCTTGTGGCGAATGTAAGGCCCCCTTTAGCATTTTACGTGGCATTGAAGTGGGCCATATCTTTTATCTAGGTACCAAATATTCGAAAGCCATGTCGGCCTCTGTGCAAAATGAGCATGGCGAAAATGTGATTATGGAAATGGGCTGCTATGGTATCGGCGTTGGACGAACAGCGGCCGCGGCCATTGAGCAAAATCACGATGAGAAAGGTATTATTTGGCCCACAGCCATTGCCCCTTATCATGTGCATTTAGTCTCCCTCGGTGTTGAAGAAGAAGTCTTGAGTGAAGCAAAAGCGCTTTATCAGCGCTTGCATGAGGCCGGTGTGGAAGTGTTGTTTGATGATCGCGATGAGCGAGCTGGGGTTAAGCTTAACGATGCAGATTTGATCGGCTGCCCGCTTCGCATCACTATCGGCAAACGCGGGGTAAAAAGCCGCGAGTTTGAAGTTTTGCCACGGAATAAACAAGCCGATGGGCCAATCATGATTTCCCTAGATGACGATTATGTGGCGCGGATCCAAGAGTTGTTGAATTAGAACGGACAGTGTGGCGTAGATTAATAGTTGTTGGGTTAGCATAGTCAGTCATCCTCGGGCTTGACCCGAGGATCCCCTTCAATAAATCTCATTTGCTTCGGAGTAAATGGATCATGCAGCGACCTAAGGTCCCACTTTTTTAGTGGCTCTCAAATTCTCTGCGATAGTGCTCTTATCCTTACTAAGACCCGGAATCGCCTTAAAGGCGATTTCATCTTTGTTCAGGGCGGGCCCAAAACGATTCTTTTTGTGGCGCGCATTCCACACGGGCTGACGGATGGGGAAGACCCATTCGTTGCCCCATTCTTTGGCTTTCACTTGGGCAAGATTGACGCTTGGGTCAACAAAGCGTTGCGAACGGCGACCATTGAGTGCCACTTTGCCATCGGCATAGACTTCTACGGGCTTTTCGCCAGGCAGAGTATATTTATCGCGCAAAAATTGGGCAAATTGGATGATCAAAGAAGGCTTTCCTGCCATCTTTCTCATCTGTCTCTTAGTGAGATAGCGGCGCGGATCGACAAAATGAGTTTTGCCGGTATCCGGGTCACGTAAAACAAATTCGATGGCGCTGCTTTTTCCGCGCAATTTCATGTGCCAGGAAAAGTTATGGCCTTCTTCGGTCCAGCTGCCATTGGTTTGGTAAAAAAAGTGGCGCAAGGGAAAAATGCTTTGAAAAGCGATGTGGCTAAAAAAGAGGGCTATACCTGCTTTTTGCCATAACCTAAGCCGGGTAGGAAAATAATTTGCTTCATGAAAAGTCGCGAAGCGATCTTTGAAGAAAAAATTCAAAAAATCTCTCGGCCAGGAAGGTTCAAAATAAATGGTGGTGGCCGCAATCATAAACCAAGGAAAAATACCAATATTGAAAAGATGGAAATTCGTTAAGTGGAAGGATAGGCATAGGCAAAAAGCTATGGCGCGGGTAGGGCGATAAAGAAGAAGGGGAACAATGAGAAGATCAAAAAACAGGCCCGCATACGTAAAAAAATAGACCCCAAGCGTTGAGCCGACAAAGGCCTCGTTCGGAAAGTCATGATCGGCAAGCCAATCGTACAGTGGCATACCATTGATCCAATCAACGTTCATCTTGGCAATTGCACCATAAAAATACACCACGCCAATTTGAAATCTCAAAATCCATACGGCCCAGCCAGGCACAACATTCCATGCCTTCTTTTTATGGATAAGAGCATAAAGGGACCACCCTTTATGGGCAGGAATAAAAATCATCATAAATGATATAATGATGACGAGATATATATGGTTTAAATAATTGGTGACATCAACGAGAAATATGTATGAAATACACAGAGCTGCTACTAAGGTGGCTAAATGATAAAAAATACCGAAAAATATGGCCAAACCTGCAGCGGCATAAACAATGAAGAGCCATTCCATTTGCGCGGGATTGAGCGGCTGAATCCATTCAAAAAAGCGGAATTTGAAATAGAAAGCCTGATAATTGTACTCAACAACAATGGGAAGAATTTGGGTACCGCGCCAGCACTCATAAAGGATAATAGCACCAAAAAACATGCGGAATATGGCTAAGCCCGCAATGTCCATAGGCTTAAAGAGTGCAAGCTGAATGCGTGCTAAAATAGGATGTTTTTCAGGCATAGAACCGCCCACTGAAAATATACATAATTAAACTTTTTATAAGTTAAAATATTTTTATAAAATAAAAATCGAATTGTATGTGGAAATCTATGGATAACTACGGGTTTAGTAGGCCAGGCTGCGGTGTAAGTTGTTAGCATCGGCCTGCCGAGCATCCAAAAGAAAGGAGCTTGGTCGAGTTATTGATGCTGCTGCGCTCGATCCGGTATTGCTGCAAGATAGGAAATGCAAAACATCACTCATTTCGTCATTGCGAGCGTAGCGCTGCAATCCAGGGTGTTTGCCAAAAGTATCTGACTAATCGCTGGATTGCCACGGCCAGTGCCTGGCCTCGCAATGACGTGTTGGTTGAGTGAACGGTGTATGCAACAACTTTGGTCCCGACCGAGGGACCAACTCTCCGCTAAGGCCTAAAAAATCTTTGCGAAAAAATTAACTGTTAAATCCAACTGCTTAGCGAGAAAGCCCTATGGCAAAGCTCTCATGGCCTGTTCAATTAATAATCTTCAAAATTTTTCCTAAGGGGTTGACAGCCTAGATCAAAGTACCTAACACAGCGTCATACATCATGGTACCCCCGCCCGGCCTTGCCCCCCCTAACCGGGCGGGGGTTCTTTTTTGTGTGATGTGTGATGCTGGCGCTAACGACCTTTGCCCAATTTTCAGGTACTGGTTGCTTTTTTTTATCAGAGCCCTAAATGAATGGCATGTTTATTGCACAGGTAGCTCAATAGGCTGCATCGCGTCTTAACCCGATTTAGTGTTGAAAGCGGAGTATTGGAATTCCATGACCCACGTAATACAGCAAAACTTCGCAGCCCGGAAGAATTTTGCCAAAATTAAAGCGAAGCTTGAAATCCCTAGTCTCATCGACATTCAAAAACGTAGTTATGCCAAGTTTCTACAGGCTAATGTTCCCGTAGATCAACGTGAGTCTTTAGGCTTGCAGGGTGTTTTTGAATCAGTTTTCCCGATCAAAGACTATAACGAAAGCGCGTCTTTGGAATTTGTGAGTTATCATCTCGATCGTCCTAAGTACGATGTTGATGAATGCCGCTCTCGTGGCATGACTTTTGCGGCTCCTATTCGCGTCGTAGTTCGTTTAGTTATTTGGGACAAAGACGAAAATACCCAAGAACAATCCATCAGAGACGTGAAAGAGCAGGAAGTTTATTTCGGCGAAATTCCGCTCATGACCGATTTTGGTACCTTCGTTGTTAACGGTACCGAACGCGTTATTGTTAGTCAGCTTCACCGAAGCCCTGGTGTGTTTTTTGATAGCGATCGTGGTCGAACCCATGCTTCAGGAAAACTCCTTTATAATGCTCGCGTCATTCCTTATCGTGGCTCATGGCTCGATTTTGAATTTGATCACAAAGATTTGATCTATTGCCGTATTGATCGTCGTCGTAAATTTCACGCGACTATTTTGTTGAAGGCGCTCGGTTACAGCACCGAAGAATTGCTAAAATATTTCTATAACGCCGATACTTTGCTCATGCCTGCCAAAGGTCTTTTTGAGAAGGTAATCGATTACGACAAACTCTTGGGCCAGCGCTCAACGAGAGATGTTGTTGATCCTAAAACAGGCGATGTTTACGTAAGAAAAAATCGTAAATTTACCA
>JBPOIV010000098.1:0-4480 GCA_052034245.1 Myxococcota bacterium
ATGATTTTCGCCCACATCCCACGATTGAGAATTTATTTGAGGTCCCCGTTTATCTCAGCGGCTTTAGACTTAGAATGAAAAGTCCCTATAATAAAACTGCCGGGGACTGTCCAAATTCATATAATGATTACAAGTATGGCCTCAATGAAAGAAATATCTATTCAAATCAATTTTCTAAATCAGAATTAATAGAGCAATTTTTGGCTCGTGATGTGCATTACTTTTTAGGCAGTGAAGATCGCTACCAAGATAGTAATCTTGATACAAGTTGCTCGGCAAAGATTCAAGGAAAACATCGATTAGAACGCGGCCTTAACTTTTTTAATTTTCTCAATGGCTTTTTTCCTGGCCATAATCATCAGAGTGCTATCGTAGCGGGAGTAGGACACGATGCTGAAGCTATGTATGAATCAGCAAGTGTAAAAGATGTTTTGCTCGCCGACTAGGCTTACACCAGGTCAATTTTAACGCTTTTACCCGCCGCTAGACGCAGGGCATTGAGGATGGCGAGGGCATCGATGCCTTGTTGAAGCAATGCTCCCCAGACGGGGCTTAAAAGCCCAAAAAATGCAAAGCCCATGGCGATAAGACTCAAGGCCATGCCTCCTAGGCCACTTTGTAAAGCAATGACGCGCATTTTTTTACTCAGGTGCAAAAGTTCGTCAACTTTATGCAAAGAGCTTTCCAAAACCACCGCGCCCGCTGCTTCAGAAATGACGCTGGTTTTCTCGCCGAAAGCCACACCCACCGTTGCGGCAGCAAGTGCCGGGGCATCGTTGATGCCATCGCCCATAAACAAGGTTGGTGCTTTCTTGGTTTCTTCTCGCACGAGCGCCAATTTTTGCTCTGGACTTTGGGAGGCAAATGATTCCTGAATTCCCATTTCCTTAGCCAAATATTCAACTTCCGAGGATCTATCGCCGGAGACCAAAAGAATGCGATTGAAGTCGTGAAAGGGAAAAAGATGCTTGATAAAGGTACGACCCATTGCTCGCGGAGCATCGCGAAATTGAATAGTTGCGGCATAGGCATTATCGATAAGAACCACGCATTCGAGGCCAAGGGTGGTGGGAGGCAAAAGAGCAGACATTTTTGGATGTTCTCTTTCTATGAACTTGCGATGAGTAATATGGATTTCCTTTCCATCTACCCGCCCTCTAAGCCCTGCGCCCGCTACTTCCGAAAGCTCCATGGCATCAATAAGCGCTAGCTGGGATTGTTTTGCTGCTGAAAGCAGCGATTTCGCCAAGGGATGCTTCGAATAACGCTCTAAACTCGCAACTTTCTGGAGCACTTCTTCCCTGCTAAAAGGAGGTGCCGCCAAGATGCTGGTTATTTCTGGCTCGCCATAGGTAAGAGTGCCAGTTTTATCAAAAATGGCTGTGGTGCAAGTTGGCAATCGTTCAAGAATGGCCGGATCTTTAATGATGATCCCTCTTCTCGCAGCCATCGAAATAGTGCTGATGATGGCAACGGGAATAGCAATCAACAAAGGACAAGGCGTCGCTACCACGAGCACACTCAAAAAACGACCCGCATCATTGCTCACAATCCACGCCAAGGCCGCAATCGCTAAGGAAATCGGCGCAAAAAAAGCGCCCAACTGATCGGCGAGACGCCTTATTTTGGGCCGCTTTTCCTCCGCATCCTTCATGACATGAATAATCTCGGCGTAACGTGAATCCTTAGCGATTTTATCGGCTCGCACCACCAGTAAATTCTCGCCATTGAGCGCCCCGGATAAGACCTTCGCTCCCGGTGCTTTTTTAACACCATAGGGCTCGCCGCTAAGATAGGATTCATCCATGTGGCCTTGGCCTTCAACGACAGTGCCATCGATGGGACTGGCCTCATGCGGTGCTATAATAAGCTCATCGCCAATACGAATCTCATCGATGTTTATGTCTTCAAGTCTCCCATTGATGCGTCGACGTGCTTTTTTCGGCATGCGATTAATAAGAGCCTCTAAGGCGGAAGAAGCTTTCGCCACCGCATAGGCTTCCAGAGCCTGCCCTCCTGCAAGCATCATGATGACCAGCGCACATGCGACGTATTCCTGCTGCCAAAAAGCAGTAATAATGGCGATAGCCGCAAGAATATCTGAACCTATTTCCCGTCGATAAAGCCTATAAAAAATTTGCGCCACCAAAGGCACGCCACCCACAATGATAAAGGCAAAGAGGGGATAAAGATTGAGTGATAGGCCTAAAAAAATGAAAGAAAAAGATAAAAATGAAAAATGCAAAGCAAGCGCCACAGCGCCTAGCAGCAAAATAATAATATGCCAACGATTTTTGCTAAAGAGTTCTTTTTTCACGTGTGCTGCCTAAGGTGTTTTTTGTTTCAGATTGCCTGGGCTCACACTTTGATACAAATTTTTTCTCCGCAAAAATAGATAATGCCTTTAAAAAGGGTAAAGCTTCGTTAAACTACCCTCATCAAGAGCGTCAACTTTGAGACTCGCTAAAGCCTCGGCAATCTCATTCATTCGATCCTGAAGCATGCCTCTTTTAGAAGGGTCATAAAGGGCTTCTTCGAGACTCGCCTGCAAAGTTTTAATTATTTCCTGAAGCCGTGGCGATGAAGTCCGTGTTTTAAAGGCGTTGAGCTTTTGGTATAACAACGAGCTGTCGCCTGATTTTGCGACTGCAACCAACTCTTTCAAAGACTGTTCGATGCTCGTATTTGTCGCCACCTTTTTCCTTTCTCCCCGAGCATGGCGCATCTGCCAAAACCAAAGCGCCATGGTTAGACACCACAAGAAGCCCAAAGCAGCGGCGACAAATATCCACCAATTTATTTCAGACTGGGCAGGCACAGCGATGGTTTTTTGTGGTGTAGAAACTGGTGCAAGATCCTCGCCATTTGTAGGCAAAGGAGCTTCTGCAATCGCCTCCCCGCTCACCTCAAAATCAAAGGGCCTCATGATGGTAGTTTTGAGCTTGTCTTCTTCGGTATCCCACCAATAGATTTTTTGCTCGGGCAAATGAAATTTTCCTGGGCTCATGGGCATGTAAACATGGCTAAACTTAATGCTCGCTTCCATGCCATCCTCGGTATTTTTATTGGCATTAAGGCCTGGCTCGCTATAGACCTTAAGTCCCGCAATGCTCGGCGGCTCGATGATTGGCAGGGACGATGATAAAGCTCCAAGAGCTTTGAGCTCAAAACGACGGGTGGTGGCCTTGTTTACTTCAAACTTTGGATCAGCCTCGTCAAAAGATTCCACCAATACTAAGTTTTTCAGTGCCAAAAACGGCTTATCTTTGGGAAAACTTTCAGGGACAGGCAAGACCGAAACTTTTAACTCTTTGGTACGAGCACTTTTACGCTGACCCGAAGAAAACCATCCCCGAGCACTTTCATCTGCAATCAAGCCATCAAAGCGTATGCTGGGAATAGTGAGAGTCCCTGGCTTTGAGGGAAAAATGGCATATGAGCGACGAAAGACCTGATAATTGATGCCGCCTTCCAGAACTTCGTCGTCATTTTCTGAAAGACTTTCAATAATGCCATTGTCGATTTCTGGCTTGGCAAGATTGCCACTGCGTAAAGGTCTGCTGGTTTTTAACTCTATATTTAAGATAAGTTCAGCATTTACATAGACTTTGTCGCGACTGAGATGCGCGACCAAAGAAAGTCCGCGTTCTATGGCGCTAGCTGGACTCTCTTCACTTTGTGTAATCGCAATAGGCTGACTTTGATAAGATCCCCATTTTATCGCCGGAACCAGCAAATTTTTGTCGTTCTTCTTTGGGCTCAAGGTCAATATCAGTTTAGTTTTTTCCTGAGAAACACCATTAATAAAGCTGCTTGAACTAGTGTTTGCTCGCGAAATGACGTTAAAATCTTTTTCAAGCTCATCAAGTTCAGGGCTACCTGAGGGGCGCCCATCAAACTCGAGCGTAAGCGTAAACGAATCGCCTTCGCTGATCTTGTTGGTGTTAACGAAGGCTTTAAAGCTCTCGCTGGCGCTAAAGAGTGCCAGCGAAAATAATAAGGCGAGAAAAAATATCGTGCGCATCATCGTTGCCCCGCTTTCTTCTGCGATTCATAAAGAAATTTTCGTTTTAAATAAAAATTATTATTTTGTTCAAGCTGCTTAAAATAATATTGGGTAGTAGGATCAATGTTTTCATCAGGCCGTGCCTGCACTTTTTCTTCATTCCCCGGCTTTTTTTCTTCTTTCACTGCTTGCTCTGCCTCTTTGGCGGCCGGCTCTTTATTGTTTTTTTCAGGCTCTTTTTGCTGATTAGTATCGCCACTCTTTTGCTGTTCATCATTAGGCGAATCTTTGGCCTCTGGCTGCTTTCCTTGCTCCGGAGATTTCTCATTTTGATTATCGCCCTCGCCCCCATTTTTTTGCTGCTCTTCGCCCTGCCCTTGCTCTTGTTTTTCTTGCTGCTCTTTCTTTTGTTCCTGATCTTTTGGAGGAGGATTCTCCTTCCCAAGCTTTTCTAAAAGCTCTTTATTATGCAAG
>JBPOIV010000106.1:0-8287 GCA_052034245.1 Myxococcota bacterium
AGGCTAGTTTTGATTGGGTTTTTCTCGATGCTCCTTGTTCTGGCACTGGGGTTATTCGTCGTCATCCTGATCTTATCCATCGTTTGACCGAGGATGATCTTCGTAAGTACCTAAATTTACAAGAAAAACTCTTGAAGAATGCGCTAACAATGCTCAAGCCCGGCGGAATACTGATATATGCGACCTGCTCACTATTCGAGCGGGAAAATCAGCAACAAATCGACTTAGTAATGCGAAAGAGCAAGGATCTATTTTCACTTCCACTAAGTGAGTTATTGGATGCTAGTGAACTAAAAGAAATGGGCCTCGAAAGTAAAGAAAATGCTTTCATGTTATTGCCTAATATTCATGATTGCGACGCGTTTTATTGTGCGGCAATTAGAAAAGTTGATTCTCCTACAACTTAGCGAGCTAAGGTATAGGTATTTGAAAAAAAACGAAAAAAAGTAAATAAAATTTCATTAAATCTCTAGACAATCAGAAATAAGATGACAATTTTAATTTTCACGACGAAACAGTAAGTTTTTTTGGTTAATACCTAACTTCATTCACTAATGGCTAAGGAGTCCTCATGGCTGGTAAAACAAGAAAAAGACGCTCAACCTTTTCTTTCAAAGACGTAGAAATTCTCTATTTGGTTGAGGGCCTTTCTCCTATTATCAAGCTTCACAAAGAGAAAAAAGTTTCGCCAGCCACCATTCGACGCGCTGTTGGCGCGCTAAAAAGCGTTGGTAAAATCGAGTCGAGTTTAGAAAACTGGGTAAGCGAAAACCTACGCGTAGGAAGCCGCGGTCGAGCCGCACCTAAGATTGGCCAGGAAAGGATTTATCGGGCCCAACAAATCAATGAAAGCGGTCCCTTTTTGCGCTTGCCTTTGGGTGCTTTAAGAGCCCTAAAAGGTGATGCTCTTTCCGTTTCTTTTGAGAAAGACCGCATTACTGTGAGTAAGCGAAAAAGCTCCTAAACTATACACATGAAAAAAGGAGCCATTGGCTCCTTTTTTTATACGAAAAATCTTGTTTATCCAAACAATTTTCCGCCACGAAGATTAAAGCCAAGACCAAATTTCATCGTATCTTTTGCATAGAAAAGATCATCAAATCCAAAGTTAGCAGTTAAATCGAAATATTCATTAAAGCCATACAATACACTAAGTTTAGCAGGAAGCTTTTGCCAGAATGCTTTATTGTCCCATGATGCCTGGTTCTCGGGATTGTTCATTTTGAGTTGGCCAAAAGAGCTGCTGATATCGGCCCACAAATTACCGTATACTTGATAGCCAAACCACCAATCAAAGTTAAATTCTACTTCCACATTTGGGCGCATAGTCAAGGTAATGACATCATCCAAAATACCACCAGCCAATACGCTATTATAAAATACGGTGGGGAGACCAAATTTTATATCCCTAACAATTTCTCCCGCGAAAAAATTAAAGGGCATTTTAGCGCCGACAGATATGCTCACATGATCGACACTTGGAAGTGAGTATTTGGCTCCAACGGTTAGCGTTTGACCAAAAGCTGCAGCTTTATTGGTTTTTGGTTCATTAAAAGTGACGCCATCATAGCTGAGGCTCGCTTCAAGGTTTTTAATAATACCGAAGTTAGTACCGATGTCCCAGTTTAGAGTCTTATATTTGGTAAGGTTGAAACCTGAATTAATAGATACTATTCCTACAGGCATGGTCGATGGTCGATCAATAGCCTGCACGGAGAAACGACTTTCTAATGTGGTTGTTGTGCTTAGATCTTCTGCAGAAGAAGTTAAGGAAGAAAATAAGGCAAGTAAAACGATGTTAAATGATATGTTTTTTTTCATATCTTTCGGGCCTACAATATATGTCAAATGCGCCTAACAGCCCGAAATAGATTTGTTAAGTGGGTGCACTATCATTTTAAACGCGAGCAAACAAGTTGATATCGCTCATCGATGCCGCAGCTTTCAAACATGCCGCTTGAAATACTTTTCAAGGAGCTTTCAAAGAATTGGTCGTTTTTTATGCCTTTACCAAAGCAGTTGGTTTTACCGTCTTTGCTAATAGCGCAGGTATGAAAACCACCGGCACTTACACTGACGTATTCCGCGTCAGTATCAGTTGGCATGCGGTCAAAAGAATCTTCGCCGAAGCAATGAAGCTTATTGTGTATATCAATGCCACAGGTGTGATCATAGCCTGCAGAAATAGCTTTGAAACGAACATTTTTTGGCGGCGTTGATTGGCCACGGCTGTTATCACCAAAACAGCTTACCCGACCTTCTTGATCGAGCGCGCAGGTGTGAAAACCACCAGCGGTGACGGCGATGAAGCGGCCCTTTTGTGGGGGGCTTGCTTGGTGAAACATATTCGAGCCAAAACAAAACAAGCTATGCGCCGTGCTAATCCCACAGGTATGAAATGCACCTGCACTAATGGTGAGCAGTTCGATATCAAGCGACGAGGGTGCTTGGCCTGCAGCATTGTCTCCCACGCAAATGGTTTTTCCTTCGGTGGTGATAGCACAAGTATGCAAACCTCCAGCGCTAAGAGCGCGGTAGGAAGCGTGAGGAAGTTCAAGCTGGCCAAATTGATTGCTGCCCTGACAATGAGCTGAAAAATCGGCTTTGAGCGAGCAGGTGTGCCCGCCGCCAAGAGAGGCCTGAATAACTTGATCAGCATTTTGCTCGTGAAGTTCTAAAATAGAATCATCATTCTGCATGTTTTCTAGAGAAGAATCACACGCACACAGATAAAGCAGTGGTACACATAAGGCCCAAAAACACCTTTTTTCCCACATAATTAGTTCCCCCATTGAATAGGGAGTTCTAATGATGGGGAAAAGTTTATGCACGAAAAAATTAGATCAATGTTTAAAATGTCGACGGTGAGTAAGCACCATGCATACACCGAGTTCATCGGCTGCTTTGATTACTTCATCATCGCGCATTGACCCACCAGGCTGAATGATGAGCGAAATACCATGCTTATGCGCTAATCGAACACTGTCGTCAAAAGGAAAAAAAGCATCGGATGCTAAGGCTGCGCCTTTAAGCTCAAAGCCGCGCGAGAGTGCGCCCTCGATAGCAAGCATGCTCGATTGTACGCGGTTGGGCTGGCCTGCACCCACCCCTAGAAGCATGCTATTGGTCGCAAGAGTGATGGCATTGCTTGGTGTTGGTATGACCATGCGATAAGCAAATTCCATGGCCGCCATTTCATCACGGGATGCTTTTCTCTTGGTGACGGTAGTCCATTGATCTTTCAAGAGTAGCGTCGAATCATGCTCTTGCACTAAAACGCCTCCAAAAATACTTCGCAGACTTTGACTGGGGATCTTTGCCTCTAAAAGATTATCGAGACTTAATAAACGCATATTAGGTTTTTTATGAAGAATGCTTAAAGCATCGGTGCTAAAGCGGGGCGCAATAAGCACCTCATAAAAACCCTTGGCGATAATGGCAGCCGTGCTCGCATCACACTCATGAGAAAGAGCAATGACGCCACCAAAAGCGCTTTTTTCATCACTTGCGATGGCCGTACTTAAAGCTTCATCTTGAGAATTTTTTAGGCTTGCACCACAAGGAATGCCATGCTTAATCACGATGGCGCCACAAAGCCCGCTTTGGTCTTCATCCATCAAACAGCGAAGCGACCACATGGCGGCGTTAGTATCCAAGAAATTATTGTAGGAGAGCTCCTTGCCAACCGCTGAATCCAGATGCGCAAGGCTAAGTTCATGGTGCTCGGATTGTGCGCTGTAAAGCTCAGCTTTTTGGTGAGGATTTTCGCCGTAACGCAATGAGCGTTCGAAGCTAAAGGCAGGGATAGCGGCTTTTTTCTCTTGATTGAAGCGCTTGCTCAAAGTGGACTCAATCGCTCGATCATAAGCACTGGTGCGGCAAAATGCTTCTTGTGCAAGCTTTTGTCTAAAGGGCAAATCGGTGCTTTGATGCTTTGCGTAATGCTCCATAAATTCTTCATACTGCGATGGCGAACTCAAGATGCTTACATGCCGATGATTTTTTGCTGCCGCCCTTTGCATGGAAGGACCGCCTATATCGATGTTTTCAATCAATTCACTAAGGTCATCAGTTTTTTTCGCAACTTCGACGAAGGGATAAAGATTTACGACCACTAAATCGATGGGGGCCAAATCCAAATCTTCTAGGGTACGAAGATGCTCACTCTTGTCGCGGTCACAAAGAATACCAGCGTAAAGGCGAGAATTAAGGGTTTTGACACGGCCATCAAGAATCTCAGGAAATTGGGTGAGGGTGCTTATTTCTGTGACGGAAATATTATTTTCCATTAAAAATCGTGCGGTGCCGCCTGTGCTGAGAATCAAAACATTCTTTTCTTTTAAAAAAGCGGCAAGAGGAAGAAGGCCAGTTTTATCAAATACCGAGATGAGGGTACGAGTAATGGATACAGGTTTTTCCATTGAGCAGCTCCACATAAATAAAAATAGGCTGCCAAAAGAACAGGAACTTACAAGGACGGTTAGTTACATGAACTATTCTCGTCGAAACTCGGGTCCCATTTTGCATAGGTTTCAAGGCTATCTTCACCTTGAGAAAAAGTTTTTAATTTTTCAAGGCCAGACAATTCTAGTTGGCGAATCCGCTCGCGCGTAAGATTCATAATCGAGCCTACTTCTTCAAGCGTAATTCCGCCTCTATCAGCCACGTCTAAGGCACAAGTTTCTTCAAGTTCCCACACTTCTTTATCGGGGAAGTTAAATTTTACCGAGCCGGTTTCTTCATTAACATCTAAATAAAGGTGGTGGCGACAAGAGACATAAAGACAGGGCCTTGGCATATTGACGCATTGGGAGCGTAAAGTAGGGTGGCCTAGATTGCTGGTATTTTCAAGCTCGCCGCAGGCCCGCATCTTTCGATGTTCACGTGCCATACGCCGGGTGGATAAGGTTTGAGAACGTTTTTTCAGAGGAAGATGCGCATCTCGCTTTCGGTTTAGGCTTTTCTTTGGGGGCGCGGCTTTTTGAGATGATTCTTCTGTTTTATTATACAAGAGGAAATCTCCTAGTAGTTATTGTTGTTTAAATCATATGTTTTAGAGTTTATAAAATAACTCTAAAATAGAGACTAACTTGATTTAAAAGATATGGTCAAACTGTTAAGTGATAAAAACAACATGATTCATATATAGCTTATAGTTTTTATGCGTAAAAAAGGATGCTATCGGGGACAAAATGCAGGAATGGGAAATAGAATTATATCGTGTTGTAAATATGCTTAAAGTCCAACTTAATATGCTGCAGGATACTGGTATGACCTACGTAGAGAAAAATAATAAAAAAAATGAGATTAAAATTTATGATTTGGATGATAAAAGTTCTTGTTTAGGACAACAAAAAAGCGCTTTAGATAATTGTCAAAAATGTAAGCTCAGTAAATGTCGTACAAATATTGTCTTTGGCACAGGAGCGCCCAATGCACGTTTAGTCTTTGTTGGCGAAGGTCCTGGTCGCGATGAAGATCTATCAGGCGAGCCTTTTGTCGGTCGCGCAGGGCAGCTCTTGACGAAAATGATTGTAGCGATGGGATTGTCGCGCGAAGAGGTATATATTTGCAACGTGGTAAAATGCCGACCGCCTGAAAATCGCGATCCTGAGCCTGATGAAATCGAAGCTTGTGAGCCTTTTTTGAAGCAGCAATTAGCTACGATTAAGCCTGAGATTATCGTCGGTTTAGGGCGCTATGCTTGCCAAACCTTGTTGAGAACGCAGACGCCCATGTCTAAAATTCGCGGAAATTGGCAAGAATACGAGGGCATTGCGTTTATGCCTACTTTTCATCCCGCTTATTTGCTAAGAAATCCTCCTGCCAAAAAAGAAGTTTGGCAGGATTTGCAGGCCGTGATGGAAAAATTAGGTCTCCCTAAAACTTAGTATGGGGCTTAGGGTGCTTGAAAAAGAGTTCTCTATCCGCGAAGGCCGAACTAGTAAAAGTCGATGTGGTATAAATATCGCCGATGAAAAATTCTTGCCCTTCAGGAGAAATCGTTCCCCACACTTTAAATAAAACGATATCGCTGCCTTTATCTTGTAAAAGTTCGCGGAAATTTTGTCCTTGCTCTATGCCATCCAGAAGATGTTGAGCCTCAATGGTGGGTTGAAAAATCAATTTATAAGGCGCGGTTACTTGTGCAATCTTTATGCCATCTTGCTGGATTGAGGCACAATGGTCAGTTGAAAGAGCGGTAGTACTACCGTTGATAAAGCCTGCTTGTTTTAGGCCGCGGCTAAAAGAAAAGTTTACGATGCTGGCACCCACTTCGCTCCAGTGCGGAGGCTCTATCATGGTTGCATAGGGCCGCGCAAAAAGATTCGCTTCACTTTGCCCTTTGAGTGAAGGCATGGCGAGAATGTCCAAGGGCTCTTCATCATCGACGAAAAATTTAAGACCAAAACCCGGCACAATGATGCCATTCTTCGCCGGCAAAGCCAAAGAAAGTCTTAAAATGCCGTATTCGGCGCCACTTCGAAAAAGGCCCGAAAATATGGACTGAGGACTGGCTCTAAAAGCCACGCGCACACTGGTGCCCAATTTATGCAGTAATTTTGGATGGTCCTTCGCTAAGGTAGTGCCTTTATGGATAAAGGCTTGATTATTGAAATGAGGGCAAAGAATTTTAATATTTTCTGATAGCGCTGCCGCTTCGAAGTCAGGCAAAAAAGCATAGGGTGAGTCAATAATTTCACTCCATACATCATCGGCTTGGTCTTTGGCGCTTCTAAAGTCCTTTGCTGCGAGATTTGTTGCCATAAGACTTAAAGAAAAAATCAATACTATTATTCTATACATAAAGGCTCCATACAAACTATATTAATGCTCCCGCTTAATCTCCCTTAATCTTTTTCGCATAGTCAAAAGTGAAAGCAGGCTTATAAATTTCGCTTTTACTATTGGTTTGTTGTGAATTTTAAAAAAAATTCAAATACTTAGCATTCTTTCCTTGTTAGTTTAGCGCTTAGTGACCGGTATTGTGGGTTTTATGAAAAAACCTATGATAGGTGAAATATTACTTTTTGATACTTCATTGATGAAGCATTTTGTATAAGGTGATGCGTGTTTAATATTTTTTTATTACTTATATTTATCTGCACTGGATGCGGACCTACTTATACCATTACGCCGCCTGATGTGGAACGTAAAGCAAAGACTGATTCGAGTGCTAGCGTGGACCCAACGAAGCCCCAAGAGCCCCATACTTGCGATGCGGAAGATATCGTTTTTGTCAGCAATAACAAAGATTTTTCTCATCGCTGGGGATATTGCGCGCGTGATACGTGGGGCGATAGAGTCGAGACTACCAATTGTCTTAGAGAACCCTACTCAAAAGTTCTCTCGCAAAGTTGTGGTTCTTGTTTCGGCAACTTTGCTGCCTGCGGCGCTTCTAATTGCAAAGCAGCCTGCTTTTGGGATTCAAAAAGCGTAGGATGCAAGCGCTGCGGATGGAATAACTGCGGAAACACCTTAGACCGCTGCATCGGTGACAAAGAAGGTAAAATTGATGGCGAGCGAGCAAGAACCGTTCTTGCAGAATATTGCATAGGCGATACATGCTATGAAAGAAAACCCCCGGTCAAAAAATAAAAATGAGGGGCTAAATCTATATTATTTATTATATAGATAGGATTAATCGTCATGAGATTGCTTTTGTTGTTATTATTATTGTGCGCTGGTTGTGGTTCTATTTATGATGAAAAGCCACCAGAAATAGAAGATGAAGAGACCGAGCAAAAGCAAAAAGAAAACGTGACGAGCTTATCCCCAGTAGCGGAAAGCCAACTCGGCAAGTGCACCGCGAATGACCATTCTATCTTTAAGATGAATAGGGAGTTTACGACGACGTGGAGTGGTTGTGCCCGTAAGTTTGACATACAAGGGAATAGCATTCGTACCACTAATTGTTTGAGAATGACTTTTCCGGCACTCAAAGATAAATGCGGTACTTGCTTCGGCGCCTTTGCTGCTTGTGGAAAAGAGAATTGTTTTGGCAGGTGTGTTTGGAGCGGTGGAACGAGTATAGACTGTAAAAAATGTGGCTGGGAACACTGCGGAGCCGCATGGGAACGCTGTACTGGATATAAGAGAACAGAACTTTCTGAATATTATTAACTCCTTTGCCTAATAGATTTCTTCAGCGGCACCATCTTTAATTTCCTTTGCTTTGGCGAAATTTCACCCTTCGAAGCTGTGTCCCTATAGGCTTGAGGGTGCGCTGCATAAAAGGAAAGGGAAAATTCACCTCGATACTTCGTCATTGCGAGCGCAGCGTGGC
>JBPOIV010000164.1:0-2267 GCA_052034245.1 Myxococcota bacterium
CTATAATGCTTATTATGTCACTCTTGTCAGCAACTGGTTGATGTTTTGGGGCCAAATATTAGGCTTGGGTACCCGGGTGAATTTGAAAAAGCCCGTTTGTAGTTCCTATACCCAGTGGCCAAGCGTCACGGAGTTTCCGAAGCATCGATCTATGTTTGGCGCAAGCGCTTTCTAGGAATGGGCGTAGATGAAGTTAAGCATTTAAGAGCGCTTGAGGTTGAGAATGCGCGTCTTAAGAAGTTGCTAGCGGAACGCGATCTTGAGATCGAAGTAATGAAGGAGATTGCCGCAAAAAAATGGTGAGCGCACCTGTTCGTGCACTGCAGGCACAATTCGCTCATGATCGCGGGGTTGGCCTACGCCGTTTATTTCCTTGGCGCTCAATCCTTTGATGATGAAGGGTATTACGAACTTTTATCAAAAACAAATCAAGCTCGCCTAAGTTAACCTCAGGTTTGGATAAGAGCCTGCAAAAAAGCATCTGAGGAATGGCTAAAAAAATAGCTCAAGAGGTTCTATCTGGATGGTAGGAAAATTTTCCCTAACTAGCTTTTCTACTTCCTGCATTTTCACTCGGGGCACAAAGATGACTTTTATTTCAGTTGGACCGACTCCATTAAGAATTCCTATTTCGCCTTCTATATCAGAACTTACGAGGACTAAATCTAATCGCCGATTGGCAGAAAGCCTAAATCCATACAAAACTGGGAATGAATTTTCTACTAGGTGCTTTTCATATTTAGACAGCTTTTCCCATTCCCGTAATCGGGCAATATTCACTTCCCTGATGTTGGAAGAAGAATTGTCAATTAAAGAACGACCAATCTCAGGATTCCAGGGACTAGCTTTCGCATGATCCTTTGCATAAGAGATAGCACCAGCGTGAGTAGTTGATAAGAACTTTTGATTTACCCCGCTTCGTCCGTACATGATTACTCCAGAGAATGGAACTTTTCCGGTGGCTTCTAGCATTCCGGTAGGAATCAATTTTCCCTTAGATTGATTATATTGAGTAAATGACAGCAAAGAAGCGGAATTAGATCCGTGAAAGAATTGAGCCTGATGAAGACGTGAACGTTCAAACTGAGTATTTTCTTGAAAAGTTTGAAAATCTGCCTCAATTTCAGCAGTGTTTAGTGATACCTCCATAGCCCTTGTTGTCGGGTTCCATGTAGGGAATCCATTTTTATACCAATCCGCTTCTGTAAATAGGACAGGCTCGACAAGCACAGGTTCATTTGGAGGTAAGACGCTTCGTCCATCGCAGAATGTTTCCTGAAATAGGGGCTTTTTCAAACCCTTCGATTTTGCCTCATTTACCAGCGCATCGACCAGTGCCTGTTGATTGTAACTTAGGTTCATCCAAGGAAGTATAAACCGAATGCGTCGTGATGGTTCCATGTAGACAATCGCATGGGATCGTTGAGCAACGACTCCATCTACTTCTCGAATGAGAAAAGTTCCTCCAGGCTGACTTGCTAAAACCTGAGCATCACTTTGAAGAAAATTTTCCAATAACTGGTGATTTTTGCATAAAATACGTTCAGCACAGAATTGCGTTGCAGGATCGATAGAATAATTCTCGGGAGAGCAAAAACACGAGGGTCCTAATGAAACCCCACCAGCTTCTTCACAAGGATTTCGGGCATGGGTATGCAAAGAAGAGAACAGCAAAAATAGAGTGGCAAATATAGTTTTGAAAGATAAGAACTGTATACTTCTACGGCTAGTTAATAAGGCCATAAATTCACCATTTATTAAAAAAACACTGCAAAAAAACGAGATATATAAAAATGTTTCAGTATGTTATGATAAGTATATCATGAGACTAGCATGCTTACTCGTTTTTTCCAGGGCATGATCTCGTATTTGAGCAAGCCTGGTCCTTAGTGGAAATTCGCCAAAAATCATGATTTCTGGGTTAATATACCATTAAAACGACTTGGGTTCTGATTTTACTCGCGAAGCTAATCCCATAATGACGCTTATGGGACCTTTTTTGAACAATCGATTGTTATTTTGGCTCCACATCCTAGACATTGGTAGACAGGCCCTTTTAAAAAAAGGGCTTTACTCTACTTATACTTTGGTGAATTTCTTCGCATCCGTATAGGCGTCGGAAGGCCAACTTTTAAGGGTCATGAAGCGAATTATGTTTTAAGCCCTTTTAGCGATAGCGAAATAAAAATCTTAGAACCGGTGCTAAAAAAATCGGTTGAAGCCGTCGATTTGCTCATCAGTGCAGGGCTCGAAAAGGCGCAGCAACA
>JBPOIV010000089.1:0-8167 GCA_052034245.1 Myxococcota bacterium
CCTAATAATCCAACCGGCAATTATATAAATAAACATGATTTTGATTTATTTATCCAAAAGCTTCCACCGGATATAGTTTTAGTTATCGATGAAGCTTATTTCGAATATGTTATTGCTGAAGATTATCCCAATGGTCTTGATTATATCAAATCTCGGCCCAGAACTATCGTTTTAAGAACGCTGAGTAAGATCTATGGTTTAGCCGGATTGAGGTTTGGTTATGGCGTTGGTGATGAAGAAATTGTAGATATTTTATCGAGAATTCGAGATCCATTTAATGTCAATTGTGTTGCTCAATTTGCGGCCATCGCGGCTTTTGGTGACAAAGAACATGTCGAGCGTACCATTGAACATAATCTCACTTATAAAGTGCATTTGGCCCAAGGGTTAAAGGAAGAAGGATTTTTAGTGCATGAGGGCGTGGGTAATTTTATTATTGCGAAGCGCGCGCCGCATATGCCGAATATCCAAGAAATTTGTCACCGCCTCTTGAAAAAAAATGTCGTAGTGCGCCCTATGGCAAGTTTTGGTTTACCTGAGCATTTGCGGGTTTCGGTGGGTACCAAAGAGGAATTAGGACTTTTATTTAGAAGTCTTAGGGAAGTTATTTAAAGTTTCTACGGTTTTTTCATTCTTATCTTCAAAGCCTGGCTTTAGGATTTTTATGATTGCGGCCTTTGCTATAATGAGATAGTCCTTAGCCATTTGTATATCATTTTGGAATTTACTCATGACATTTGTTGTTGCCATTGATGGGCCGGCAGGTACCGGCAAGAGTTCAGTTGCGCGAATGGTAGCGCAAAGATTAAATTTTATTTACGTCGACACCGGAGCAATTTATCGAGCTTTAGCTAAGTTATCCGATATGCATCACGTGGATCCATTGGATGTCGATGCCTTGGTTACTTTGATTGATGACCTCGAAGTGAAAATCGATGAAAAGGCCTGGTGTACGCGGATATATATTGAGGGAAAAGAAGTTAATCAGGAACTGCGTACCGAAAAAATCAGCAAGCTTTCTTCTATTATTAGCCAACATCCCGAGGTGCGAGCACGTTTATTGTCGGTACAAAGAGAATTAGCGATGAATATGCATTTAGGCGCCATTTTTGAAGGAAGAGACATCGGCACGGTAGTATTTCCCAAAGCTCCGTTAAAAATTTTCATTACTGCCAATAGCAAAACTCGCGCTCGTCGTCGTTTTGAGGAAATTCAAAAGACCAATCAAAGCGCTTGTTTCGATGAGATCCTTGAGTCTATTGAAAAAAGAGACGATCGAGATAAAAATCGCGCTATCGCCCCGATGCAAGAAGCGATTGATGCGAAGGTAATTGATACTTCTAATATGAGCATCGATGAAGTAAGCGAGCAGACGCTAAGATATATCCTCGACGCTAAAAAAAGCGCTCTTAAAGGAGCAAAGTTATGGTGATTGCGCGCGCACTTCGTGGCATGAATGATTTATTTCCTGAAAACCTCGCAGTTTTTCGCAAAATTGAACGTGCCGTTTTAAGTATTTTACCGCTTTATGGATATCAGGAAATTCGCACGCCCATTCTTGAAGATATTGCTTTGTTTAAGCGCGGCATTGGTGAAGATAGCGATATCGTTGAAAAAGAAATGTTCTTGGTACCTGATGGCGACAGTACTTATTGTTTGCGCCCCGAAAATACCGCCCCCGTCGTTCGTGCCATGATTGAGCGTGGCGGCATTAGTGCCGATACTCAAGAAAAATTTTATTACCAAGGGCCAATGTTTCGCAAAGAACGCCCTCAACGCGGGCGACTTCGCCAATTTCATCAGTACGGTATGGAATCTTTTGGTGTGTCGGAGGCAATTGCCGACGTTGAAATCATGGCCATGGTTGATCATTTATTTTCTGCCTTAGCATTAAAAAATATTGATCTTAAAATTAACAGCCTTGGTAATAATGAAGAACGCGCGGCATTTAAAATTAAATTGCGCGAATATTTGGGTGCGAAAAAAAATGAACTTTGTGAGGATTGCCGACGCAGGCTTGATACTAATCCCTTGCGAGTTCTTGATTGCAAAAATCCTCATTGCCAAGAAATAGTGCAAAACGCGCCAAGAAGTATTGATTCTTTAGCCAAAGAATCGCGAGAACATTTTGAGCAAGTGCTCTCTGGCTTAGAAGATTTATCTATTGCCTATATCGTCGATCATCATTTGGTGCGCGGTCTCGATTATTACAATAGAACGGTGTTTGAATTTGTTGCGAATGAGGGTCTGGGTGCCCAAAATACCGTCGCTGCGGGTGGTCGTTATGACGGTTTATTTTTAACTCTCGGCAATAAAATAGATTTACCAGCGATCGGGTGTGCGGGCGGCATAGAGCGCTTGGCTTTGTTGTTAGAAAATGAAGAAAAAGAATCTTCTACAGATCTTTGCTTAGTGAGTGCTGACGATGAGGGCCAAGAATTTTGTCGCCGTTATGCTTTTAGGTTACGAAAGATGGGCATAGCTGCTGATTTTTCCTTGGTGAAAAAAAGTATGAAAGCGCAAATGCGTCGTGCTGATAAACTCGGTGCGCAATTTGTCGCCGTTGTGGGCCAAAACGAAATCAGCAGCAAAAGCATAAAAATTAAAAATATGCGTACGGCTGAAAGTCATGAACTAAGTATGAATGAAGAAGGCATTGCGGAGTTTTTAAAGAAAATTCCCCGTTAAGGAATCTCTATGTCATTTCATATGTCGCTTCGGCGAAAAGTCGCTATTGCATCGTGGTCGGCGCCCAAAGAAGGAAATATTTACGGCAAAATGTGTATCGATATGGGCAATGCACTTAAATATATCGAATATATGCGCCGTAATTTTAATGAGAAAATTACTATTACCCATCTCGTTGGACGCGCAGCCGGATTGGCCTTTCGTGAATGTCCCGATTTAAATGGCCGGATTTTTTTGGGCCGCTATTATCCTCATAAAACCGTCGACATTGCTTTTTTGGTTGCAGTGGAAGGCGGCAAAGATTTGGCGAAATTTAAACTCACCGATATCGATCAAAAAAATACTCGAAGCATTGCTCACGAACTTCGCGAAGGGGTTGCGAAATTACGTGCGGGCAAAGATGCCGAATTCGAAAGGCCTAAGCAAATAATTAAGCTTATGCCGACGTGGCTTGTTCGTATTTTATTGTGGCTCACAGGCTTTGTTACAGGAAGCATGGGTCTTAATGTGGGCTTCCTGGGCCTAAAAAAATTTCCTTTTGGTTCATGCATTATTACAAGTGTTGGTATGTTTGGTATCGACGAAGGCTATGCTCCTCCGACGCCATTCGCTCGTGTGCCTGTTTACCTCACCATCCCCGAAATAAAGAAACGGCCCATGGTTATTAATGATCAAATTGTAATTCGGCCAATGCTCGATCTTACTGCAACTATCGATCATCGCTTCATGGATGGTTTTCGCGCGGCCCAAATTACACGGATGATTCGCAATGGGCTTGAGCAGCCATGGACCATGGATGGTCTAAGTGAAGCGATAGTGATGGAAGGGCTGAAAGAAGAATCACCTGCTCAAGCCTGAGCACATCTAGTGCATAGAACCATAGTCTATGCTCCCTTGGACTGAGGATTAAGCGCCATATTGACCGCAGCTTTCTCATGAGCAATGAAGCCCGTGACCACGATTTAGGTTTGCATTCTGGTGCTTTCGCAGGGTGTGTAGCGAGGACCTCATGAGCTTTACATTGCTCTTCCCAGGACAGGGATCGCAATACGTAGGAATGGGCGCAAGTATTTTTTCTACAGCGATTGGTGCGCGCTTACTCGAAGAGGCCGAAGATAGTTTATCTTTTGGCTTGAAAAAGATCATGCTCGTTGGTTCTGAAGAAGAACTTACCAATACTGCTGTGGCACAGCCGGCAATTCTATTGCATTCGGTGATCTGCTTCGAACTTTTAAAAGATCGCTACGATGGCAAAGTTGACTATGCTCTCGGCCATTCCTTAGGGGAATACAGCGCATTGGTTGCCGCCGGCGTTTTACCCTTTGCCGATGCTATTAAGGCCGTTCACGTGCGTGGGCGTTTGATGCAAGAAGCGGTGCCTAAGGGCCAAGGGGCGATGGCTGCTGTTTTAGGGCTCGACGCTCATAAAATCTGTGCCATTATTAACGATAGCTCGCATCATCAAGCAGACTATGTTGCTGCGGCCAATTTTAATGGGCCTATGCAAACTGTTATTGCCGGCACTAAAAGTGGCGTGGCAAAAGTTTCCTTAAAATTAAAATCAGCCGGTGCTAAGCGCATTATTGAGTTGCCGGTCAGCGCGCCATTTCATTGTGCTTTGATGAAGCCCGTTGAACAACGGATGGCGCTCATCTTAGATGCCATTGCCTTTAAAAATGCCAACTTTCCTATTATCTCCAATGTTTCTGCGCAGCCAGAAACCAAGGCCGATCGAATCAAGTCTTTGCTCATCGAGCAAATCACTTCCCCAGTTCGCTTTACGGAATGCATTGAAAAAATCCTTCATTTGGGCGCCAAAAATTTAGTCGAATTAGGACCTAAAAATACTTTAGGCGGTTTAGTGAAAAAGATGAGCGATCTTCGGGTGCAAAGCATTGATACCTTGGAAAATTTAGACACTTTTCAGGCTTAGGAAATTGGTATGAAATTGGAAAATAAAGTTGCTTTAGTGACCGGTGGGAGTCGAGGGATTGGACGCGCGATAGCGGTGCGATTGGCGGAATGTGGTGCGAATGTCGTCGTCAATTATGCCAATAACGAACAAGAGGCGGAAGAAAGCCTCAAGATGATGGGCAGTGCTCGAAAAAAATCGTGCGCCATGCGTTTTGATGTCGCCAATGAAGAACTCGTTGAGGAATGCATAAGCAAAATAAAAAATGATTTCGGATCCATCGATATTTTGGTAAACAATGCCGGCATCGCAGTCGATGGTTTGTTATTGCGTTTAAAAAGTGAAGATTTCGATCGACAAATGAATACCAATTTAAAAGGCGCCTTTAATTGTTCGAAGGCCGCATGTCGACACATGATGAAAAATCGCTTTGGCCGCATCATAAATATTTCGAGTGTTTCCGGGCAAATGGGCAATAGTGGACAGAGCGTTTATGCCGCAGCGAAAGCTGGCCTCATTGGTATGACCAAGTCCTTGGCGAGAGAACTTGCTTCAAGAAATATTCTGGTCAATGCCATCACCCCTGGCTATATCGAAACTGATATGACTAAAGAGATCCTGCAAAAAGGCGGCGAGGCATTGCTTGAGAATATTCCTTTGCGGCGTGTAGGAAAGCCTTCTGATATTGCCCATGCAGTTGCATTTTTGGCTTCTGATGAGGCGGAATACATCACTGGACAAGTTTTGTCGGTGAACGGTGGACTTTATATTTAAATAAAAAGGAGAGAAAAATGTCACAAGCTATTGAAGAAAGAGTGCGTAGTATTATTGCCGATCAATTGGGCGTAGCGGAGAGCGATATTCAGCCCGAATCAAAGTTCATCGAAGATCTCGGTGCGGATTCGTTGGACATCGTGGAATTGATTATGGCGATGGAAGAAGAATTTGAAACAGAAATTCCTGATGAAGAAGCTGAAAAAATTCTTAAGGTTGACGATGTAGTAACCTATTTGAAAAATAATCTTTAGCTTTTTTGCTCTCTTTGATGCAACACCAAAGAGCTTATGATACTCGTCGAAAATGACGAGATTTTTTATTAGAGGTGTGTATGACGCGACGCGTAGTAGTGACCGGACTTGGTGTGGTGTGCCCAGTTGGCAACTCCGTTAAAGAGTCGTGGTCAGCACTTTTAGAGGGCAAAAGCGGAATTGCCACCGTTTCGGCCTGGTGCGAAAAAAAATGGGCCAATGAGTGCATGGGCGTGACCATTGGTGGCGAGGTGAAAAATTTCAACGCTGAAGATTTTGTTGAGCCCAAAAAAGACATTCGCCGCATGGGTCGTTTTATTCATTTAGCGATGGCGGCTAGTAAAGAGGCCTGGGAAATGGCAGCACTTCCAGATCGCCTAGAAAACGATGTTGGAAATCGCGCAGGCTGTGTTTTAGGCGTGGGCATGATTGGTATGGAAGTTTTTACCGACAATTACGATGCCTTAAATGAGCGAGGGCCTCGTCGTGTTTCGCCTTTTTTCATACCCGGAACAATTTCTAACTTAGCGCCCGGCCAGGTCGCTATTCGGCGTAATTTGCGTCTCGATAATTGGTCGGTAGTTTCGGCTTGTGCCTCGGGCACTCATGCTATTGGCGAGGCTTTTTGCCATATTCAATCGGGACGAGCAGATTTGATGCTGTGTGGTGGTGCTGAGAGTGCCATGCATCCGGTGGCGGTTGCAGGCTTTAATTCCATGCATGCTCTATGTAATTCCAAAAACGATACTCCAGAAAAAGCGAGTCGCCCTTTTGATAAAACACGGGATGGTTTTGTTATGGGTGAGGGCGCAGGCGTTCTTATCCTTGAGGAGCTTGAGCATGCGAAAAGGCGGGGTGCCACTATAATTGCTGAAATGGCTGGCTATGGGTCGACTTGCGATGCCAACCATATCACGGCCCCATCGGAGGGCGGTGAGGGTGCCCAGCGCGCGATGCGTCAAGCCCTACAGACTGCTGCCTTAGATGCGCGTGATGTGGTTTACATTAATGCCCATGGAACGAGCACGCCGATGAACGACAAATGTGAAACAGCGGCGATAAAGGCAGTTTTTGGCGACCATGCCAAAAAACTTGCTATCTCGTCGACAAAATCTATGACAGGGCACTTATTGGGAGCGGCAGGGGGAGTCGAAGGGGTGTTTACGGCGATGAGTGTTAGTACCGATATGATGCCGCCGACAATCAATCTCGAACATCCCGATCCTGAATGCGATTTGGACTACATTCCTCAGCGTGCGCGCTCAGGAATCGTAAATATTGCAATGTCTAATTCATTCGGCTTTGGCGGGGCAAATGCCGTCATTGTGATGAAAAAATATCTCGATTAAAAAGGTGCTCTTTGGTGAGCACCTTTTTATTTAATAGCAAATGAAATCTTTTAATTGATTCTCGAGAGAAGTACCAAGGGAATTAATAGGGCCGCTTGCATAGAGTTTACCCGCTTGCCGGGCCTTTTCAAAAATCTCTTTAACGAGCAAAGAAGTGGCAGTGCCCGAAGTGTCGCCTATAGCGTTGAACGCAATATCAACTGCATCATGAATAAGGTCACATCGTTTGCCCAATAAACTTTGTTGATCAAACTTATTGATCTTTGCACTAAGCGCGGCGGAAATAATTTTGCCGTACGTCGCATCTAGGCCTATAAAATCTACTGTATTCGATGCGCCGAGAGTTTTAGTCGATAGGAAACTAATCATTCCACGAAGAGTCTCATCATTTTGATTAAAGTTTCTCTCTAACAATGGATCGGTATAAACACCTCCTAGATTATTTATTATGTATTTACTGTGGTCTTCACAATTATTTTCAACTATGCTGGTGGCTTTTTCTAAAGAAATTATTTTATAGGCAAAAAAGGTTCTTAAAAATGTATTTACACCGCTGCGTCGAAGAAAAGAATCAGTATCGAATGGTGCCAATCGTCCATCAACAGTGAAGGGAACATTTCTAAAGTTGATATCATCAAAATTTACACGACAAATATAGGTAAGCATTTGTTCAAAGAGTGATATCAAACGTGTTTTAATAACACTGTCGGTCTGCGCCTTCATTATAAGTTGGTGAAGCAATACGCGGTGATCAATTTCTGCCACAGAAAACGAGGGTAAGGTTTCTGAAAAAACTACTTTTACTTTTGCTTCTTGCGAGTCCCGGCCATATTCATGAGGAAGAAATAACATGTTGAATTCGCCTTCAAAAGCATTGGTTTGAATCATTTGGGACTTTAAGAAAGCGCCATAATAACTTCGAAAGAACCCGTCTTCGAATTCGGAAGCAGGACGGTTATCGATTTTGACAATAATATTGGGAAAATCCTTCATCGTGAAAACCATGGTACCAGCTTTGGTGTTAAAGATTTTTCCTATATATTTTTGCTTTTGAAATTCTTTTCTTAAATTAGTGAGAATATCTAAGGATGTTGAAAAATTTAACAGGTCTTTCCAATCGTTTCTTTTCTTTTTAAGAAGGGTCCACATAGTATCGCTTGTATTTTTTAAATCGGTAGGGCTGAAGCGAT
>JBPOIV010000024.1:0-12261 GCA_052034245.1 Myxococcota bacterium
ACACCACCCGAAAGCTTTTTTAGGCTTTATCGGGTCTCGATCTATTTGACAAGTCAGCGTTATTTGAGGCCAGCAGGCAGTGCATTTATCGTAGAGCCTCAGGGCCCATCGATCAAAGAGTAATCAATTTTTAGCGGGAGTTCCTATGGCCTCTGTCGCATCGCTATCGGCTTTAGCTGATTTCGGTATTATTTCTACGCTGATATTTCTGGCTCATTTGTTGCGCAACAAAATAAAAATCCTGCAAATAACCTATATTCCAAGCGCGATCATTGCCGGTCTTCTTGCCCTCATTGGTGGTTCACAATTTCTTGATGTCATTCCTTTTAGTAATGGCGATCAAGGACCAAATATTGCGAGCTATCCAGGTTTTTTAGTGGTGCTTTTATTTGCCACTTTATTTTTGGGCAAGAGAAAGAAAAAGATTTCGGTCAAAAAAACCATTGAGCATGCCGGAGATACTTTCTTTTTTAACCTAGCCTCAATTTTGGGCCAATACGGTTTTTCCTTATTGTTTGGCCTTCTGCTCCTTGGACCTTTGTTCCCCTATCTCCCTGATGGCTTTGTTTTGCTGCTTCCTGCTGGTTTTGTTGGAGGGCATGGTACGGCCACTGCGATTGGCTCAGTGCTAGAAACGTATGGCTTAGAAGGTGCCATGAGCATTGGCTATGCTTCAGCCACCATCGGTATTTTGGTGGGCGTATTGGGCGGCATGATCTTAATCAATGTTGCGACCAGACTAGGTTGGACGAGATTGATCAGTTCGGTTGAAGATATGCCATGCAGCATGAAGACCGGATTTGTTCCTGAAGAGGAACAAGTTTCCATGGGAAAAGAAACGGTAAGCCCTATCGCCCTTGATCCCTTGACCTGGCACATCGCAATTATCGGTTTTACGGCGGTATCGGCTTACAAGTTGAGCGCTTTGTTGAACTTTTTGTTGGGCATTAATGTGCCGATTTTTTGTGTGGCATTACTCACCGGGGCCCTCGTGCAAAAAATTCTCAACCTCGTTGGTATTGGGCGATATGTTGACCGCCAAGTCATACATCGGCTTGGCTCCATGGTGACGGATTTTTTGGTCGCTTTTGGGATTGCCTCCATATCAGTCACTATCGTGCTTAACTTCGCGTTGCCTTTGTTGCTCATGTTCACCTTTGGTACCTTGTTTACCTTGATTTTAGTCTGGTGGGTGGGCCGCAGAATGTGTCGCAATTTTTGGTTTGAGCGCTCCATGCTGATGTTTGGCTGGAATACCGGCTCCGTTGCCATGTCGATGGTCTTGGTGCGCGTTCTTGATCCCAATATGCAATCAGGTGTGCTTGAGGATTTTGGTATTTCCTATTTTGGTGTGGCCTTCATTGAAATTGCCATTATCAGTCTCATTCCTCACCTCGTTATGCAGGGAATAGTTGTAGGGCCGATGATGGTTTTAATAATCGGATTTTTTGCCTGTATTTTGTTGTCGCGCTTTTTGGTGGGATGGTTTAGTTCGTCGCCAACAGTGCTAAGGGCGGGCGAAGCAAAGATTATGGCTGGTGAATTTTTGGATGAATAGCGGAGTATGGCATGGCAACTAGTTTTTCTATCGAGCATGAATTTCCTAAAATTTCTTTGGAAAAATTTGAAGCTCATCTTAATGATCCTACTTTGAATCGCATGCTTGAGAAAGGTTTAGCTTTTGAAGAAAGGAAAATGCTCGAAAAGAATGATGCTAAAAACGGTGATATTATTTGGACCTTTCGGGTAAAAAAGAAGGGCACTTTGCCTGCTGCCGTCAAGAAAATTTTGCAAGGAGATGCTTTTTCGTGGCAGGAAATTTCCCGTTATGTGCCGAGTGAGCACTGCGTGCATTGGGAAATTATTCCTGAAGTCAAAACCTTGAAATTTCATGGGCAAGGCACTTGGAAGCTCAGTAAATCTGGCAAAGGGTGCAAGCGCGTTATCGAAGGAAAAATATCGGTGGATGTGCCTTTGCTCGGAAAGGTGGTGGAATCTTTCATTGTCAGCGAGCTAAAAAATTCCTATGAAATCGAGCCAGAGATTCAGGAAAAATTTTACGCTTCGGTGAGTTGATATGCCTGCTTCATCAGCTTCTTTACGTGTTCCTCCAGGCTTTCTGCGTCCGCTTAAATCCGCGGTGCTGCGCCCGGTAAAAGAGATTATGCGAAAAGGGCGTTTGTCGACTGTGTGTGAAGAGGCTCGTTGCCCAAACATTAGCGAATGTTTTGCCGCGCGCAGTGCAACCTTCATGATAATGGGGGATCGCTGTACGCGACGCTGTCACTTCTGCTCGGTCACGACGAAAAAACCTTTGGCACTTGATGAGAATGAACCCTTAGCTGTTGCTGAAGCGGTAAAAAGTATGGGTCTTGATTACGTTGTAATAACGAGCGTCGATCGAGATGAGCTACCCGATTATGGAGCGGGCCATTTTGTCAAAGTGGTCGAAACGCTCAAGGCTTCAAATAACTCGCTAAAAATCGAATTATTGACACCCGATTTTCGCGGTTCTTTGGATGCTGTTGATACAGTTTGTGCAAGCCCCATTGAGGTTTTTGGCCACAATATTGAAACCGTGCCCCGGCTTTATAAAAGCCTTCGCCCTCAATCTGATTTTTCTGTGACCACCAAAGTGTTGTCTCATGCTGCCAAAAAGAATCTTAGCGTGAAAAGTGGCATGATGGTTGGTGTGGGGGAGAATGATGACGAAGTTATTGATAACCTCAGTCTGCTTCGCGACTTAGGCCTAAGCATCGTGACTATTGGGCAATATTTGCGACCTTCATTAAAGCATTGGCCTGTGGCTCGCTATGTCAGTGAGCAAAGCTATGAAAAATTCATTCAGCATGGCGAAACTATTGGCCTGGCTCATGTCTATGCAGGTCCTTTTGTGCGAAGTTCTTACCATGCTAAAGAGGCTCATAGCCGAGCATACGCAAAAAATAATTAGGATTTTTTTGGTGGCTCATCCGTCAAAAGTCGGATGAAGAGAATAGCTAAATGAAGCATATTAGCTCGTTTCGCAACGAGGTTTTTATGCTTCATATTATTTTTTTAGCGCTGTGTGCTCTTCCTCTTCGGGCCGAAATTTTTATTATCTCCGAACTTTTCGGCGATAAGGACCCAAGGCAATCCTGGCTTGAACTCACCTTGCTGGAAGGAAAGATGCTGCACGTCCAGGATATTAAAATCATCCTTGAATATCGAACTAAAAAAGATCAAAAAATAATGCTTGAAAGGCATTTACCAAAGCCTATAGATTTTAGTGAGAAAATAATTCTAGCAGCGCATCAAAATCTTGGACAAAATCAATGCTTAATAAGCAGCATCCAGCGTATAGTTTTGCCCGAGCTTATTATTAAAAATGGGTTAAAGAAAATATGCATCATGCTTAATGAGCATGAAAGCTGTTCTCAGCTCGATACTAAGGATCGATTTTCGATGCAGACCGCATTGTATCGGCGCGAAAATGATAGAGCAAAAAAGCCCCACTGGTTTAAAGAACCATGTTTTATTGGCCAAATTTTTGCGTCGCCGGGGCTGTCGGCGCGTTTTTGCGAGCACTCTTTGCCGGTCATTTTTGAAAACTGCGAAGCCCCATTTTTCATGAAGCGTTTTGAAGCCACAGAGCTTAAGCCCGCAAGTGCTGATGCCTTTAGAATAACCAACGATAGTATTGATTTTGAGGCCACAAATACTGAATTTGCTCAAGCTATGCGCCTGTGTCTTGCCCCAAAAAATTCTTCTAAAATTTGTCATGAACTCGGCCGCTTTAGTCTGAGCCGCAAAGCGAGTATTAAGCTGCCCTCCTTAAGCGGCCTCATGCGCACCTACAAAGTATTTATAGAAATTGATGAGCTGTTGAAAGCGCCGAGTAAGCACCATCTTGTTGAAAGATGAAAATGCTTTAATGCTCCTATAAGCTTGCTAGCAGGATAAAAATTATATTTTGCTGGCGTTTTGAGGTTGTTATGGGCGAGTCGCATCGCGAAAAATGGTCATCATTAATTTCCTTTATTTGGGTAGCCGCAGGCGCAGCTGTGGGCTTAGGAAATATTTGGAAATTTCCTTATATGGCGGGCAGCTATGGCGGCTCAGCCTTTGTATTTCTCTACCTTTTCTTTGTTTTAATTGTCGCCATTCCGGTAATGATTGCCGAGATACTGCTTGGTAAAATAGGCAAAAAAGACGCCGTGCAAAATTTCGTTGATCTGGCGGCGCTTAATAGACGATCCCCCCGATGGCGTTATACTGGATATTTGGGTGTCTTAACTTTATTTCTTGTCTTTTGTTTTTATAGCGTCGTTGCGGGTTTTAGTATCGCTTATCTTGGTTTTTCTTTTGCCGATAAATTTAGCGATAAAACACCAGAGCAAATAAAAAATATTTGGATGCACTTTCTTGCTAATCCCACGCTTCTTATTTTATGTTCTTTTCTTTTTATACTTTTTACCATGGCCATTGTTTATTTTGGCATCAAGAAAGGTATAGAGCGGGCGTGTTCGTGGATGATGCCGGCTTTGCTTTTGGTGCTTTTGGCCCTCGTTTTTTATTCTTCTAGAAGTGGCGGCTTTTTAGAAAGTCTCGATTTTTTGTTCGCTTTTAGGCCAGAAAAAATTGAAGCATCGGTCGTGATCTCAAGTCTTGGTCATGCTTTTTTTACCTTGGCAGTAGGGGCATGCGCCATGATGGTCTATGGCTCACATTTGCCTGAAAAAGTTTCAGTGTTGCGTGCGGTGTTCATCGTTGCCTTGCTTGATGTGATTGTGGCCTTGCTTTCGGGCCTGGCCATTTTTCCACTTATTTTCTCAAGCAATCTTTCGCCTGCCCAAGGCCCGGGGCTTATGTTTGTTTCTTTGCCCATAGTTTTCGCCAAAATGCCTTTAAGTTGGTTTTGGGGCTCCTTATTTTTTATATTGCTCTTTTTTGCAGCGCTTTCTTCTTCATTATCTTTTGCTGAGCCATTGGTTGATTTACTTATCAATAAAGCAAAAATCCCTCGCAAGAGAGCCGTGTATATAATTGGTCTGGCAACATTTATAGGAAGTATTTTATGTTCATTATCATTTAATATTTGGGCAGACCAAAAACTTTTTGGGCGTTGGAATATTTTCGATTTTATTGCGGATCTTTCCACGAACATTCTTTTGCCACTCGGCGGTATTGCTATCGCTATTTTTGCAGGTCTCGTCATTAAGCCCGAACATTTGCTGGGCACCAAAACTCGCTTTGGCATACTCGCGTTCGGGGTATGGCGCATCGTCATCCTTTTTGTTGCGCCGCTGGCCATCTTGTTGGTGATGCTCCATGGTCTCAGAGATTTTTTCGCTTAAAAAATCCCCACCAAGTCCTGGGCCATGCTTTCACTGCGTGGCTTTTTCATTGTATATAATTGTAATGTATATGAGTGATCTAAAAAACTACATATGCATCTGCAGTGTATGATGGTAGTTACTATATAGCCGCCAAGAACACATGTGGGTTGTTTGTAAGTATATTTACTTCTTACATTTCTCGCATTTAACGAAAATTGGTGGGTATATGAACAAAAAGATAGTGACTATACTGGGGTTTTGTTTAATTCCAGTTGGCGCAATCCTGTTAAATGGTTGTGCGCCTGAAGAACTCATGAATCAAGAAAATCAAGACACGCTTGCTCTTGATGAAGCCAGTGATAACTGGGTTCGTTACGGAGATTTCTACAGCGAATATGGTCGTTGCAATAGCATGTGGGACGTCGACGGTGACGGTTTGGTGAGCTCACATGATCCAGATTGCCATTTGAATGCTGGACCGCTTCGTGACTTAAGCTTGTATGATTTTCCTATCGGTCACAATTTCTTTCCTGATCTCACCAAGATTCCAAAAGGTGGCCCAGGTGTGCCAGGTGGCTTCAGAGATCGTGCTCAAATCACCCGATGGATTCGTTTCTTGACTGAACCAGATGGTGGTGTGGCCGGTATTATTCCCTTCGGTGATGGTGTGAGCCCTGAAGTTGTGCCTATTCCTGCTCCATTGATGAACAAAATTCCTTCCGGAACTATGCATCAAGGTAATAACAACAACCTAAGTATTCGTGGTCTTACCAACTATTTCGGTGCTGATCCTGCCTTCATGCCGCTTGCTCCTGCTGCTGAAGCTGCAAATGCTCCAAGCTCATCTTCGCAGTTTAGAGTACCGAAGTTGTTTAATAAACTCAGCATCCGTGAAGAGTACCAAGGTGGCCAATATTTAACTGGTAGCCAAGGACCTTCAGGTTGGACAAGAAACACCGGTAACCCTGACAACAGCAACGAAAACTCCATCTCTCCAGGACTTAGATAATTTTTAATAAAATATATTAAAAATTGAATCCGGGCCCCAAAAGCGATTTTGGGGCTTTTTTCATGTGTTTAATTCTTTTATGCCGAATGTCATGATTACGACGACATATTTTCCTTCTTGGCCCTATGATGATGCTTTAACGTGGATGCAAGCTCAGCATGAACAAGTTGCAATCTATCCATCGCAAGTGCGACTTGGTATTGGCAGCCACCAAGAAACGGTGATCACCGTTGGAAAGAATAGTGCGCAGGCAATAATCCATCATGATCTTTTAAAAAATTACCCAGAAGTTTTGGTACGGCATATTGAGCGCGGAGGCGGAGCTACGCTTCATGAGCCGGGTCAAATCGTTTTATATCCAGTTATGAATTTGGCTTTTCATCAGCTTGGTCCTAAGGATCTTGTGCTGCTCTTAGAAAATAGCATCAAAGATTTCGTCCATCGTTTTGGACTTAAGGGCGAAAAACGCGGCGATTCACCGGGGATTTTTGTTGATGCTAAAAAAATTGGTTTCATTGGGCTGAGAATTAAAGAAGGAATCAGTTCTCATGGCTTGGCGCTTAACATAATGAATACTTGCTCAAAATATCAATTGATTGACCCGTGCGGTATTTCAGGTCTTGCCATTACGAGCATGCATCGGCACATCGCTATCAGCGAACCTATCGATGATTTTTTGCCGATTCTTGGTGATATCTTTGTTGAAAATTTTCGAGCCCTGACCTCGTCATTTTTGAAAAGGTCAACAAAAATTCTTGCGGCCTTGTAGAGCACGATATTGATCGCTACAAAGATGAAAAATCGTAAAGTTAGGATATGCCTATGAAGCTGCACGAATACCAGGCCAAAGATCTTCTCGCCAAACGCGGCGTTCATACGCTCTCGTCACGCGTTTGTTTCACTCTCGAAGAAGCTAAGCAAGCGATCAAAGATATCGGTTTGCCCTGTGTGATTAAGGCGCAGGTTCATGCGGGTGGACGGGGGAAGGCCGGCGGGGTTAAGTTGGCAAAGACCAATGCCGAAGCCCTAAGTTTTGCCGAAGCTATTTTGGCGATGACGATTAAAACTGCACAAACAACGGAGCAGGGCCAAAAGGTTTCAAGCATCCTCATCGAAGAAGCGACCCACATAAAAAACGAACTTTATCTCAGTTTTTTGGTTGATCGTGAAAGCAGTAAAATCTGCATCCTTGCTTCCAAAGAAGGGGGCATGGATATCGAGGAAGTGGCGCATAAAAATCCCCTCAGTATCCAAAAAATGCTTATCGATAATGTTTGTGGCCTCATGCCTTTTCAAGGGCGTTTATTAGCCGATTCCTTGGGCATCAGCACCAAGGCGCAAAAGAAATTTGTCACGCTATTAAGAGGGATTTATCGCACCTTTATCGAATGCGATGCATCTATGATCGAAATCAATCCTTTGGTGATTACTGAGAGCGATGATGTGGTGGCGCTCGATGCCAAAATGATCATCGATGAGAATGCCTTGTTTCGCCAAAGACTGATCAGTGAGATGCGTGATCCGAGCCAGGAAGATCCTAAGGAAATAGAGGCTCAACGTCATGGTTTGAGTTATGTAGCTCTGGATGGTTCAATCGGGTGCATGGTCAACGGAGCAGGGCTTGCGATGGCAACGATGGATATCATCAAGCACGTTGGCGGCAGACCTGCGAACTTTCTGGATGTGGGTGGCTCAGCCACGAAAGAGCGCGTTGAAGAAGCCTTGCGCATTATTGTGCGCGATCCTCAAGTGAAAGCCATATTCGTTAATGTTTTTGGCGGCATCGCTAAATGCGATGTGATTGCTGAGGGCGTGGTAAAAGCGGCGACGTCGTTGAAACTCACGCTGCCTCTCATTGTTCGTTTGCAAGGGACTAATGTCGAGCTTGGCCGGGAAATTCTTAACAAATCTGGCTTAAGCATCCTTGCTGCTAATGACATGCTAGAAGGCGCAAAGCTTGCGGTAGCGAAAGCCCACTAAATTTACGAGGATACAAGCAATGGCAATTTTTATTGATGCTTCAACTAAGTTGATGGTCCAAGGAATTACGGGCAAAGCAGGCGCTTTTCATGCCGAGCAAATGCTTGCTTATGGAACAAAATTAGTGGCCGGTGTGACGCCTGAGAGAGGTGGCGAGAAATTTCTTGATCGCACCCCCGTTTTTAACAGTTGTCATGAAGCCAAAAAAAAGACAGGCGCTAATGCTTCTGTCATCTACGTGCCTGCGATGGCTGCAGCAGATGCGATTTTAGAAGCGGTTGATGCCGAGCTTGATCTCGTGGTGTGTATCACGGAAGGAATTCCAACCCTCGACATGGTCACCGTGAAAAATGCGTTGAAAGGTAAAAAAACTCGTTTGATTGGGCCTAATTGCCCAGGAATCATTGTGCCTGATGCGTGTAAGATCGGCATTATGCCTGGCTTCATTCATAAGCGTGGCCCCGTAGGTGTAGTTTCGCGCTCAGGCACTTTGACTTATGAGGCTGTCTATCAACTTACGCAGCTAAATATCGGTCAATCAACCTGCATCGGCATTGGTGGGGATCCGATTATTGGTACTTCATTTATCGATGTCTTAGAGGCGATGGAAAAAGATCCCGAGACTAAAGCCATTGTCATGATCGGCGAGATCGGAGGCAATGATGAAGAAAATGCCGCTCTCTTTATTCGTCAAAACGTGAAAAAACCGGTGGTAGGATTTATTGCCGGGCTTACGGCACCCGTGGGTAAAAGAATGGGCCATGCAGGTGCTATTATTTCAGGCGGCAAAGGTACTGCGGAAGCGAAGCTTGAAGCTTTTAAAGAAGCGGGCATTGTCATTGCGCCAACCCCTGTAGAAATAGGCCAAAAAGTAAAGGAGCTGCTCCAATAAAAAAACCGCCGGGTGGCGGTTTTAATTACTGGGTATCGATTTTATCGGTTTCTATTGCGATCGGGATTTCCGAACCTTCGATGTTTATAACCGCCTAAGAAATACGAGCCATAAGGCCAGTTCCATCCATAGCCCATGCCATAGACTGGATAAGCGGGAATTTCAGCAGAGGCTTTACAATAAGGATGGTCGGGGTTGTATTCACATTCTGCAACCGTCCAAATAAAATCAGCAGCTTGACCCTCCAGGTTCAATGAATAGCTGCTTTCATCGTCATTTCCATCACCATCAATGTCTTCGGCGTTGAGGTTGATGCCTAAGAATAAGGCACCGGCGAATAAAGGCAGGAAGAAGAATTTAAGGTTAATAATCATAGGGTTTCTCCTTATAGCTAAAAGCTATATATATACCGCCTAATTATATATAGTATTTTACTTGACGATTGGCTGGTATTTCGGGGAAATCCCTCTTAATAGGCATAAAAAAAGAGCGACTAGGTCGCCCTTAAAATTAACTATCTACTGATTAATACCAGTAGGAGCTATACCATGGGTATCCGTAGCCATAACCATAACCATAGAGGTATGGGTTGTACCAGCTACTATAGAGACTACCGTATCCACCGTACCAGCCACCGTATCGTCTCCAACGACGCCAGTTGTCAGTTGCGCCATCATCGAGGCTCAATTCGCTAGCATCAGCATCTACGTTCATGTCGTTATTAACAACATCATCAGCTTGAACAGCGATGTCACTGTTGTCAGCATTAACGTTTGCACTGATAGTAATAGCGGCTACTGGGATTGCGCATAGGAGTGCCCAGAGTGGCAAACCAAAACGAATATTCATGACCTACTCCTTGCCACTTTTTAAAGCGGCTTACCTAAATAGGCTTTATTATTAATTAATAAGGCCTATAATTTTGTGTTCTATGTGTATTTAGTAATGCTTCAGTGTAAGTGCATGTAGTGATCGTTAATTTGGCCTTTTTTAAAGGGAAAAAAAGATCATATATTTCAAATGCCCTGCTCTAGGGTATTGCGGCCGTCAATAAGACAAGCCATTTTGAGCACTTAGTATTTACTTTTAAATCTGAGACAAAAAGATGAGTGAAAATAGCCAAGTACGTGTCCGCATTGCGCCTTCGCCCACAGGAGATCCTCATGTCGGGACCGGCTATATTGCGCTGTTTAATTACGCCTTCGCAAAAAAAAATGGCGGGAAATTTTTGTTACGTATCGAAGATACAGACCGAGCACGTTCCACGCGAAAAAGTGAAGAAGATATCCTAGCTTCGGTTCGTTGGTTGGGGCTTCAATGGGATGAAGGTCCTGATATTGGCGGTCCTTATGGCCCTTATCGTCAAAGTGAGCGCAGTGAAATTTATCAGACTTATGCTCAAAAATTGCTCGCGAATGGCAGTGCTTATAAGTGCATCTGTACCGCTGAGCGCTTAGCTGAATTAAGAAAACGCCAACAAATTCTTAAGCAACCCACCGGCTATGACGGGCAGTGCCGAAATAGTGACCCAAGTGAAATAGAACAGGCTATAAAATCGGGTGCCGCTTTTGTTGTGCGTCTTAAAACGCCCAATGAGGGCCAAATGGTCATGCGCGATATTTTGCGCGGTGACATCGTCATTAATTGCTCTGAAATCGATGATCAGGTGCTTGTAAAAAGCGATGGTTTTCCGACCTATCATTTGGCCTCGGTGGTGGATGATCACCTGATGAAAATCACCCACGTCATCAGAGGAGAAGAATGGATTAGTTCTTTGCCCAAGCATATTCTTCTTTACGAAGCGCTGGGCGTTGAAAAGCCTCAGTTTTGTCATTTGCCTTTGCTGCGCAATGCCGATAAATCCAAAGTTTCAAAACGAAAAAATCCAGTGTCTTTGAATTATTTTAAAGAGGCAGGTTACTTGCCGGATGCTTTGCTTAACTTTTTAGGCTTGATGGCCTATTCGAGCAAAGACGGTGAAATTTTTTCTTTGGAACAATTCATTGAGCAATTTGATCTTGAAAAAATTGCCTTGGGTGGCCCTGTTTTCGATATGAAAAAATTGCTGTGGCTGAATGGGCGCTATTTACGTGAGCAACGAACGGAGCTTGAGCTCGTTACTTACTTGCAAAATCAGCTGTTTAACACTGAATATCTGAGTAAAATTGTGCCTTTGGTAAAAGAGCGCGTAGAAAAATCCGAAGATTTTATCGAATATGCGGATTTCTTTTTCAAAGCTGAAGTGCTGGTTTCGACTGAATTTTATCTTGTCGGCGAGCGTGATAAAAAAACCAGTGCCGAAATTATTGAGCAGGTGCTTGAGCAACTTGAAGGCCTCAGCTCTTTTTCGGCGGCCGGAATACAAGAGTTCTTGAAGGCTTTTTGCGTGAATAACACCCTTTCAGCCAAGGATCTCTTCATGCCTTTACGGATGATAATCAGCGGCAAAAAAGCGTCTCCACCGTTGTTTGACACCATGGCTGTGCTAGGGAAGGAGCGGTGCCGAACTCGTTTACGGGCGGCCATCAACGCTTTACATCAATAGGAGCAAATTATGGCATTAGAAAGAACACTGTCGATCATCAAACCTGATGGTGTACAACGCAATTTGATTGGAAAAATTATTGGTCTTTTCGAAGAGAATAAACTTTCCGTTGTCGCAAGCCGCATGCAAATGTTGAGCCGTCATGAGGCTGAAGGCTTTTATGCCGTGCATAAAGCCCGCCCTTTTTTCCAAGAATTAGTGAGCTCCATGTGCTCAGCTCCCGTTTTGCTGATGGTTTTGGAAGGCGAAAATGCCATTGCCAAAAATCGTGAACTTATGGGTGCCACCAATCCGAGCGAAGCTCAGCCTGGTACTATTCGTAAACTGTATGCAAAATCTATTGGTGAAAACACCGTTCACGGCTCAGATGCGCCTGAAACGGCCGCTTTTGAAATTTCTTGGTTCTTCAAAGGCAGTGATGTTTGTACCCGTCAATAAGCCCTTTTTGAGGCATTAAACGAAGCGGCCTTTGCGGCCGTTTTTTTTATGAGGATCGCCCTAAATTTGCTGGCTCTAG
>JBPOIV010000182.1:0-5590 GCA_052034245.1 Myxococcota bacterium
TTTCGCTTGATGCTTTAAATGGCTTTAAGTTTGAGCGTGGCACCATGCTTTATCGCTCAGAGCCTGATACCCAACTGAACGGGACCAAGCTCATGGTGCGCTATTTAGTGAAAGTAGGCTTTAACTCCGGATTGGTGTTCTCAGATTTTCCCCTCGACGATCATCGTATCAATATTGTTATTACTCACCCATTTATCTCTCCGGAAGAAGTCGTTTTTGAAACGAAAGCCAGCAATTTTATATTTGACGGAAATCTTTCCCCATTCGGCTGGCAAGATATAAATCGTTCAGTGAAGTATGGCTTTAATGAATTTCGTCTGTCAGCCCTAGAGAAAGACAAAAAGTTTATTCAACCCATAATAGGATTTTCCTTAGATATTGAGCGCTACGGCTCCCGATATTTGGTCGCCGTTTTATTGCCAATTTTTCTTATCTATTTTTTGATGTTTTTTTGCCTATCAGTGGAGGCTTCTTCGAGCGTCACGGTAGCATTGGGAGGGATTACTGGGATTTTAGCCTATAGATATATTATTGAACAATTATCTCCTCAGTCGGGAGACCTCATGCTCGCAGACCATTTCTTTTTCCTCATATTGACCTCCGCAATGCTAATTTTCTTGCTCAATAAATGGGATCTTTTTGTTCAGCGCTTAAGTATGAATAAAAAGAAGATTGGAATTTCTATAATTCATCTTTTTACTGTCGCCGCAACAGTTTATTTGTTAGTGCCCTAGTCTTTTTAGATCTAAGAAACAGAAGCTAATAAATGTTGATGAGAGCTTTGTTTATTTCAAGCTCTATTTTCGTGTAAAGATAGAAATAAAGCATCATTATGTGCTGTTATTTCATGTTTCTTCATCATCATTGCGAATCTGAGACGCTTTAGTCCAGAGGATACTCAAGCCATAAATTTTCTTCTCCCCTCTCAATGAACACAGATTTTGCCAGTGAACGTGTGACTGGGTCGAAGTTGAGACGTATGCCTTCAAAATTGACATTCTTCATGCCCTCAAGCACCTTAAGTACTTCTTGAGGCGTCGGTGCAGGGGTTGGCACTTGATTTAAAGCATAGAGAAAGAGGCGTGCGCCAATATAGGATTCAAAAGAAGCGAGACCTAAGATATTATTTTCCTGGGCCATGGCTTTGCGATAGGCAACGGCAATAGGTTTATCGCTCATGAACGGGTTTGGACTAATGGAGGCAAAAAGAATAGAAAGGCCTTTATGTTTAAGGAATCTTCTGAGTTGCACCTCGCCAACAGCAGAGATTGCAAACATATTCATATATAAAACATTATTGACGCCCATTTGCCTAATAAATTCTTTAGTCGCTGTTGCGGTGGCAAAAAAACCAAGAGCATTGGGCGAATATTTTTTGACTTCTTCTACCTGAGATCCAAACTCTACCGTGCCTCTCGTATAGGGCAAAGCCAGCACATCGGAAATGCCATTTCTTTTTAGTTCCGCTAAGGCTGCGTTTAATGGGCCTTTGCCAAAAGGATCGTCTTGATAGAGTAAAGCAAATTTACTGGCGCTATATTCATGGCGCATTGCTCGAATAAGTGCGCGAGTCTCGTCATCAGTGCTAGCGCGAAAATGAATGAGATTAGGGAAGTCTTTTGAGCGAACAAATGAAGAACCTGTTTGGGGAAAGAAGATTACAGCGTTTGAGCGGGGAAGAAGATCCAAATAGGAAAATAGAGTAGGAGTACCGAGCGGAATCACAAAAAAGCGAACTCCTAACGACAATAGTTCCTGAAAATTTTTTCGCGAAAGTTCAGGTTGATAATCATCATTTTCTATATAAAGCCTGATATTTTTATTGGTATTTTGCGGGCTTTGATTAAACTCATTGATGGATGTACTGAGACCAGATTCTAATTGTTTTCCGGTAGCAGGCACCCCGCGAATCATTGACATAGAAGATCCAATTTTAATTTCACTTGCCTTGCGTACAAGATCGGCCGCTTGGCCAGATATAATATTGAGGGGAGGATCGACGCTAAATCCCTTTAGTTCTGCCAAATTCTGGTGCATACACGTAAGGCTCGCATCTTTGACATATTCGTTTATATCAAGCGCCACAAAGGCATCCTGATTAAAATTCAGATAGGAGCGATTCACCAAGGTGGGCGAAGATAGCACTGCCCATACTGTTGCTCCTCGATCTTGATCGAGGAGGCCCAAGCCATTTTTTATGCGTTTACTTCGTCGCCATTCTTCGGCCTCAATAACTGCCCGTACATCAACCGTGCCCTTCGCAGGTTTGACTTCTTGAAGATTATAGAACTTTAGCTGAGAAGATTGCTCTAGAATGGAGTGATTCAATAGCGCTTCACTATAAGCAAGTTTAGTTCTCGAAAAGGAGGAAATACGAATGAGTTCGGAATCATATTTTATGCCGCTGACGTAGACTGCTTCTGGAAGCGACGCAAAAAAATCGAGCATTTCTTTATTAAAAGGAATGGGTTGCTCAGATAAAAGACGCCCGCGCATAACAAGTTCTTGTTTAAAACTATAATCTGTCCAATGACCGTTTTTTTCATGGTTACCGGCCAGGTAAATGACCTGCTCGGGATTTTTTTTCATGAGGGTCATCAGGAGAATAAGAGCATCTACACTATAGGGTGAACGGTCAATGAAATTGCCATTAAATATCATGAATATATTTTTATTGAGGATTTTCAAATCATTGTTCAAAACGCCGCTATCGCGCAAATATCCAAGATCTCGCAAGAGCGAATGAAAGGAACCATACATATCGCCAAAAACTAAAACCCTCGTCGCTGTTTGTGCTTTGATATGGATGACGTTTTTGTCACCATCTATAAGACCCTTTTCATGATTAAGCTTGGTTTGTTCTTTGATCAAATTTGCCAAAAAGCCAACGCTCCATGGCGGACCCTTCCAAATGCCCAAAGATTGGGTTGTCTTAGCGATAAAGCCCGGCTGTCGGCTCTTATAGAATTCAGAAAATTGAGGGTTTTCCCAATCTTGATCGTCGGCCGCAGGAAATTCTGGAAGCGAAGACGCATAATTTTGAATACTCGTGAGATCACTTAGCTCTTTAGGTTTGGCCGAGCGAAAGGTGAAATAAAGCATCATAGCTAGGACTAAGGTGCCGGCTAGGAAGAATCCGGAAAGACGGGCTAGTTTTTTTACGCGAACGTCCATAAAATGGTGATTTCCTCTTTAAGGAAGGTACAGGAGGCGATTAATAGCAAGATTAAATGCCACTGCATTGGCCTTGAAGGCATCCGAATTTTGGATTGAATACTCTTTCTTCTCTTTACTGTCGATACCGCCGACAAAATCGATAATAAGTTTCAGAGAATTTGGCTAATCTTTATAATTGTGGTGCGCCATTTCTCGATATCTTCGGCCATCGCCTAATCTTCTGACCTAAAAAGTGTTGATTCTTCTTCTGCGCTAAACATAGATGAAAAACTAATTACTATATTTTCCTAGATTCACCGAAAAAATATTAGCTCTTAACTCTTTTCAGAGCCAAAAAAAAACCAAGGATTTCCTAACCAAGAAAGCTAAAGATTTATCTTAGCTAACCTGGATAGCATAATTCTTGGTTATCATTCAGAAATGCCTACAGGATTCTTTCCAAACTAATATCGAAATTGATGGCAAAAGTTTCTCGATTATTTTCGCTCGGAAGTGCCCGCAAATCTCTTACTACCGAGTGCCAATCTGCTCTTGGTACCGCTCTCAATATACGGTCGCCTTCGTTATATTGATTGCCGCTAAAATACATTTGTGTGATGAGCTCACGATAACCTCTTTTATGCACTTTATAATGAAGATGCGGCGGGCGGATCCAGCCGGGAGCTGCTTCATAATGGCCCGGAATAATGGTTTTAAAACTATATTGCCCTTCGGCATTGGTCGCGGCTATTCCCCAATATTGGAAATTTGGATCTAAGGGATTGGGGTTTTCCTCATCGCCCGGATGATTATAGCGGCCTGTCGCACATGCTTGCCAAATCTCTACCACGACCCCTCTAATCGGCTGACAGTTTTGATCCTGCACTACTCCACTGACATAGAGAATTTGACCGAGAGCCATCTCGGTTTTTCCTTCAACCAGAGTCAAATCGGTATTTTTGTCATTCTGATCGCGTACCGGATAAAAAGGTCCTTCAGGTTGTTTGGGTGTACGGGTACAAATATCAGCAATAGAATTACCCAAAAGACTGCCTGCACCTAAGGCTGCCAGGCCAATGCCACTCAATTTTAATATGCCTCGACGAGATATGTCATTTCCTTGCGCCATGCTTTCCCCCTTAGAGATATAGAATAGATGCTAATAATTTTTTTAACCATTAGTCGTTCTCAATGACGGTTATTAGGATATTTTATGATGCCTCAAGCTTTGGACTTACAATATTTTTTAAGGGTCTGTGAAAGTAAAAATATATCACGAGCCTCGGAATTATTAGGGATATCACAACCATCATTGAGTCTCGCGATTAAGCGCTTAGAAAGCCTTGCTGGTGTTCCGCTTTTTATTCGTTCAAAGACGGGAGTAGAGGCCACAAGGGCTGGACTCGTATTTAAAGAACGAGCCATTGAATTACTTGAGCTGTGGCAAAACCTTTCAACTGATATAAAAAAACAACATGATCTCTTAAGTGGTCGCTACATACTTGGTGCCCATGCTGATCTTTCTGTGCGTATACTACCAAATGTTATTAGTACGCTGATTAATGACTATCCCAAACTCGAACTTTCTCTTGAGCACGGATTATCACGGGTCATCACGGATCAAGTGATTGGCTTTGCGGTGGATTTTGCGGTAGTAGTGAACCCTACGGCGCACCCTGATTTAGTTATTCGTGAGTTTCAAACCGATAAAGTAGGTTTTTTTTGGACCGACGCCAATGCCGATAGAAACGTGCTCATTTACGATCCACATCTTTTACAGTCACAACAACTTTTGGCGATTATTAAAAAATATGGACTTACTTTTAAGCGAAGCATCACCACTTCTTCTTTAGAAATGGTCAACATGCTGACGATGGCCGGGCTTGGCATCGGCATATTGCCTGCACGCATTGCGGACAAAAGTCTAAAGCCTTGGGATGATGCACTGCCTTTTGTGAGCGATCGTCATTGTTTGGTCTATCGTGCCGATGCGCAGGCCAGCAGTGCTGCGCGCATGCTGGGCAAAGAGCTGTTACGGCTGCTCGTCAGTGGCGCGCAGATTCAATGAAATGGCATGAATTTTACTATCCATTAAATCGCGCAGGGCATTATATACCAGACGATGACGTTTTACTTGATTGAGCCCGTTAAAGTTTTGGCTGCTCATTGAAACCTTAAAATGTCCTGCCTTAGGTTGCATCAAAGCTTCGGCATGACCCCGGTGGGCAGCACTATCATCGAGAACTTCGATAAAAAGAGGCGAAAATTCTCGCCGCAAAATTTCTTCGATTTCACTTCTTGTTTGTTCTTGAAACGACACAGCACATCCTTAAAATTCTTTTTCTTTAGCCAAGGTCACCAGCAAAAATTCTTCAATGGCGTCTGATAAACCCATCAATTCAAATTGCTCAAAGGTCTTATTTTGATGACCAAG
>JBPOIV010000016.1:0-2477 GCA_052034245.1 Myxococcota bacterium
TCAATTTTTGCAGGGTGTTACTGAGGGATGGGTGCGGACTTTTAATTGGTCATTAGCCCCTGTGGAACTTAAGGGAGAGCAAAAATATCTTATTGCCGTCCGTATGATGATGAACCAAAGGCGCCAAGCAATTGGGCCTTGGAAGCACAATTGGAACGATCCGGCCTTATGCAGTGCAACCTTATTTTTTACTGCAAATATAGATTTTAGCCAGATTGAATATTTACCACCAAAAGATAATATTAGTGAAGGACTTTATGAGCAAATAAGCCCTAAAACTCTCTTTATTATTGCGCAAGATACAAGACTCACCAAGATCGGAGAAAAGATCTTTGCCTATAATTCAAAATCATCAAAAGAGCGTACTTATTTTGCCTATGAAATCGACATAAATAATGACCAATTTGATTTAATTAATCCTATCGTGAATCCAGGGCCAATAGGTAATAACTGGGCCCTAGTTACACTCGATAATAAGGAAAACAGCTTTGTTCACCTAGATTGGTTTACCAAAGAGGGAGTGAGCTTTAAAAAGGTTTCGCAATCCAATCGTGAAGAAGGGGTATTAACTTACCGCGACGCTGACTATCCAATCCTTGGCGACCCCACAACGATGGGACCCGCAGGCTATAATAGCGAAATCATGCCGCATTTTTCTTTTGGCTCAAATCACATTGAGAAAGATGGTTATTTGGTAGGAGTGGGTCACCTTAAAATTAGGATTGATGAGGAACCTTATCGTTTGGACTCAAAAATTGATAATTTTAGGAAGCAACTTGCTGAAGATTTCCGAGCGAAATTTGGCCCGAATTATTTTCCGCATCATGCAACTTATGGATTTAATACTACAAAACAATTTATCTATCAGCTCTATTTTTATAAGGCGAAGTTTGACGATCAAAACAACTTAATAGAGATGCACATAAGCGATGGATTTTTGCCAATAAATATAAAGCAAGAAGCAGAATCAAAGCATATATTTAGTTTAATATTCCCAATGGGTGTAGCAATGCGTAATGATGAACTTTTAGTTTCTTGTGGCTACGGTGATTTCTATAGTGTATTGCTCACTTTTAATATCGAAGAAGTACTCAATTTGTGCAGGCACGACATTAGCTTTTTAGATTTAGAAAAATTCCGCTATCACATCATGATGGCTAAGCCCAATAGCTCAGCTATGATTGCGCCCTCCTTGCGAGACCTTGTCGGTTCTAACTAATCTTTTCATCTCTAGCCTCTCAATAAGGGTGGAAATTACCTAAACTTGAGCGAATATAATGACATCATAATTTGATGTCATTATATTTAAAATTCTCAAGCTAATGGGACATATTTTATAAAAACCAAAACTCTCTACTGAAAATACATGAAAAAAGGTGCTAACCGCACCTTTTTTAAGGCCAATGGAGAAGGAATTCCTGCTCATCCCCGTGCACGCAGAATGGGAGAGCTGAGAAGGCTAGACGCTCTCATGGGCGACAAAGTTCAGCAAAAATACTTATCGTTTATAATGGAACTGCAAGATATTTTAGCAAAAAACAGCACTATTATTTCATTCAACAACAACAATATAACTAACAATAAAGCCCTTACTACAAAGATAGTAAAAAATAATAAATTAGCTCTGAATAAGCTTTTGGACAGCATCAGGGCTGCGACGAGCATTACTGAAAAGGCAGCTGTGAAACACTAACTTGTTGTTAAAAACATATTAATAAGACTATGTTGTGGCTTTATAACGCCATAGTTTCGTCTTCGCTGAAATTACTATCTTGCCCAAAAAACTCATACAAAGACCAAAAATAACCAACATTGAAGCGATTATTTTCCATAATGGTAAGGGCTCATTTAAAATCAGGACGCAACTAAGGATGCCAAAGATAGGAACAAGAAGCGAAAGAGGAGCTACCGTCGAGAGCGGAAGTCTACGAATGAGCCAACCCCAGGCGCAATAGGCAAAGAAGGTGGACAGATAGCTAAGATAGCAAATGGCCGCCGCGGAAAGAGAGGAAATATGAATGAGGCTATAGGCCACTTTTTCTGGCCCCTCAAAAATAAGGGAAAGCAAAAGGACCATGGGGCTTGCGACTAAACTTGCCCAAACCGCCAAGGATATTGGATCTACCGTTGAGCATTTTTTAGCGAGCAAATTCCCAGCCCCCCAAGATAGGGCCGAAGCCAGCATTAAAAGCAAACCTAAAAGGGGGATTGAAGTGCCAATTTGCGTGGCAATCAATGCGACCCCACTAAAAGAAATAAGCGCGCCGACTATTTGCCACGCCGATATTCGCTCGCCAAGAAAAAAATAGGCCAAAAGGAGCGAAAAAAATACTTGCGTTTGCAAAAGAACCGAAGCCAAGCCAGGCGCCACACCTTGATGCAAAGCGACAAAAGAAAAAGAGAACTGCAGGCAAAAAGTGAGCCCGCCATAACAAGCGATTGTTTTAAAGGGGATCTGAGGTTTTTTAATAAAAAAT
>JBPOIV010000051.1:0-2896 GCA_052034245.1 Myxococcota bacterium
GTTTTATTGATTATTAAAAAGCATAAAAGCCCGTTCATATTGACAAAACTTTTTCAAAAAGGCAGCAGAAAGCAAAGGCGGGCCCGTAGCTCAATTGGCAGAGCAATGGACTCTTAATCCGGTGGTTTACTGTTCGATTCCCTCCGGGCCCACCAAACAAACCAGCGGCTCTAAGGCCGCTTTTTTGTCTTAAATTTCTTCAAAATGAAAATAAACATAACGCCGATCAATGCCCGCTAAAAACGACGTAAATGCTGTCTTTTTATCTCTTTTACAGTCCAATATCTTTCTAAGCCTTTCGGGGCCGAGAATATGGCCTTTGGTGTTCATGAAAATTCCTTGATCCCAGATATAGGCGCCGCCATTTTCGCACAAGGAATGTATGACCACGTAATGACCTCCCGTAAAATCATTGCGTTCCATCACAATTATTGGCGAACCACGTTCTAAGATACGGGCCCAATCTTCTTGCATTTCATCAAAATTGTCTTTTTCTGTGCGTACGAATTTGAGACTTTCATTGAGCCCAAGCCTATTCAATAAGCTCACTCCAAGTTCCTCTAATTTTTTCGGCATTATGCCAAGATTTTTTCGTACTGATTGTTCAATACTCGGCACTAATGCACCTAAGCCCAAAAAAGCGAGACCTACTGCGACACCCGCACCGCTATCGATTAATTGGCTGGGATCTTCTGCAGCTAAAGCCACGTGCAAAGCCCCTGCGGCCAAAACCCATTTTAGGCCATTCACTACCCGCGTAGGGTTTTCAGTGAGGGATTCTCTTTCCAAATCACCGATTAGATCTTCTTGAATTTTTATGGACTCTAACAAAGCAGGATCTTTCATGACCATGGCGACGAGCAATGCATGAATACCACAATTAGTCGATTGATATTTTCCCTTATAAAATTGGAGATTAAAAAATAATGAATCAGCTAAAAAAACCGAAGCAAGCGGAATGGAGGCTAAAATTTTCTCACTAAAAGCACTCGACTTACGTATTTTCAAACGAAGGGACCGCTGAATTTCGCCATTTTTATTTGAATCCGTGGAGTGCTGAATAAAGTATATAGAATTTTCATTAATCCAAACTCTGGAATTTCCATTTTTCTTCGAAGGCACGAGATAAAAACCATTGCGGTAATCATAAACTCTTAAAATTTCTATAGCCTGCTCATTGTCGTTCGAAGATGATTCTAAATAGCTTCCTATCCGACGAAAAACTTTTCCACTTTTACTCGTGCGAAATAAAGGAACCTTTGCTCCATCCAAGACAATACCAACATGCACAGTGGAAAGGAACTGGTGAGAACTCTTTGCCACTGCCTTTTTAATAGTGAGATGGGAATAATACCAATCCTCATCAAGATCAGCCTTTAAACTATATGAAATATTTCCCCTACCTGTTATCTTCATTATTTCGACATTTGATTCTTCGATAGCTAAGGGAAAAAAATTTCCTGAAAAACAAGGTAATGAAAAGCCGATAAAGATCAAAAATATATTCCACATAACACACCAAAATAATCCAAAAAATAACACCCTCAAAAGAGGGTGTAAATATCTCTAAAACAGTTTCAGAATCACCATAAATCTACTCGTTTAACCGCATACCAATAGGCGACGAATAATCATTAAAAGATAATAAATTATTCTTTCGAATATCAAACATATTTGAGCCATAGGTGCAGAAATAATCGCTCTTTCCGACAATCTTTAGGGCATCATACAAATATTGCTCCCACACCCGACCATCAGGCAAAGAACAATTATTTTCGTTATGATGGCACAAAATTTGTTGGCCCTTGCGCAAAGCAGCAATCACTTCAGGTGGCGCATTTTCAGCTTCTTTAGACTCGCAATAAAAATCGATCTGATCTTTGATACGAGTAAAGAGTCCAAAATGGTTTCCATCAGCATCTAAGAACACGAAGCTGCCTAAAAATTCTGTGAGATAGTATTCCACAGCGCCAAATTCTTTGCTGATACGGTGAAAAAGCTCGACAAATGCTGGATCAGAAAGCGCGCTTTCTTCAGAAGAGCAACTCAAAGCCTGATGAATAATCTGAGAAAGATTAAGAAAATAACGCTTTTGAGCTTGCGATAAAGCCTGATTTAAAAGCTGCATCACATTGGGTGATTGCTTACGAATAAAAGTATGAATGAGGCCTTCATTAAGCACTTCAATCGCTTTATTCTCATCGACAATGCTGGTCAGAAGAATTTTCTGAATATTGGGATTTTTAATTGATTTACAAAACTCGATGCCATCTATTCCTGGCATGTGATAATCCACCACCACGGTCGAGATCTGCTGAAATCGCGCTTTATTATACATAATCCGATAAATATCGCGCACATTCACATCTAGAGTTCTATGCTCAAACTCTTCTTCATCGATCATACTGACCAAGCCATCAGCAATTTCATTGCCATGATATTTTTCATTGATCAATTTCAGTGCCATTTGCGGATCACTGTAGAAATTATACGTAGCGGTCTCAGCCGGTAGGCCAATAGCCACACTTTTTAAAAACTCAACATTGTCGTCGATCATCAACACGGAGGTTGGAAAAAAGAAGCTGGGAATGGCTTGTTTGGACATAGCTTTTCCTATTTAGTTCAATAGTCAAATTTCAAAAAACCGCTCTTGCTTTAGCAAAACAGCCTCTAGAAAATAGTTCTATAATTCGAAAAAATATTTAGCAGGTACAAAGGCCCTAGCAAAGAGAGTGATCAGAAATAATTTTGAGTAACCTATTGGCAGAAAAAAATAGAGGGAATAGACAGGCTTTGTCAGTAAAAATAATATTTAAAAGAGAATTAAATAACGAAGATTCTTTAATTTAGTTATTTAAGCTCATAACATTTAAAAAATGCCTGCCTACCTCTCCTA
>JBPOIV010000197.1:0-4303 GCA_052034245.1 Myxococcota bacterium
TTTTAGAAGTTTTATGCCTACAGGAATTACTGCGATAAAAGCACCTGTAATGCCTTTCTTAAAATTTCCCGCCGCAGACCCTTTGCTTGGTCCTGAAATGCGCTCTACCGGCGAGGTAATGGCGACAGCACCTTGTTTTGCGTGGGCCTTCATTAAAAGCCAGCAATCGGCAGGAATCAAACTTCCTGCGAAGGGCACTTTATTTGTCTCTGTGGCAGACCGCGACAAAGAAGCTTTGCTGCCAGCTTTTAGACAGATGCACCTTTCGGGCTTTCGTTTGGTTGCTACCGCCGGCACTTATTGGTTTTTAAAAGCTAACGGCATTCCTTCAGAACGCGTGAATAAAGTGCGTGAAGGCACACCGCATGTGCTCGATTTACTCGATAATGGCGAGATAGATTTGATGTTCAACACCATCTTAGGCTCCACCAGTGTGCATGATAGCCATCTTTTTCGAAAAGCCGCGCTCAAAAAGAATATCCCCTATTTTACCTCGGTATCGGCGGCAAAGGCCTTAGCACAAGCGCTCGCGATGCCGGCTGATGATGCTATATTTCATGTAAAATCCTTGCAAGAGCATCATGGGAGAGCTGTATGAGTGAGCTACTAAGCCCTTATTTAAGGTTGATCGGAAAAATCGCCAATACGCGCCACCCAGGAGGATTAATAGCAAGCGAAGCGCTGCTTAACAAAACTGATATCAATGAGAGCTGGCGTGTCCTCGACATTGGTTGTGGCGCAGGACATACGAGTGCCCACGTTGCTGAAAAATATGGCTGTTTCGTCAATGGTATTGATATAGCGCAAAGTGCGCTCGATCATGCCAAAGCACTGTATAAAAATGAGCCCTATTTTCAGCGTATGTCTTTTGAGCATGCCGATCTCATGCAGTTGCCTTTTTCTGATGGGTATTTTCATGCTGTTCTTTGTGAATCAGTGCTCATTTTTAATGTCGACAAGGAAGCGGCGCTCAAAGAAATGGCGAGGGTCCTACGCCCTGATGGCTATTTGCTATTGAATGAGCTGTGTCTTGCTAATTTTAACGATGATGATCTACGCATTTATTTTGCGCGGCCCGAATTTGGCGCGTGCTTATGGGATGCGCCGCGTTTAATGAGCCTCATCACGAATATGGATTTTAAAACCATCGTTCATGATGAAAGCAGCTTTAGTTTTAGCGAGCAGATCAAGGCTGACTTTAGCCAATTTGGCAATAAAAAAGGACTTTATCAACTCCTGGAATTAGCCCATAAAACCTTAACAGATAAAGAGCTCAGACAGGACTTGTGGAAAATCATTAAATTTTTCTTCGAGATGCCGCAGGGAATGCAAAAGTTACATATTCTAAAGTTATTAGCACAAAAAAATTAAATCGCGTTTGTTAAGATTTTTGTCACATAATTTTAGCCACAGGAGTTATGATGCTAAACATATTTTTTAAAAGTGTTTTACTACTATTTGTGATAACACAATTTGCTTGTCAAAAAGAAAAAGCTGTCCCCGCCGACAAGCCTAAAAATGCCGCCGAAACCCCAACTAATGAGCCCGATTTGCCATCAACCGCGCCGGTAATAACTAATCGCAGTCTGAAGCATATTTCTGTAGAACAAAGAGCTTCCAATAAAGATATGGCGTATTTTCTTGTCTACTTTATCCAAAACGACCAGCGTTTAAGTCATGAGGAATTTCTAGATGCTATGAGCAAAAATGAGCCTTTTGCTGAAGAAGCGATGCGAGAATTGGCGTCCGTCATTCGTGCCCAAAAAATTGATAGCTGTGGCTTCGTGTTAGGCGGGGCTGAAAATACTCCCTTTTTTCTTATGATCCAAGGAAAGCCCAGCCCCAGCTGCAAAGATACTTCTATTCTGCCGGGCCAAGCATATAGTCCCAATCATCAATTTAAGAATATTCTTTCGGGAAATGAGCACGCGGGCGACCGCAAAGATTCAACCCACGCTATCGCCTTCAACTCAGCATCGATGACGGGAGGCCGTAAAAAACGTCTGGTTATTCCAAAAGGGCTCTATGTCACTATTTATGATTTCGCCGAGAAAGCGAGCCAGGAAGAAATCAGTGATTTCTTTAGCCTCGTGAAATCCGAAGTCGAGAGGCTTTTTACAGGACCAAATATTTCCTTTAGTTACGAAGTGCATACGGGAAGCGATTATTTCCAGACAGTACCGCATTTTCACTTGCGACTTTATGAAAAGAACTAGAGAAAAAGCTCGTTCAATAAAAAAAGCCGCTCGTGAAAGCGGCTTTTTCCTGCGCCATCCGGGATGGCCATGCTTAGCTTATTTATTGTCGCAATCGCGAGGAATAAGGTCGAGACATTCGATGTCATAAGGTGAAGAAGGGGTGCCTTCGCCGGTAAGCGTACAAACTCCTTCGAAGCATGATTCGGGATCTGGCTGACAAAGTGTTCCCACCAAAGAATCATAGACGCATTGAGCAATGGTTTCTTCGAACGGCTGAAGGCTCATAAGACTGACCGGCCCCCCTTCGTCAACAGGGATTTCGATGCATCCATCGCCTGTGCAGGGATTGTCGTCGAGGCAGCCATTGTCCTCGATAGAAATGAGGGCGCGGTTTTGTTCAAAACATTGTGGGCCTTCGCTATCTATGCATTTTCCGATGGTGCATGGGGAACCATCGACTTCGCAATCTCCAAAATTAGGGCGTGCTTCAAGCTGCGAATAATCACATTCACCACTTGGTTCATTGCAAATACCGTCGACACTGCATGGGTTTTCGTCGACACATGGATTGGCAGTACCAACACATACGCCCGCCAAGCAAATATCAGCGTCGGTGCAAGCAAGCTCATCATCGCATGCTTGATCGGCACAGTCAGGATCAACACAGTCAATGGAACCATCGCTATCGTTGTCATTGCCGTCGGCACAATCTGATTCAAAAACGAGGCAAGCTTCAGTACAATCCGCACCTTCAGGGATAGGGGGAATATTCTGGGGATCGCCTCCACCTAAATCGCATTCTTCATAATGTTGATTCACTGCAATAGCGTCCAGGCCGAGCGGAGCAAGCTGTGGACCTAGAGGAAGAAAGCTCGTCGTACCATTTGAACGATCAATAGTTGCAACATAGCTATCATGCAAAGGAGCGAGATTATTTTTCACGAGCGGCGGCAGCTGAGGATCATTGATTACGACATAAGTAATGTCGGTAAAAGCATCATGGTCCATAGCGCTAATACGTGGATCAGAATCTGCTGGCGGGAAAAATTCCAGGCCATCCACAGTAGTGGCTGTGCCTGTAGTTCTATCGAGAGAGGAAAGATTTGTTTCGCCGGCAAGATACAAGGTGTCGCTAGCGAAAGGCGCACTCGCAAGGCCATTGCCTTGTTCGCCAGCGCTTACGGCTACTCCAGCAGGTCCTACTTCAATAAATGCACCAGTTGATTCATTTATAAGACCGAGGACATTGGGATCGGTTGCACTATCAGAGAAAGCATAAATTCTGCCTTGTGAGTCAATATCGATGTCGCTAATAACGGCATCAGAGCCATATAGCGTATCGATATTTGTAAGACCAATAATAGTGGCCTGAGCAGTTTCACAATCGATGCTGAGAAAAACACTTTTATCGTCACTGCTACGCTCGCCCACACCATAGAGCGTACCATCAGCACCAAAATCAAGAGCACCGATGCGTTCGACGCCTACCGAATTTTCGGTGATAGCGCCGATAAGATAGCCTACGCCAGTATCCTTAGCGATAAAATAAAGTGAGCTTATGCCTTCAGGGCCGTCGGTTGTGCTGCCATAGAGGTCGTAAATGCATTTTACATGGGAGCCCGGCAATACTTCTTGAATGCCGTTTCCACAGACGCCATTCGGTCCAATAAAAGTGGTTTCTTGGCTGGTGCCACCTGGTCGGCCGCCGCCACCACAACCACCACCACCTTGGCCTCCACCACCCGGGCTTGAGGCTTCACCCCCACTTTTATTTTCTTCTCCCTGCGTACCGGGTACTGTAGGAAGGGTAGGTGGTGTTTCATTTGCTGGCTTTTGTGAATCTTCGTTATCTTCTTCGTCTTTATTTTCCACAGGAGCCGGGTTTTGACCTGCCGGTGCTGAAGAACGATCACAACCCATAATCAGGCTCAAAGCTATTATCGGACAATAGCGTAGTACTATTTTAATCGGCAACATTTATGCTCCCACCTATCCCTAAATCCGCACAAGCAGACTCAAAAAATACTATTTTTAGGGTATCAAATGGGAAACAATAAAAGCAAAAATTATTCAATCTATAAGAAGACTAAAAATGATATAAAAAA
>JBPOIV010000003.1:0-2993 GCA_052034245.1 Myxococcota bacterium
CTAGTGAAAAATTTTCCTTCCCAGGTTTTGGTACCTTCCAACTTCGTTCTAGAAAAGCTCGCACCGGCCGTGATCCACGCACTGGTGAAACCATCAAAATCAAAGCTAGCCGTACTGTAGGTTTCCGCCCAGCTAAGAGATTTAAAGAATTACTTGGTAATAAGAAATAAATTCTTGTTATTGATGTGAAGAAAAAAGCCTCAAAATATGAGGCTTTTTTTTTGGTGGTCCCGGCAAGACTCGAACTTGCGACCTCCACCTTGTAAGGGTGGCACTCTACCAACTGAGTTACAAGACCATGTAGAAAAGCTCTTAGTAAAGAGTTTTGATTTGATCAAGTAGGGTCATAAAGTTTTTTAAATATGCTTATAAAGTTTTTAAATAAATGAGCTAAATAGTTGTCCTCCTCAGACTAGAACTTAGGTTATTGGTGGATCCTCGGGTCAAGCCCGAGGATGACAAGGATTCCCACTGAGGATGGCGGTGGCCCGCATTGAGGATGACAAGGATTCCCACTGAGGATGGCAGTAGCCCGCATTGAGGATGACAAGGATTCCCACTGAGGATGGCAGTGGCCCGCATTGAGGATGACAAGGATTCCCACTGAGGATGACAGTGGCCTGGGCTGAGGCCGACAATGATCCGCACTGAGGCTGACAGTCCTGTGCCGATGATGACAACGGCTAGAATGGCAAGGATCCCGGGGATGAAAATTATCCACGCCTGAAGAATGGCGTCCCTAAAAGGTGACAAGCTCCTAGAAGCAGTTTGTGGCTTTGTTGAGAGAATTTTTTAAGCATATATTTTTTAGCTATGATGAATTAGGGTTTTTTATTTGTTCAATGGTAAGCACTACTGGAGTTTATGATGCGCGAACGGGTCGATATATTTTCCCCAAGCAGTGAACATGAAATGCTGAGACAATCAGTCAGGCGCTTCGCCGAAGCGCGTTTGGCCCCGGAGGCTATGGAGCGCGACAGCAAAGAGTATTTTGACGGCAAGCTTTTTCGCGAACTTGGGGAGTTGGGTTTGCTTGGTATCACGGTGGCCGAAGATTTCGGTGGCTCGGGCATGGATGCCAGTGCAGCCGTTATCGTGCATGAAGAACTTTCTGCCATAGACCCTGGCTTTTGCTTGGCTTATTTAGCCCATGCGATGCTGTGTGTGAATAATATTTCGGTCAACGCAAGTGACGCGCAAAAAAAACGCTATTTGCCGAAGCTTTGTTCGGGTGAATGGATAGGCGCCATGGCTATGTCTGAGCCTGAAGTCGGCACAGATGTACTGGGGCTTACTACCGAAGCGCGCAAAAATGAAAAAGGCTTTGTTATTAATGGCCGAAAAATGTGGATCACTAACGGCGCTAAAGATGAAAAAGGTAGTCCTGCAGATATCTTATTTTTATATGCAAAAACTTCTACAAGTGAGCCGAGAAAAAATATCTCAAGCTTCATTGTTGAAGCAGGGCAAACTGGCTATAGTGTAGGCCAAAATCTCAAACATAAGCTCGGCATGCGCGCTTCAAATACAGCGGAGCTAGTTTTGGAAGACTGCCAAGTCAGCCATGAGCAACTTTTGGGGCATGAGGGCGATGCGGTTTTTCACATGATGCGCAACCTTGAAATCGAAAGGCTGAGTTTGGCTGCCATGAGTTTAGGAATTGCTCGACGTTGTTTGCAAATAATGAATACTTACGCAAAGGATCGCAAAGCTTTTAATCAGCCATTAAATAAGTTTGGTCAAATTCAAAAATATATAGCTGAAAGCTATGCCAAATATAAAGCATGTCGTGCTTATATTTATAACGTGGCCTATCATGCCGATCTCGACAAAGCTCATGGTCGTATCGATAGCGATGCGGTGAAGCTCATAACCTCTACGGCGGCCAAAGAAATCGCTGATGCGGCGATTCAGGTGTTGGGAGGCTATGGCTACATGGGCGAATATGTGGTGGAGCGTTTGTGGCGCGATGCGAAGTTGCTTGAAATCGGCGGCGGGACCATCGAAGCTCATCAAAAAAATATTTGCGCCGATTTGGCCAAAGATGACCGTTTATTGTTTGAATAGAGAGCCCGCATGAATCATGAATATTTTATGTCGCGGGCTTTAGAGCTCGCGAAAATAGCGGCGAGCATGGGTGAGGTGCCCGTCGGCGCGCTCATGGTGCACAATAATGTCATCGTTGCCGAAAGCTATAATCGCCGGGAGCTCATGAACTCATGTTTGGAGCATGCAGAAATTCATCTTTTGGCACAGGTTTCCAAAAAATTGCAGCGGTGGCGTTTGAGCGATCTCACCATGTATTCGACTTTAGAGCCCTGCATCATGTGCGCGGGGGCTTTGGTGCATAGCCGCATTGGGAATTTAGTGTATGGGGCTAAAGATCCTAAATTTGGTGCGATCGAAAGTCTTTATACGATGGGAAGCGATACGAGGCTTAATCATCGCTTTAATAGCCTAGGCGGGGTTTTAGAAAAAGAATGCGCGGCTGTAATGAAAGACTTCTTTTTTAAACTGCGAAATAAAAGTCCAATAATTTAAGGGCTTAAGTCCGAAGCCCATTCGTCGACCCCTATTGTCTAAAAGCGCTCAAAGACTAGAATTATCTAGTCTATTAATTGTTTTAGGTGATTAATGAGTGATAATCGTGACCCTTTTATGGGAGAAGATATTATGTCCAATAAAAAATCCGTTGAAGAACAAGGCTTGGCGCCTGAACAAGAACATGATGAAGTCGAAAAAGACTTGCCTGAGCCAAGTGCTGAAGAAAAGCTTACTGCTGAACTCAAAGAAACTCATGATCGTTTATTGCGTGTAGCGGCAGAGTTTGAAAATTATAAAAAAATCTCTCAGCGTGAGCAGATTAATAGTATTAAGTTTGCTAATGAAAGTTTAGTACTTAATCTATTGCCTGTAATCGATAATCTTGAGCAAGCCATTAATGTAGGCAAGAAGAGCGATTCTCCTAAGGATTTGATTGTTGGTATCGAAAT
>JBPOIV010000146.1:0-7841 GCA_052034245.1 Myxococcota bacterium
TTTGCTTTTTTTTGAGTACGGCGAGTTTACAAATTGTCGCTGATCAATTGGCAAAGAATTTCAATTTTTAATTTTTTGCCCCTCCCACGTTCTTTTTAAGAACAAATACGCCCTTCTTGATGTTCTAGCCAGAGCAAAGACTATGCCGGCTAAGGCAATAGCGCGAAACGAGGTGGCGCATGAACAAAAGAGCTTTATTTGCGTTCTTGCTTTTGTGCGTCATAGCGTCTTCCTGTTTTAAAAGGCATCCGCTGAATGAGAATGCACTTTTGCAGCAGCGCGCGTGCATTGAAAGTCTCGACATCAAAGATTATCCCCGGGCCTTAGTTCATTGCGAGCTATGCCTCGAATACGACAATTCGATGCCTGAATGCCTAAATGGCATTGGTCTCATAGCCCTTGTTGCCACCGATGAGGAAAAAGCCATTAGCTATTTTTCCCGAGCCCTCCGCCAAGACAATAATTTTTCCGAAGCGCGCAATAATTTGGGCGCCATTTATTTTGGTCGGGGCGATTTTTCAAAAGCTCTCCGTTATTTTGACAAGGCTTTGGAAATTGATCCTTCAAATAGCGACGCTCGTTATAACAGCGCTTTAAGCCATTTTCGTTTGGCAGAGCGCGCAAGAGCGAGGGATGACAAGAAAGATAGTTTAGAACACTTATTGACTGCATATAATCAAATACAAAAATTAATTGCGGTAGAGCCGCATTATGATCATGCATTTAGAGATTTAGGATTAATCGAATTAAATCGTTATGATTTAAGCGAATTTTCCGACCGTGCGGACCTATATCTTTTATCGGCTGAGAAAGCTTTTAACCAGTGTATTGCGATAAATCCCGAAAATGATGGCTGCCATGAGGGTATGGGGCAGGTCAAAATCGAGCAGGCTAATTTTGACCAAGCCTTTGCTCATTATTTTATGTGCTTAAGTTTTGATTCTTCCAATGCGGCCTGCAGAAAAGGCATCGTTTTTGCCTATGAAAAAAGTGCACGCCTTGAGGGTGGCTATAAACATTTTTCTCAAAATATTGCTAAAAACCCTCAGAATGCAGAAGCCCATGAAGCCTTTTGCACAGCCTTATTTGAAAGAGGATTTAACAATGAAGCGCGCCAAGAATGCGAAGTAGCGCTCAAGCTTAAGCCTTCTTTGTGTAGTGCACATTTTCGCTTAGCCAAGCACTTTGCTTCTATCCTGGATCCTGTGGGCTCAGTGCATCATTGCCAAGAATATCTAAAATGTGAAACTAATGCCTCAAATAATGACCAATTTAAACTGTGCCAGGACATCATTGTTCAGGTAAAACGATGAGGATGCATTTCTGATGGCCATTAAACTTATAATTAATTCCTTAGAGACAACTAGTGTGCCCAAAGAACTTGTTCTTGAGGATGTGGTCATCAGCGTTGGGCGAAGCCAAGGTTGCACCGTGGAGCTCGAACACGAGGAATTAAGTCGTCGACATTTTGTCATAAAATATGAAGAAGCTGGCTATTTTATTATTGATGAAGGTTCAAGACATGGAACTTTTATTAACGATAAATTATTGGAACCAGAAAAACCATATTTTCTATCTTATTCTCAGGTGGTAAGAATACCTGGTTTTATTATTCAAATTATCAATGATAATCAGATACCAAAAGCCGAGAAAACTACGGTTGTTGCTCGAAAATTAATGGGGAAATTATTTGAAGATGTGTCTGCCATTGATCAAGCTCCTTATTTGCTGGACTGCAAAAAAGCTCACCACTACATCTTTAAGGCAGAACGCTCATCTTTTGTAATGGGCCGAGCACACCATTTAGATTTTGTTGTAGAAGACGATCAAATTAATAAAGAGCATTTATCCTTCATTAGAGATATCACGGGGGTCAGAGCAATAGTTATTAATGAAGCGGATTTAAAGGTGAATGATGTAGTTATAAAAGGCTCTGTATTATTGCGACACGGAGATAAAATAAAAATTGGGCTCAGTGATTTTCTTTTCTTTGAATATGAAGATGACAAACTTCATTGCGATAGTAAAATTAATGAAACAATATCTGCTAATGATAGCGAAGTAACTATCAGTGATAACCTAACTATTTTGCATAATTCGAGAGAGATGCAAAGAAAGCGTAAATTGCCTGGTATTAATAGCCTTGATAGATTTGTAGTGACCATTTTTTTGGTAGTTATAAGTGGGATTTCATGGTTTTTCTTTAGCGTTCTTGTTGAATAGATATGAAGTTTTTTTGTTTTGTAATAAACGTATTATATAGTACATAAAAAATTAGAGTTGTATTCCAGGAGAATGACAATGAAAAGATTTTTGCTAGTTTGCTCACTCAGCTTGTTAGGCTTTGGTCTAATGGCACAAGAAGAATATGAGCGGACTATGAATATCTCGCTTGCGCCTCTTAAGGCCGTGGCAGGAACTGCCAGTCTCGTTTATCAGGCCAAACTTAGCGATTATTTGGCCCTTACTGTGCCTCTTCAATTTTCCTACCATTGGCCAGTAGGTGTGTCGCTCAAGCTTTTTAAAGTAGGTACAGAAATTGAAGAAACCAAAAAACCTATTTCCTATGGTGCAGGACTCGGTGCACGATTTTTGCTTGCGGGAAATGGGCTCAACGATACTTTCTATGTCGAACCACGAGCTGCGTTTAGCTATAATCAGCTTGGTTATACTATTGCAGGCGCAAACATTGGTTCTGCTTTTGAAAGATACCAACTCGGACCAGAACTTCGCTTTGGTTGGGATTGGTACTATGATTCAGGATTGTATGTAAACTTAGGATTTGGCCTGGGTTACTCTTTCTTCTTGAAAAATGACGTGACTGATATCGGAAATTTTGAAAGCAAGCGCGAAGATAAATGGTGGCTAAAATATGTGCTTCCTAGACAAGATGCTCTTGGTATTCCGGTAGCAGATATTGATTTTGCCCTGGGTTATTCTTGGTAATATTCTTGGTTCTTTAAAAAAGGTCTTTTGGCTTAAGGGTCAAAAGACCTTTTTTTATGCGATCCAATGAGGTGATTTGGAGGCTTTTAGAACGACGGGATGATCGAGCCAACTTTTTGGCCTTTTAAATTGGTGCAGGAAGGCATGAATGCATTAAGCTTGGACTCATTGGGCCATTTATTAAATCGCTCAAGAATAGTTTTGATACTGAAAGGTCGAATCACATTACGATGGTCGCCATCGACAATTTTAATCGCCATCCCCAATCCTTTGGGAAATTGCTCATCCGGCATCAGCGCTAAGGCTTGCATGCCGTCGGCCCCAGTCTTGCAGAAAATTTGACCTTGACCTGCTCTCATAAGTTCCGTATCGAATCGCCCTTCGCCTGCTACAAATTCTGGATGTGTAGTTGCTGCTTGCCACAGGTCTTTAAGATAGCTCGTAGCTTCATTATTCTGCCAATAGCCAAGACGTGCATAGGCCAGAGCTAAGGAGCGAAGAGGAAGGCAGTAGGAAGGCATGGAGCAGCCATCAATGCCATGGCCAAAATTCTGTTCATCTTCACTGCTAAAAAGCCCGAGAGTTTTTCTGATTTTATGCTGGATTTCATGGTCAAACTTTTCATATGACGTGCTATCGAGCCCCAATTTTTTGCATAAAAGCAGCATGGCTGTATGTTTGCCTGAGCAATTATTGTGCAAGGTGGTGGCTAATGCATGCTTATTCAGCAGTTCTAATTGCGCTTTTAAGCTATAGGGCTGGTGAAGGCCGCACCGTAATTGGTCCTTATTTAAGCCTGAATTACTGAGGATAGTTGCTACTGCATCGGTATGGATCTTATCGCCACTGTGTGAGCTCATAAAAAGAGCGAGCTCAACGTCAGAGAGCTTCAATCCTTCTTGGAGCAAGGGTATGAGCTGAAAGGGTTTGGCCGTGGAGCGCGTATGTAGGGGAAGCAAAACATCGCCGCTAGAGAAAATTTCTTCACCTTCGCCATCAAAAATGGCGATAATGCCGCGATGACTGCATTCAATAATAGCTTTTCCCGCAATTTCTCCGCGACTCAAAGAGCACAGTACGGGCGCATTAACCAGTGAATTAAAGTCCATATAAAGTCCTTATGAAATAAAAATTTAAGACGCATTGAAAAATTATTAAGCTTTTTTATTAAACTTATTTTATAGGCAATCTTTAAAATCCTGCCCTATCAACAAAGATTTCGCGCTCACCCTTAGCATTCAGTACGGGGCCTACCATACCAGCTTTTTCCATTTGCTCAACGATGCGCGCGGCTCGGTTATACCCCACGCATAAATGGCGCTGTAAAAAGCTCGTAGAGCATTTGTTATGCTCACGCACAATGGCAATGGCTTCAGTAAACTTCTCATCGGCATCGGACTTATCAAATCCCGCGGCTTCTGAGGCGACGTCATCAAATTCAGCAATTTCTTCGCGATAATCGGGCGTTTTTTGCTCTTGTAAAAAGGCGACAACGCGAGAAAGTTCCTTTTCAGAGATGAAGGCGCCATGCACGCGAAATACATCGCTCGTGCCAGGGGGCATAATCAAAACATCGCCTTTGCCTAATAATTTCTCTGCGCCAGAACGATTGATGATGGTTTTTGAGTCATGATTAGACGCCAAACGAAAGCCCATACGTACAGGAAAATTAGCTTTAATGACGCCGGTAATGACATCGACACTGGGACGCTGCGTGGCGAGCATGACGTGAATACCTGCGGCACGAGCCTTTTGAGCAAGGCGCATGATATAGCCTTCAACTTCCTTGCCCGCGACCGCCAAGAGATCGGCATATTCATCGACGACAATGACGATGAAGGGCAAATGCTCATGCTTTCTTCCGCCTGGTTCTTTTAACTCTTCCAGAGGATAATTTTTGATCTTTTCGTTATAGCTGCTGATATCTCGCACGGCCGCTTCTTTCATGAGCTCATAACGCTGGTCCATTTCTTTTACCGCCCATTTGAGCGCATTAGCTGCTTTTTTTGCATCGATGATGGGTGGCAGCAAAAGATGGGGGATCCCATTATAAATCGACAACTCTAGCATTTTTGGATCGATCATCAAGAAACGCACATCATCAGGTGTGGCGCGGTAAAGAATGGAGCAAATCATCGCATTCACGCTGACTGATTTTCCTGAGCCGGTGGTGCCCGCAATTAAAACGTGGGGCATGTCAGCAAGATTCATGAAATAGGGCGCGCCTTCCACGTCTTTGCCGATAGCCATGCAGAGTTTATGGCTTTGAGCTCTATAGATTTCGTCGGCGACAATTTCTTTTAAATAAACCACTTCGCGTTTTTCATTGGGCACTTCAATGCCCACCGCACCCTTGCCCGGAATAGGCGTTACAATGCGCACATGCACGGCGGACATAGCCATGGCGATGTCATCGGATAGGGCAGCAATACGCGAAAGTTTAATGCCTGCGGCCGGAACAAATTCGTAGTTAGTGACTACGGGTCCCGGACGAATTTCACGGATTTTTCCCTCGATACCAAACTGCAAAAAGGCGCGCTGTAAGCGCTCAGCTTCTTTTTTGAAATGTGCAGGATCGATATGAACCGGTGGGGGCGCGTCAAAGTCCAATAAATTTAAAGGTGGAAGATTAAAGACGGGATTTCTTTTTTTTGTGTCTTTTTCGACCATTTCTAGAGCATGCAATTCTTTCTCACGATCACGCTCAATGATGTGAATATCGCTGTCATAAGTTGGAGCTTTCACGACAATGGATTCTGCTGCTGCTGGCTTGGGCTCTATCGGGGCCACAAAGGGAGAAACTAAGGGGGTGGGCTCTTTGATGAAGCTTGGCAATGAAGGTATTTCAGAGAAAACGGGCTGGCGGATGGCCGGTCCTCCATCGCTTAGGGGCTCTCTCATCGGCAAGGCAGTTTTTTTAGCAAGAATAATTTTTTCTTTGAGATCGGCCAGAGTTTTTATAAAAACTTGAATACTTTTAGCCACATAAGGTCGGTTGAGGATGAGAAGAAGCCCACAACAAAAAAGCGTGAGCGCTAAAATCCACATGCCACCTGATGAGAGATGACTTTTTAAATAAGCCCCCTCATAGGTGCCGAGACTGCCGCCTAAAGCGGGCCAAAAATAGGAAAATAAAGGCGCCAGTCCGAAAACCGCCAACAAAAAGCCCAAAGATCGGCTCAAAGTGAGAAAATGAGCATCATCAAAAAGCCAGCGAGCCGCTAACAAAAGCGCGAAAGAAGGCACGATTAGTGAGAGAAGGCCTAAGGAGCCCAAAAGAAGCTGGGCAATTCTTGCTCCCAAGGGGCCAAGCCAATTATGGACTTCTTGATCGGGTCCTAAGGCGTAATCTTGTTGATTATAGGAAATAAAGGAAAGAATGAGCATCAGCGCAAGGCTTGATAAAAGGATGCTCCCAAATTCTTTGAGAATGCGGCTATTGCTGGCAAGCTCTGCTTTTTTTTGAAAAAGACCCTTAAAGCGCATAATCCAGCCTTTGGGGCGAGTTAGACCGTTGAAAAACTTTTTCATTTATATTCCTTAAATCCATAATGAATCACATTCTTAATAGTACTAGGGGCATCGGCCGAACTGAAATTTTGCTCATACAGGCTTAAGCGACGATTAAGAATAGTGAATTAGCGCGGGATGAAAGTTTTTTCGAGGGCCATCCTGCCGCCTCAAGCCCAAACAGATAAAAGACTGAAAAACGACGAGCGAGATCTTTTAAGCGATTGGTATCTTAAAAGAACACCAGTAAACACCTCTTGTTTTTAAACAGTATACCTATATGATGGCTATTATTTATTTTTTTAATATATAGGTTTTTATGAGATTTTTATTATTCTTTTTTGTGTCTTTTTCTTTGTTTTCTGCTGATGATGCTTTGAATGCCGAAGTAAATCTTACTCCAATAATGTTTTTTAAACCTACTGAAGTCAGTGTTGGTGGGCTAACTGGCAATATTTTTAGTGTTGGGGAGAGATTTGATTTTATTGCAAAATTTCCTGACGCCGCTTTAGGGGGGAGAGCCGAGTTTTTTTATTATCCTATTAATCATTCAGGAATTCTCACCTGGGACAGAGAAGATTTTGAGCAAACATCCTCGAGCAAAATTATTATTGAGGAACTCAAAAATACAGAGTTGCCTATATCGCTGAAAGCACAAAACCTCGAGCGGGACCAAGTCTATTTGCTTGAGATAAGGGTGAGTAAAGATGGGCGCTTTTCGAGCCTTCGCTCCTTCATTTATTTCTCCACTCATGTCCGAATATATGCTCCGGTGCAAACTTGGGAACCAGAAACTTATACCTCTCTTCCCTTAAACTATCATTCCCAAAGTTTTATAATTGCTAATCCTTGGGCGACTACTTCTCAAGGTCTGCCATTTGTGGATAGAAAGCTAAGCCTCGAAGAATATAATGCCAAAAATATAGTTGATCATACTAAAATATCGGTATTCAGCAAAGAAAGGAAACACTCTCAGGATCTTGATGAAGCTATTTTAGGGGAAATTGGAAAAGGACGTACCATCGAAGTAGAGCTTCCGATTGGCCTTAGGGCTAATTTTCAAGCTTCTCTTCAACGTGTAGATAGCTTACAAAAGCCTAATGCACTATTTTTGAAAGTTCCTACCGAAAAGTCATCAAGGGACCAAATCTTTGCTTCGTCTCAAGAAAAATTTTGCTTTGAAATAGTTAAAAAAACTAAAAATAAGCACGGAAACCAAATTTATATTTTAAGCATAGAAATATTGGGTGATAATTTAAGCAGCATTCATCGTATCGAGCATAGGATTGAATTAAAGAGTCATCACTTTGAATCTAGTCGGGCTCTTTCGCACCATCAATTGATAAAAAAAATCCTTAAGGAAGAGCGCAAAAAATTTAATAGGG
>JBPOIV010000052.1:0-27623 GCA_052034245.1 Myxococcota bacterium
ATTATATATTGTAATTTCTTCAATTTCTGATGTTTTGTTTTAATTAAAGTCTTTTTTGGGAAAGACGACTTGATAAATCAACGGTGTTAGGGTTATTTGCTTGCACAGCAAGCTCAAAAGAGCTTATCGATCGACATTTTCCATCAAGGGTGCTGTGAAATATGCTTATTCCTGACTCATCTCTAAAAAGCCTTGGACTAAAGCTGGTTGATACACTAGAACATAATGCAATAAAAAAACTCCCGTAAATAACGGGAGCTTTTTCAGCCTATGAACTTTATTAAACGGACTAAGGAATGCCCAGCAATGCTGGGTAATCTTCAACTTCGCCAGACGAAGCATAGCCCGTTGGAGAAGGGGCTGCTACCGTGCCAGAAAACAATCGCAGACGTGCAAAAGAGAATCCAACTGGAGGGTTACTTGTTATAGCGGGGATGACAAGATTGTAGTTTGCAGTTCCTGAATTTGCAGGAATTGAAAGTATACCTCGTTCGCTTGTCTCAAAAGTGCCGCTATAGTTAAGATCAATCCAGCCGGCTAAGGTCGCAACTGATGCTGTATTGTTGGTTACCGAAACTACAATAATAGTAGGCACGGTTACGCTAAGCGTTACGTTAATCGGTGCACTCACGCTTTCTTCGTCATCAACAGTAAGTAAATCATCACCAGTCGCGGCAAGGCCTGGGACGCCATTTGCCTCAATATCAAGGCTGGAGCCGAGCATGAGGGAAGCAGTGCGATTAACCACGTCATAGCTTAGTGGCTCGTGCCGTGCCCCATCAGATGCAAGCAAAGTTCCGAAGGTATCAGGGGCATCACCAAAATCAAGCTGCGCTGCGCCGGTTAAGGTTACGGGATAATCTTCAACTTCACCATTTGTCGCAGGACCGGTGGGGCTTGGGGCCACAACAGTGCCTGGGAATAAGCGGAAACGAGCAAAACTGCTGCCGCTTGCCACGTTAGTAGCAGCAAAGCTTAGGCTATAAATTTGCGTACCAGAATTGGCAGGTACCGCTATAATTTGGCGCTCTCCTGCCTCGAAGGTGCCGCTTCCATCAAAGTCAATCCAGCCGGCAAGAGTAGCTGCATTGGAGCTTGTGTTGGTGGCTGAAATATTCACTTGAGTTGCGACGGCGCTGGTAACGCTAATTGATGAAATGGGGTTAGCACTTAAATCAACGAGGCCATTTTCATCATCGATAGTGGCAAGATCATCGCCATTAGCATTCACATTTGGGGCACCGTTATTTTCGATATCAATGCTCGAGCCCAGTCTTAGAGGAGCGCTATATTGCGAAGTATAGCCCGGTACTGAGTGCCGTGCACCATCAGAACCAAGAAGGGTGCCATAGGTATTTGGTGCGTCACCGAAATCAAGGAGAGCTGGCAGAACGATGATATCATTGTCTGTTACCGGATTATCGTCGGAGTCAACGCCATTTACTTCAACTGCATTGCTCAACGTGAGCGCATCCACATCGCCTTGTTGAACGGTATAGGTGGCAGTACATACCATTTCAGCTCCGGGAGCCAAGCTTGCGGGCTGTGCGGGAAGGCAATTTAAGTCCGACAGGTCGCCAATGCCAGAGAAGGCAGATTCTACAACTTGAATGCCCGAAATCGCAAATGAGCCGTTATTAACTACGGTTATGGTGTAGGTAATTGTTTCCCCAGCAACCAAACTGTCAACATCTGCAATTTTTTCTACCGAAAGAGAAATCCTGTGGCTGCCATTCCCGCCACCGCCACCGCTGCCATAAAGGCCACCGCCACCATAAGGATAAGGAGGATAGAAGGGGCCAGGAACAACTTCAGGAGGGGCTGGGGGCACAGTTTCATCAACCACCACTACTTCCTCTTCATTATCGCGTTCTTCAGCTTCTTTTTTAGCTTTTTCTTCCTCACTTTCCTCTTTAGCTGTCGCTTGTGCATCAGGGGAAATTGTATTTCCTGGGCCGCAACCACTTAAAAATGCTGAAAGAAAGGACAGTAAGAGAAAGTAGGTAATTGGCTGCATTGTTACCGCCGAGAATTGAAATGGTTTTGTTATACGTTATATAAAGTTCTAATTTTGGTCCAAAATTTTATATAAAAATGTCAGATCGTAATGATAATTTGAGGGAACCGACCCCAAAGTGGGCAAAAGTCGATAGCAACAAAGTTCTTCGAAAGTGATCATTATTAACGCCAAAAAAATAAACTCATCACTATAAAAATTATTATTAAAATCCGTTGGTTGACGGATGTTTTAAGGTCGGCTTTCTGCCATTCTAGGCCAGTTTTTAATCATTTTTGTCATTAAATAATCACCACATAGCTTTAGACGCCCGGGGGGGAATATGTCTGATGTTTGCGCTGAGCTCAAAAAAGGTCTCAAGAAGGCCGAGGAGCAAATTCTCATCGAAAAGGCCTTACAGGGCGATGAGAAAGCCTTTGCTAAATTGTATAAACGCTACCATAGCCAAGTGTATGCTTTTTGCTCACGACTTTTGAGGGGAAGGTTCGATGTTGATGATGCGGTCCAACAAGTTTTTTTAGAGGCTTGGCGTTCGATGAAACGTTTTGAGGGTCGATCACTTTTTTCTACCTGGCTCACGAAAATCGCGATTCACACGTGTTTAAGTTTTCACCGAAAAACAAGTCGCGTGGTGCTGCATACCACTGATGAGCTTGATCCTTTGGAGCAGGGCATTGAGCTTTTGTGGGGACATTCGCCGATAATGCCGGAGGAGGAACTCTTGGTGCGCGAAAGAAAAGCCACTGTCAATAAATTATTAGCGCGGATGACACCGAAGAAAAAAGAAGTTTTTATGATGTCTGATATGCAAGGAATGACAGCACCAGAAATCAGTGCGGTGCTAAAAATACCTGACGCTACTGTAAGAACTCGACTATTTCACGCACGACGTGAATTTAGTACGTGGGTTGAGCGCAATAAAAATTATCGGGATGTTTTGGTCTAGAAGCTGGCCTGTTTTAGTAGTTGACCCACCCTGAGCCGGTGGGTTTTTATATGTATAATAACTATTAAATGCCAACATTTTTGATTATATATTATATAAGTATAAGTGGTTTTGTGTGATTTTTATTTATTTTGATCTTTCTTGTTTGTAGTATTAACGGCATATATCGAATACTTAGGCCCGAAACTCACATCTCGGATGCAAGGGTCTCCAAAAGGCGAAAGACTCTCGCCACTTTGTGCTTATTGTGTTATGATGGAAAACCAGCCCAGAACTGCATTTTGCTTGCTGAAATAAAAAGTTCATAACGATATTTCGGGGCGGGGCTTTTTACTTTTTTCAAATTCTTTAGTGTAGTTATTCGGCAGAGGGTGAGACGAATTTATGGCAAATTTTAAAATTGGTGACAAAGTAGTGTACCCAGCTCACGGTGTGGCTGAGGTCGACAAAATTGAAAAGAAAAATATTGGTGGTTATGAGCAATCTTTTTATGTATTGCGCCTGCTCGATAGCGGAATGACCTTGATGGTGCCAACTGCTAACGAAGAACAAGTAGGTATGCGGGCCATTGTTGAAGAGTCGGACGCCGACAAAGTATTTGATGTTTTGCGTAAGAAAGAGAAAATTATTGATGGTACGACATGGAATCGCCGTCATCGTGAATACATGGAAAAAATCAAAACCGGTTCGGTCTTTGAGGTAGCTAAGGTTTTACGCGATTTGTATGTACTTAAGGGTGATAAAGAATTGAGCTTTGGCGAAAGAAAAATGCTTGATACTGCGCGCTCTTTGCTGATGCTTGAAATTAGTATTGCTAAAAATATTACCGTTAATGATGTTGAAGATAAATTTAAACAGATTTTTCGTTGTTAGCTAGTAGAGAACAATTATGAGTACTTCGCCTTGGTATCGTCTTGTTCTGAGTATTCTATTGACGGCAGCGGTTTCTTGGTTGTGGCATAATCGCCTCGACGAACTCGCGTATCACACATGGGAAGGCCACGAGCTTATTGAATTGGGTGATGCAAAATTCTTTCAAGAAAAGCAGGCATCTATTCCGCTGAACTCTTTTGTTTCGGTGAGTGGTGTATTGGGCAATAAGGCTGCGACACTCAAAGGTTTGCGCGCCGGTTCTTTTCGTTTCGGCCGTTTTCAGGTGCGGCATCTTCTGGGCTCTAAATTATATATAGAATATGACGAATCAAAATATCATGCACTCTTTCGTCCATTTAGTGAGATAAGGGTGAAGGGCAGGCTTGTATCTTTTGGCCCTGATTCGGAACTCGTGAAAGTAAGGGATTTCTTCAAAGAATATTACAATGCCCCCGTTGATGATAACGCGATGCTCATTGTGGTGGATGAAGAACCACGAAGCGAGAAAATTTATAGTGTTTTAGCGCTGCTTTCATTGGCCATCATTATATCTAGTTTTTATTTCTCACTACGCGGTTTTTTTAGAGGCTAAGCCGACAGATTTTAGGAATTTTCTGTCGTATTAGTTTTTTCTTTTTCAACTAATTGTGGATTTGCTTCTTCACCTTTTAATGCATGGCGAAAATTGCGGATGGCCTGACCAAGACCAGTGGCAACCGAAGGCAAACGTTTTCCGCCGAATAGTACTAAAACAATGGCAAATATTATGGTTAATTCCCAAGCACCAATTCCCAGCATAAATTCCTCCATAGAGCATAACGACACTGTGCGCGATCTAACACCGCAAGACTCAAATGAAAAGCTGCTTGTTTCTTTGGCTCAAGAATTTTCTTTGGCGAGCATTCGCTGGTGGGTAGCTGTAGCAAAAAACTTGCTGGAGCAGGTGGGCATTGAAACGGCAGAGCTCGAAGCAAGAATGTTTTTGGAACAAGTTTTATCTATGGAGCGCATTGATATTTTACTCGGTGCGGACAAGAAAATTAATCATCAAGAAGCACTCCATTTCCTTGAGCTTTTAAAACGCCGTCTTTGTTTTGAACCCATCGCCTATATTCTTGGTTATAAAGAGTTCTACGGACACCGATTTATGGTGAATGAGCATTGCCTTATCCCTCGCCCTGATACCGAATGTGTGGTCGAGCAATGTCTCAATCTTTTAAAAGGTCATAACGAGCACAGCGTATTTGATATTTGTACTGGCAGTGGGGCCATTGGCCAAACGATCGCTAAAGAATTGCCAGGCGCTCAGGTCATAGGGACTGATATTTCGCTCGATGCATTGGCGATGGCGCAAAAAAATGCGCACGCTTTGGGTCTAGAAAAATCCTTTTCCACTCGCCATGGTGATTTATTGGGAGCTTTTAATGACGATGAAAAGGCTTTTTTGATCGTTTCTAATCCGCCTTATATAGGCGAGCGCGATTATAAGAACTTAGCGACGACAGTGAAAGATTTTGAGCCTCAAGGAGCCTTGCTTTCAGGCGATTTTTTTGGGCTTAAATTTTATGAGCGTCTATTGGAAGAAGCAGGGCCGCATTTGCTCCCTAAAGGTTTTTTGGTACTGGAAATAGGCTATGACCAAGCTCAAGCGATTAAAGAGCTTTCTTTAGGAGCTTGGCGTGTTATCGATGTTGTGAAGGATTTAGCGGGCAATGATCGTTGTATGATTTTGCAAAGTGCGAGAAAGGAATAAAAAATTATGGAAATGTTAGTAATAGAAGGTGGTCATCCTTTAAGGGGAGAAGCTACTATTTCGGGGTCGAAGAATTCAACGCTGCCCATCCTTTGTGCAAGCTTACTCAGTAAAGACGTGAGTAGCATTAGCAATGTTCCTAATCTTGCAGATACGCGCTTTTTATTGTCGCTTTTAAACTCTTTTGGCGTCGAGACTAGGCTTGAGGGCACTACAGCAAGCATTGATGCAAGAACGATAACAAGTTCTTTGGCTCATTACGACATGGTACGAAAAATGCGAGCTTCGATTTTAGTCTTAGCGCCTTTGCTAGCGCGCATGGGTGAAGCGCGGGTATCGCTGCCTGGAGGTTGTGCCATCGGTAGCCGTCCCGTGGATATTCATTTACAAGGCCTTCAAGCATTGGGGGCGCATATTGTCGTCGAGGATGGTTATATTCATGCGCGACTCGAAAAAGGTCATTTCGTAGGTAATGAATTTTCCTTACCTATGCCCTCCGTTGGTGCGACGGAACAACTCGTGATGGCTGCTGTACTTGCTCAAGGCACGAGCGTACTTCATAATGTTGCGCGTGAGCCTGAAGTGGTGGATTTATGTACGGCTTTGAATCAGGCGGGGGCGAAAATTTCAGGCATTGGAAATGCCACCCTCGAAATTAATGGCGTAAGTTCACTTAAAGCGCTTTCATGTCGGATTAAGCCTGATCGCATTGAAGCCGGTACCTTCATCGCGATAGCGGCCGCGACCAAAAGTACAATTACGTTAAAAGAAGTATTTGTTCCCGATATCGCCAACATCATGGAGCGCTTTTCGCATACAGGTATGAAGTTTAATGCTCACCCAAGTAAAGTTGAAGGATATTTTGATATTGAAGTCATTGCTCCAAAACAGCTTGTGGCGACTGATGTGGAGACCGCGACCTACCCTGGGTTTCCGACCGACATGCAAGCTCAATTTATGGCAGCCATGACCTTGGCGAAAGGTACTTCAAAAATCTATGAGAAGATTTTTGAAAATCGTATGATGCATGTTCCGGAACTTAATCGAATGGGTGCGGATATCACCATTGAAAAGGGCTTAGCCGTCGTGAAAGGCAAAGAAAAGCTTCAGGGGGCCCCGGTTATGGCCACTGATTTACGCGCATCGGCAAGTCTCGTCATTGCCGCTTTGGCTGCTGAGGGCCGGAGTGAAATTCGTCGCGTTTATCACCTTGATCGAGGCTATGAAGAGCTTGAAAAGAAATTGGCAAAGCTTGGCGCCCATATTAAACGAATGAAACAGGAGTAAGAAATGTCATTACAAAGCAAAGTTGTAGAAGATTGGAAAGCAGCCTTAAAAAACAAGGATAGTAAAAAAGATGCCTTGAGTATGATTATCGCTGAATTAAAAAATCGTGCCATTAAAGACGGGGTCATGGGTGCAGATGGTCGGCAAGTTCCTGATGAAATCGCTTTCGAGGTCCTGCAAAAAATGGCCAAACAGCGTCGCGAATCTGCAGAATCTTATGTTGCCGCCAACAGACATGACCTCGTTGATAAAGAAATTTTAGAGTTGGGAGTGATTGAAAGTTATCTTCCCAAAGCATTGTCTGATGATGAGCTAAAGACCTTGGTCGCGTCGGTTATCACTGAACTTGGTGTCAGTAGTATGAAAGACATGGGAAAGGTCATGGGACTAGCCATCACGAAAGCATCAGGTCGCGCGGATGGAAAGCGTATTCAATCGATGGTGCAACAGTTGCTCAATCGTTAAAGTGGGTTTTTTGGTGTGCGTAAAAGCGATGTCGTTAATCAAATTAAGGAGCGCATCCTTCTAAGCTCCGTCGTGAGGCAGGCGATTGAGCTTAAGGGACATGGTTCGCATTTTTTGGGCCTTTGTCCCTTCCATCAGGAAAAAACGCCCTCTTTTAATGTGCGTGATCACGTCGGTACCTTTAAGTGTTTTGGGTGTGGTGCATCGGGGGATGTCTTTGCTTTTCTCATGCGGCTTCGTGGGATTGCTTTTCCTGAGGCCTTGCGCGAGCTCAGTGAGAAAGCAGGTCTAAGCCCCATCGCACCTAGCAAAAACAAATTGACGCCAAGTGCGCTAAAGCGCGATGAGCTTTTACTCAAAGCGCAAAGTGTGGCTCACAGATTTTTCGTTGATCAACTGGCATCGCCTGAGGCACATCATGCTGTGGAGTATCTCGTCAATAAACGGCGGCTTCAGCCCTCCATGATCAAGCAAGCCGCTTTGGGTTTTGGCGGCACTTCAACAAAGAATTTTTTAGAGTATCTCTTGCGGCATGGTGTAAATGAGCAGGTGGCGATCGAGGCGGGGCTTTTAAAAGCGGGAACCTATTCGCGGGTCTCGCCATTTTTGGACCGTTTGATTTTTCCCATTAAGCGTGCCGACGGAAAAGTAGTTGCTTTTGGCGGACGTGCTCTTAAAGACGAGCAGGGCATTGCTAAATATGTTAATACCCACGCCTATGTCCACTATGAAAAGAAAAAACAATTTTATGGCCATTATGAATCCTTGAAGGGTATTCAAAAAGGGCTCACGCCCGTTTTGGTGGAAGGCTATTTCGACGCCATGGCTTTTTGGGCCTGCGGTGTTCCGGCTTTGGCGCTTTGTGGCACTGCTTTGTCTGACGAGCATTTGAGCGTTTTAAAATCCTTGTCGAAGAAACTACTTATTTGCTTCGATGCCGATGAGGCTGGGTTTAAGGCTCTAAAATCTTCGCTAACAAAGTTGTGGCGTATCGATATTAAAGTGGGCGCTCTTGTCCTTAAAGAAAATGATCCGGGCGATTATTTGGCCAATGGCCAGCTCAATGCTTTAAAAGAACTCGCCGGGGCCCCCATAGATGCGACCTGCATGGCTATCGATAAGGTTGCCATGAATATTGGTACGGATATTAGTCGACGCATCGCTGAGATAGACGATTTATTGCCTATTTTTGCGAGTATTAATCGGCCGCTCATACGTCGGCAATATGTGGCTTATTTGGCCCAAAAAATGCATGAAGATGCAAGTATTTTATGGGCAGAAATAAATGCTCGCGTGAAGAAGGAGCGCCCAAAAACTACGACTGTTGAGCATAAAGAGCAGCTCAGCCCAAACCATAGTGAAGAGAAATGGCTTTTGCAGATCGTCTACTCTTCGCCTTCTTTGATCGACGAAATTCCGGAATCTTTGTGGGCGTATTTTTCGGAGGAACTAAGGCAGGATCTGAAAAAAAATGTCAGCGATCGAAAGAATAAATTTGATCATGAGTTGCTCCTGAGCGAGCCTGAGGCGCGGGCTATGCTTAAGGCACTAGAAGAGCGGTTGCAGAAAATTGCTCATAAAAAAGCACTCGCGCTTAAACGCCAAGAATTATTGCAGGCGGAAAAAAAGAAAGATTTTCATACCATGTTTAAGACGATGAAAGAGCAAAGCACTCTTTTGGCTAAAAATAAAAGGCCAAAAATTGAGACAAAAGTAGCTATGCCTGCTGCGTCCATAATAAGCCCTATAAAAATCAATAACTTAGCTGCCGCAGAGCTTCCAGCTATTGATTTTGAGAGCGGGGAGGATTGGCTCTAGTGAATTTTTATAGAACTAAATAATAGCAAGCTCCGCCATTGCCTAATGGTATTAAGGTGCTTAAAATTCCAAGGTGTTTATTTACTTGCGATTGATGATTGTCCTTGAATAGTTTGTTAGGCTGAATCACTAAACAACATGTAAAGAGCCTGATTTTTGGGACTCTTGAGCTTGAGCCCAAGAGCCGCATCTAGCATTAGCAATCAGGTAACGCACTCAAATTGTGGTTTAGTTAAAAGATATTTTATACCGGTGGTAACGAGTGATGGGTTTGAAATCTAAAAAAGACAGCGCTTTTTCGTCAGGAAAAAGCACCAAAAAAAGCGACACGGCGTCTCGAGCAAAAGATATAAAGCCAAAGTCTGAGTTGGGTAAAGCAACGCTAGCATCCAAAAAGGTTAAAACTGTGGAAAAAAACCAGGTATCGAGCAAAGTAGAAGAGCGCGACAAAACCATGATCACGAAGTCGGTGCTTGAGAAAAAAGAAATGAAAAAGCTCTTGCAAAAAGGCAAAGAGCGAGGCTCCATCAGCTTTGATGAGTTGAACGATGGTCTTGGGCCCGAAGTAAATAGCGTTGAAGAAATCGAAAATGTCATCGCAATGTTGGCGGAATCAGACATCGAAGTGATCGATGATCCATCCAAAGAATTCCCCGATATGATGATGCGGGATGGCGATGAAGAATTTGATGAAGAAACAGTAGAAGATGAAACCGAATTTAATGAGTTTGCCAAGGGCAATGATCCGGTTCGCCTTTATCTAAGCCGGATGGGTTCGGTAAATCTTCTTACTCGCGATGGCGAAGTTGATATTGCCAAGAGAATCGAGCAAGGGGAAATGGAGGTACTTGACTCGGTACTGACCACTTCTATTTGTTTGGCTGAAATTTTAGAGCTCGGCGATCGTCTGAAAAAAGGCAAAATCCGCGTCAAAGAAATCGTTAAAGAAAATGAACCTGGCGAAGACGGTCAAACCATTGAATTTGATGAGCCTAAGGTCACCGAACGTGCTCTGCGTATTATGAGCGAACTCAAGCTTTTGCGTGATCGTTACGAAGAGCAAAACAAAAAGTATGAAAAAGCTAAAGCGACGCCTAAAGCCATGGAGCATCAAGAGCGCCTTGCTGAGTTGCAATCTGAAATCGTCATGCAGCTTCGTGATTTGAAAATCAACAAGCGTCAGATTGATCGTATTGTGCAGCGGATAAAAGTACTTGTGCGCCGTATTACGAAGGCAGAATTTGAGCTTGCGAATATCGAGCGTATGAGTCGTGAAAGCAGCAGCGTGGTACTTAAAGAATTGCGTGCTGCGCGCGATTCCAATGAACGCATGATGGTTTTGGCTAAGAAGTGGTATCAGCCGGTAGAAGTGCTGCAAGAATGGTACCGCACTATTGTTATGGCTATTCATCGCGTTAAAAGAGTTGAAGAAGAAGCGCAAGTTGACGTCGAGACTTTGCGTGAAACTAACAAAAATATTGCCCGTGGTGAGCGAAAAGCGAATCGCGGTAAAGAGCAATTGGTGGAAGCGAACTTGCGTTTGGTAGTATCGATTGCGAAGAAATATACCAATCGTGGTTTGCAATTTCTGGATTTGATTCAGGAAGGCAATATTGGTCTAATGAAGGCTGTAGACAAGTTTGAATATAAACGTGGCTATAAATTCTCGACCTATGCAACCTGGTGGATTCGTCAGGCGATTACCCGTGCGATTGCTGATCAGGCGCGTACCATCCGTATTCCTGTGCACATGATCGAAACGATTAACAAGCTTATTCGTACGAGCCGCTATCTGGTGCAGGAGCTTGGTCGTGAACCGACTCCTGAAGAAATTGCGGAGAAAATGGAATTGCCTGAAGATAAAGTGCGTAAAGTTCTCAAAATCGCCAAAGAGCCAATCTCTTTGGAAACACCTATTGGTGATGACGATGAAGGGGGCTCTTCTTTGGGTGATTTTATCGAAGATAAAAGCGCTACCAACCCCTCCAATGCCGTTATGCAAATGAACCTAGGTGAGCAGACCCGTAAAGTGCTTGCAACGCTTACACCGCGTGAAGAGAAAGTTTTGCGCATGCGTTTTGGTATTGGTGAACGGTCGGATCATACGCTTGAAGAAGTAGGCCAAGATTTTGAAGTTACTCGTGAGCGTATTCGCCAAATCGAAGCGAAGGCATTAAGAAAACTGCGCCATCCCTCGCGCGCGAAAAAGCTTTTTGCTTTCTCCGAGCCGGGCCGTCCAACCTCGCGCACGACCTCTAATTCGAATTAGTTTTCGATGATGATGTTTTAAAAAGGCCCTGTGTGGGCCTTTTTTTTTAGGGAGAGGAATCAGTAGCGAAAATCTTAAGCATTAGCTCCATCGGGTTTGGGCCATCATCGTGCCGGAGAGTGGTCAAACTCGACAAAGCTGTTCGTCATTCAGTACCAAGATATTCTTATCCTCGGATTTGATCGGTGGTATGGCACATACGTGTCGACTTAACCAATCACCCCTGGATTGCCACGCTACGCTCGCAATGACGAGCGAGAAAGCGTGTTTTTACTTTTATGCAAACAGCGTTGGGCAAACTTGAGAATGACCAATACCTTGGTCGAGACTAGCTACTTAATGCTCGATCATAATAATTATTTTTCACTAGTTTCACGATGAAAAGTTGTCTTTGGATCTTCATCGTATTCTCCACCTAGGAGGAGGGTGTCGCTAGTTGGAGCTGCGCCGAGATTTAGCTCGAGGGAGATCGCCTCGAGGATTTTATAATCATCCTTTACTCCAGAGATCCAAACAGGAGTGAGAATATTGTCAACGCTGCTAAGTACAAAAGGATAAGAAGATATTTTATTGCTGTTGCGTTTTATTGTCATCGTACCGCTGGCATAGACGCAAAAATCGTCGGTAGTGATAAAATCAGCAAACTGCTGCATTATGTCTGAATTAAAATGGAATGCGACTTCTTTAAACTGCGCGCCCGTTGGTATTCCATGCTCGCCTGCTGGGGGCACTGAAGAATCATCACGGATCCATGAGCCTTCAACACGGGAAATAGAGAGTTCAGCCGGGGGCACGCAGGGAATGAAAGTACCTGGGCCATGACCGCCTGCGTTAAGAAATGCTGGAAACATAGCAACAAAAAGAGCAGCGCAAATTCGATTCATTTTTTTAACCTCATTGGAAATGGTAATTCCATCCCTCTGATAGTCATGAACTTGATATTTTGTTTTTTTACGAAGATTTTTATTAGAAGCTTCGTTTTTCGCTACACTTAAACTAGACCTTTTGTCGTAGGAGAATAACGTTGTTTCTTTGCTTCCTTATGAACTTTAAATACTGAAGTTAATAAGAGTGCTTTGGCTCGCTGATTTAGTGAGCCAAAGTTTTATAAAATCATCGTCATTTTTGATAATAATTATGTGTTTCTTTTATCTCCAAATCAAAGAGTTGTTATGTGGTGAATTAGGAAAGATAAATCATCGTCGTCGCTATTATTGCAAAAAAAAATTATATGAGTATTTATCACGGATAATTTTTTAAGGAATGACGGAAAAAGATGAAAAAAATTAAAATGTTATCCGGTATTTTGTTAATGATGGGTTTAGCAGCTTTTGAAAGTTTTGGGGCAAATATCGATCCCCTAACCGAGCTAGCTAAAAACCAAGATCCGCTTCTAATGGGCAAGACAAGTGCTTTAGAAAGAATTTTGCCATTATTAGAAAAAGCAGGAGATGTTGACATAGCTTCAGAAGAAATGCAGCCACTGTATGCTACTTTTTTAACAACACTAAAAATCGAAATTTTAAAAGATGTTATTTCAAATATAGTTTTTGACGGAATTCAGGTCGAGATTCTCAAATTTAGCACTATCTATACAAAACTTGTTGAAGAAAAAAAAAGAGCCCAAAAACAGCCTCCTATTGTGCATATGGCTACTACTCTTGGTGCTTATCCTTATGCTGAAGATTTTATAACTTATATAAATAACTCTATTTCGAAAAAAATTAAAGAATGGCGAAGATACGAAGATTTTTCTAAGGTGATTAATTTTATTGCTAATTATGATGAGATAAATGCCGCTAAATATGCAGATAAATATCCGCTTATAGAGGATGTTTTTATTTTTTTATTTCATGAGTTACAGAGGAAATTAATAGATGACTTTTCTATTGATAAGTTATTAAGAAATATACAGGTTATAATTGCTACTCACGAAACAGGAAGTCATAATAAAAAAATTAAGAAAGCAATACAATTCTATGTGAAAACGGACGATTCAAAAGAGCCTAACTTAAGTAGAATAGAGAATATTGAAGAATTGATAGAAGAGCTCCCCGTTGAACACCTTCGCGCAGTAATAGAAGTTTATCCGAGCCTAAAATGGCCGAATCCATCAAGAGATTCTCTGGCGCTTCTTGGCGGCTATTGCTTAAGAATTGCCAATCAATTAGCGCGGCGATCCGATATACCATTCGCTAAAAAAATGGAGTTCATCACCTTGCTCAACGATGCCTGTGTTGATGATTTTAATAAGCCAAAAATAGTTAAGATCCTCGCTAAACTTAGAACTTCGGAAGGTCTCAATAAACAAGTGGAAACGATTTTGCGGCAGGCGTGGGCGCCAGCAAATTCTTTGTTAGCAAAACGTGGAGGGCTTAGTTCTGCGGGCTCTCCGCCCAAGCGCCATAAACTTGGTGAAAGCGAAGAAGCAGGGAATAGAGAGCCCTTTCAAAAATTATTGGCGCAATTAAGGAGCATTATTTCAGAAATAGAGCAGTATAGTCGCCTTAACGAGCTAAGTACTGAGGATGCTAATAGGGTAGTAGAACTTCATAAAAACTTAGGTGAAATCTTAGCGAGCGACATCATATGTCACGAAAAGCTCGATAACCTTTGATTAAAAACCATTTTTGCATACTTTTGGCATTAATTCGTTGAGTGCTTTGTTGGAGTTGCTTGACAATATTTGCCAATAGGGATGCATAATGCTCAGGGCTTCCTTCCTTTTGATCTTGTTGATGGTCATTTTTCATCAAGAGCTTCAAGCAAGGCTCAATCTTTTAAGGAAACCTAACATTGTTATTGTGATGTCAGATGAGGAAAATTATACGCCCTATGGCTGGCGGGAAGAGGTTGCAGAATGGGGAAGGAAAAACCTTCCTGCGCGCCAGAAGCTAAAAGATGAGGGCCTGCAATTTCATCGCCACCATACCTCTGCTACCGCCTGCACGCCTTCGCGTGCAGTTTTTTTTACCGGCCAATATCCTATGGGAGAAAAAACCCATGGCATTACGCAGACCGACGGCTTTGGTAAACGATTAGGTGACCCAGGCATCACGCATCTTCATGAAAATGAAGTGCCAACTATAGGTAATTGGCTGCTTGAAGGCGGATTTGAGCCACGTCGTGTATCACTTATCGGTAAATGGCATTTATCCAATAGTGAAATAGTGGAAAACGGACAGGTGCTGCAAATTCTCGATAAGAATTTTCGCGTCATTGATCAAAATGTCGAGATGTACCGCCAGGCGAATAAACTTGCAGCTTTTGGATTTTCAGCCATCCCCTGGGTGGGTCCTGAGCCACATGGTGCATTGGAGCAAAATTCAGCCACGTATCGAGATCCATTATACCTAATAGAATTTAAAAAATTCTTGGCTGAACAAAGAACTCTCAATCAACAAGAAAGGCAGCCTTTTTTTAGCGTACTAACTTTAGTTGATCCCCACGATTATGTTTTGGCCCTAGTCCACGATTTGGCCGGCAAAATGAATATTCCTCCCGAAGCCTTCGCACCCCCGCAGTGTTTTGAAACGGACCATTTAGATTTATCAAAAGAAGCTTCTGTGCATGCGGATTATAAAAAGACCTATCCTAAACTTTATTGTTGGGATTGGCTGATGAAATGGTTTTACGAGGGCGATCAAAACATTCGACGATTAAGACAATTTTATTATCAGTTATTGCAGCGCTCTGATCGTTCATTGGCGGAGGTCTTTGCCAGTCTCCAGGAGAACGAATTTCTCGACGATACCATTGTTATTTTTACCTCCGATCATGGCGATTATTTAGGCCGACGAGGAGGGCAGCAACAAAAATGGCATGGCCTTTATGCTGAAGTGACGCATGTGCCTTTATTTTTATGGGGTAAAGGTATTGAGAAAGGTGATATCAACCAATTTACCGTTCATGCAGATATTTTACCGACCATAATGGGCATTTTGGACATTGATGAAGAAAGCGCACGGCAAAGACTTTTGGCCGCAGGTTTTCAACGAGTACCTAAATTGCCCGGTATAGATCTAAGCCCACTTATTTTTGGCAATAATGAATACCGTCGACAAAATGAAGATTTTGATCGGGTAATTTATACCATGACAAAAGATGAAATATCCCGTGGACAAAACAGCTATTCAGCAGCTTTTGTGAACACTTTACCACGGTGGATCTTACCTCTGATTCCAAGCTCAACCTTTAAGCCTATTGACGGTAATCGCCACGTGGAAGGCATTCGTTTTTACGAGAATTTTCAGGGACAAAGAGAAGAATATTATTTCACCCTTTATACCGATCCAGATAAGAAGAAAGCGCCGGAGCATCGTCTTTATCGCGTTGCCAGTGCTACGAACCCTCTTAATAAAATTCTTCGCACGCCTGTTGAACAAGTGATTGCTTCCTTGCGTCCTTCTGACCCCTTCGAAATCAATGACCTCTCCGCCGATGAGCCTGCCATGGTCGGGAAAAGCTATCTAAAACTCGATGCGTTAAGAAAAGCACTAAGCGACCCTGATAGTATTGAGCAAAAGTTTAGTTATCCAGACTTAGGCATAAATGACATGCCTCACTATGATGCGCTGTGGGAAGATCCTGCTCAATGGGTTGAATGAAAGTAAGCTCGCTAAAAAGCGAGCTTACTCAGAAATAGCGATGAGAGCGATGTAAAATTTGGGGAATATTTTTATTTACTGACCTTCGTTGAAAAGCATTTTCACATGCACTACATGCAGTGCAACAACGAGGTCAGCTATGGCGAGCACAGCGCGTATTATCGTCACTATTAAGAAAGATATCTTAGACCCTGCGGGAGAAGCCTTAAAAAAATCGCTTCAACGTCAAGGGATGCGCGATATTGAAGAAGTGCGCATTGGTAAAGTGATCGATATAAGTCTTAATGATCATCAGCACCTCGATGAGCAGTTAGCTATGATCAAAAAAGCGGCATCGAGCATGTTGAGAAATCCCATTATGGAAGACGTGAATGTCGAGGTGTATGGGGACAACAATGGCGAACGCTAATATTAAGCCCGCAGTCATTCTATTTCCCGGCAGCAATTGTGATCACGATATGATGCAGGTGCTAAAGGAAGTCTATGAGCTTGAGCCTGTCGGTATTTGGTATCAGGACGAAGAAATTCCCACGGACATAAGTCACGTGATATTGCCAGGAGGATTTTCTTTCGGCGATTATTTGCGAGCAGGCGCGTTAGCTGCTCGTTCCTCAATCATGGATGCCGTCAGGAATTTTGCTCAAAGTGGTGCAAAAGTTTTGGGTATTTGCAATGGTTTTCAAATTCTATGCGAGGCTCAGCTCTTGCCGGGCGCCTTGCTAAAAAATCACCATAATCGCTTTGTGTGCCAAATCGTAAAGGCTCGCTATTTTGGTCAAAAAAATTCTCTTCCGCCTATTTCGCTAAATGTGGCCGTGGCTCATGGGGAAGGTCGCTATTTTGCCGATGATGAAAGCCTAGATTTGCTCGAAAAAAATAATCAAATAGTTATGCGTTATGAGGACCATGACGAGAGAGGGTGCGCCACGCTAAATGGTTCGTCTCGAAGCATAGCCGGTATAATTGGCGGTCCATTTCGTAATGTCATTGGCATGATGCCTCATCCAGAACGCTTGGCGCGCGATGCTATGTATGGTCGCGATGGTTGCGTGATTTTGCAAGAATTTCTTTTTGGGTAAAACATGAATAAGAAAGCAAAGCTTCCCTTTTCGTCTTTGAAAGATAGCGACATTGCAGATGCGTATCATGCCAAAGAAGTAGGCCTCAATCTCGATGAGTATGATCGTATACAACGTCTATTAATGCGGGCGCCAAATAAAGTAGAGCTCGGTATTATCGGTGCTTTATGGAGTGAGCATTGCTCTTATAAATCAACCAAGGCCTATCTATCAAAACTTCCTAGCACTGGGCCTCATGTTCTCGTCGGTCCAGGTGAAAATGCTGGTGCCGTTGATATCGGCGAGGGCCTTGCACTTTTATTTAAAATTGAAAGCCACAATCACCCTAGTTTTATTGAGCCCTTTCAAGGTGCTGCGACGGGCGTCGGCGGTATTCTTAGAGATATTTTCACCATGGGAGCTCGGCCTTTCGTTGCCGCCAATCTCTTACGCTTCGGGGAGCCTAGCCATCCTAAAGTTCCGGTTTTATTTGATGGCGTCGTGAGGGGTATCGCTCATTACGGCAATTGTTTTGGCGTTCCTACTGTTTTGTCAAACATTGATTTTCATCCAAGCTACAATGGCAATAATTTAGTGAATGCCTTCGCCATGGGCGTAGTAAAAAAAGAAGCTATCTTTTTTGGCGCGGCTGCAGGTCTCAAAAATAGAGTCTTTTACGTGGGGGCAAAAACGGGACGTGACGGAATCATGGGCGCCGTAATGGCATCCGATACCTTTGGCGACGATACGGACAAGCATCCCACTGTTCAGGTCGGTGATCCCTTCAAAGAAAAATTATTGCTTGAAGCGTGTCTTATGTGCTTTGAAGAAAACCTCGTTGTCGGTATTCAAGACATGGGCGCTGCCGGCATGACTTCTTCATGTTTTGAAATGGCTAATAGAGCATCTACTGGGTTGTGCATTAATCTTGATGACATCCCTGTGCGTGATGCAAAAATGAGTGCCTATGACATCATGCTCTCAGAGAGCCAAGAGCGAATGTTAATGGTCGTTGATCCAAAAAATACTGGACGCATAAAAGAGATTTTTAGTCGTTTTGAGCTCGATGCCGTAGACATCGGCTATGTAAGCGGCGATGGCGTAGTGAGAATTAATTATCAAAGCCAGGAAGTGGTGCAGTTGGCTGCCACTTTAATTATTGAAAATGCACCGCGTTATCGTCGGCATTATAATTCCTTAGTTCCAAAGAAAAATGCCAGCCTAAAAAGTCTTTTAAAAATCGAAGTAAAAGATGCTTTTCTTTCGTGGCAAAAAGATCTGGCCCAAAAAGATCTAAGCTTTGTCACCGATCAATTTGATCATCATATTGGGCTAAATACCTTAGTCGGTCCAAATGAGTCGGAAGCGGCATTATTGTCGATACCTGGCTCATCCAAGGCTGCCGCGTTATCGATTGTTGCGCTACCAAAGCTGACTAAAATCGATCCATTCGAAGGCGCACGACGCAGTGTCTTTCAATCATTATTAGAAATCAGCGCGCAGGGAAGCGAGCCTTTGGGTATAAGTAATTGCTTAAACTTTGGTTCTCCCGAAAACGAAGATGTAATGACGGATTTAAAGCATGCTATCGACGGTATGGCTGATGCGGCTTTAGCGCTCGAAACACCTATTATCTCTGGGAATGTGAGCCTTTATAATGAGACAAATGGTCAATCGATTTTGCCAACGCTTGCTCTTTGTATGGTGGGCCTAAGCGATCAACCGCTTAGGCGAAGTACGTTTAAGAAAGCTCAGGAAGGCGATATTATAGTTCTTTTAGGGGATTTGCCGACGGATTATGCCGGATCAGAAAGCATATTTTCTGAGTTAGTGACCATGCATGCGCTTTGTCCATGGGATGTAGATCAAGTAAAAAATCTTTCCTCTGTACTTAGAGAATTGGTGAATAAGGGCTTATGCCAAAGCATGTCAGTTATTGGGAAAGGCGGTTTTTTGCAGTCCTTAATAAAGCTGTGTAGTACCTCACATCAGGGTGCGCGCATAGATTTTTCAGCCGAATGGCTGCGGGAAGAAATAGCCGTGAGCTTACTGTCGGAGGAGAGGCCCTGTGTGGTCGCGAGTCTTTCGCCCCATAAGCTTGAGGAAGTAATCGAAAAATGTGCCCAAAGAACTTCCATTTTCCGCATGGGAGTGATGGGTGGCGAGGTCTTGTCTTTTTCCCATCATGGCGAGCCTCTCTTTGAACAAGCTTTAAAAGATATCCAAGCGAGCTACCTTAATGGTTTAGGAGATTGGTTTGCACGAAATTGAAAATGATGCTTTCCGCGATAAATGCGGCGTTGTCGGGGTATATGGGCATAAGGAAGCCGCGCGCATCGTCTCTTTGGCCCTTCACGCATTGCAGCATCGCGGCCAAGATTCTGCAGGCATTGTCGCTAATAATAATGGCCGATTTTTTCGCGAAGTAGGCATGGGTCTCGTCGCTGAAGTTTTCAACGAAAAAAATCTTAACGCTTTAAAAGGCTCCATGGCAGTAGGCCATGTTCGTTACACGACGGCAGGCAATACAAATCTAAGCGATGCGCAACCGATCTCCGCACGTACAGGAAATGGCCAAATGGCCATCGCTCATAACGGTAACCTCGTGAACGCCGATTTTTTAAAGGCGAAGCTCGAACAAGAAGGCGCCATTTTTCATGCGCAATCAGATACCGAAGTCATTTGCCATCTCTTTGCCAACTCCCGTCATGACGACGTAGTTTCTTGTCTTAGAGATAGTTTGGAAAAGGTCAAAGGTGCCTATTCCTTATGCATGCTAATCGACAATCAGTTAATAGGCGTTAGAGATCCTTTTGGTATTCGACCTTTATTTTTGGCAAAACTTGACCATGGCTATGTTTTGGCCTCGGAAGATTGTGTTTTATCGCTGATCGATGCGCAATTTATTCGCGAAGTCGAACCGGGTGAAATGATTGTCATCAATGAAGACGGTGTTAAAAGTTATGACCTCATAGATCGTCAGCAAAAAATTCCCGCTCCTTGTATCTTTGAACATATTTATTTTGCTCGCCCTGATAGTCACCTTTTTGGCCGCAGTGTTTATTTGACACGCAAGAATTTGGGCCGCGAGCTTGCGAAAGAATCGCTTGCTGCAGCCGACTACGTTATTGCAGTCCCCGATTCGGGAGTGCTTGCAGCCATGGGCTATGCCGAGCAATCAGGCATTCCCTACGATATTGGGCTCGTGCGTAACCACTATGTCGGTCGAACTTTTATTGAGCCTGAAGAACGCATACGGCATTTTAGCGTGCGTCTAAAATTGAGTCCGGTAAAAGAAGTTGTGCAAGGCAAGCGATTGGTCGTTGTCGACGATAGTATCGTTCGCGGCACCACAAGTAAAAAAATCGTTGAGCTTTTGCGTTTTGCCGGCGCCAAAGAAATTCATATGCGCATTAGTGCCCCTATGACGACGCATCCTTGCCACTACGGCATTGCTACCCCAACCAAAGAAGAACTTATCGCCTCAGGCATGAGCCTTGCTCAAATTCAGCAATTCTTAAATGTCGATTCTTTGGCCTATCTTTCTATGCCCGGCATGTATCGTGCTTTTAGCGGCGAGGGACCACAAAGTCGGATGTGTGATGCCTGCTTCACCGGAAATTATCCGGTTTGATGTGACCAGGCTTCGTGTAGAAGGCTGAATACCGCAGTCTTGCCACGGTAGAGTGAGACTTTGCTATCTGTTCTTCAAGACCGGGGATAATTTTTTAAAATAGACCCATTCAAACACTAAAGTACCAAAAGGCACTACGGCTGAAATATAGGCGAGAAGATGCTGCTTAAGCGGCCATTTTTGCTCCAGCGCGCACCAAAGAGCCCAGGCACAATAGGCTAAAAATAAAAAGCCATGAAGGGGCCCAAGAAGCTTTACCCCCGCTGGCCACTCGGCGAGATATTTAAGGGGCATGGCCAAAAGAAGTAATAAAAAAGAAATAGCCTCGAGACGGCCTAATAAAAGCAAAAGTCTGATCATTGTGTACTCCCATTTTATTCACGAAAATATTCTATGAGCTCTTTAATAAAAGGATGGGAGGGAGGTCCCACAGAAAGTACACCAAATAAAGAGTTTGCAAGTAATAATTGGCCTTCTATTTCTTCATAGCGAATAAAGGCTTCGTCCACGCTTATTCTCCTCGTCAACGCAAATTCCAATGCCTTTTTCCGCATAACTCCCTCCAAACCGCCGGAGACTTTAGTGAGAGAATTATTTTTAAAAAGCATTAAACTGCTGCGCGATCCATCGACGACGAAGCCTTGTTGATTCGTCAAAAGCGTTTCAAATACTTCCATCCTCTGTGCTTCCTTGAGAGCCAGGGCATAAGGCAAAGAATTGGCCGTTTTTAAATGCGCGAATTGTGTATGCACCTGATAGTTCGATTTCGCTACCGCTACTCCTTCATAAAGATGCGGCTCATAAATGCCTAACTCTTCGATAGTGATGGCATGACCACTACTACCGACGATGACGCGAATTTTTTGGGGAATTAGTTGATTTTTTAGTGCATTTTTTATGGTGGCTAAAATATATTTTTCTTGAGGCATTGGAAAAGATAAAAAGTTTGCATGCGCCGCCAAACGCTGCCAATGCTCGGGCCAATACCAAAGCTGTCCTTGTGACCATTTTAGCGTCGTAAAAACGCTATTGCCATGAAATGATGAAAAATGCTGTTGTTCTATAGTGCTTACTTCACCATTAATAATCAACGTCGGCATTATTTGACCTGTAAAAAATTATCAAAAATGAGGTGGCCTTTTTTTGATAAATAACTTTCAGGATGAAACTGCACCCCAAAAATCGGCAGATGCGCATGACTAATCGCCATAATGCAATCATCGACGTGAGCATCAATAATAAAATCTTTAGGAGCCTGTTCTATGGCGAGCGAATGGTAACGCGTTGCCATGAAGGGCTGCTCAAGGTCCTTAAAAAGTCTCTTCCCCGAATGGCTAATGGGCATGCTTTGTCCATGCACGGGAGGGCGCGCGATTATTTTAGCCCCGAAATAATGGCCTATAGCTTGATGACCAAGGCAGATGCCAAGTAATGGTCGCTGGCTTTTAATTACCTCACCGATGAGAGCGCGTAAATCATGAAGTTCCGCGGGATTTCCTGGGCCTGGACCAATGACCACATGGCTATATTTTTTCCAATTAATAGAACTCGTTAGCCTGACTATATTGATGTGTGATCCAAGATTTTTTAGAAGCGCAATAATATTAAAACTAAAAGAATCTTCATTTTCAATAAAAATTATATTTGCGTTCTCAGATTTTTTTAGAGGGGCAAAAGAATTTCGTGCTGGGCCTGGCTCATGTTTTCGCGGCGCTTTGGGACGAAGGCCATGCTCCAATATATCTTTAATAAAGCCCGCTTTGCGATGGACTTCGCGCCATTCACTCTCTGGCTCGCTATTTATTACAATTCCTGCGCCGCTATTAATCCACATACGCTCTTTGTTCTTGAGGACGCTCCGAATGAGAATATTAAAATCCGTCCCAATGCCTGAAACATATCCCAAAGATCCCGTATAGGGCCCACGTGGAGCGCTTTCGAGTGAAGCTATAGCATTCATCACACTCTTTTTAGGAGCACCGGTGATAGTGCCGCCAGGAAAAAGTGCTCTTTTTACTTCTCGTAGAGATTCTTTGCAGACTCCTGAAATCTCGGAGACCAAGTGAATCACATGGCTATAAAATTCAACGCTACGATCTTCGACGACACGCACGCTCTCCGATTCAGCAACTTGATGCACATCGTTGCGTAAAAGATCAACCAGCATGACGTGTTCGGCATTTTCTTTTGGGCACGCCAAAAGCTCAGCCACAATGGCAGTATCTTCGCTGGAATTTTCTCCCCGCTTTTTAGTTCCTGCAATGGGCCGTGTACTAAGTCTCTCATCGCTAAATGCGAAAAGTCTTTCGGGACTGCCAGAAATAATGGCCCAATCATCATGTTCTAAAAGCCCCATAAACGGACTGGGATTAAGCTCCTTCATTGCCTGATAGAGGGCATCGATAGGGCTGTTTTGACTAAAATAAAAAGGCAAGCTGAAGTTGACCTGATAAACGTGCCCCGCTCTGATTTTATCTTTAATAGCCTCGACCTTAGCAATAAATTCTTCTTTCTCTAAAAGTGGCGACAGGCGCTGAATGGGAAGCTTCTTCGATAAATTCTCTTCGGGCCGAATCTTGTCGTGAAAAATAATCTTGCCATCATCAATAACCAAACCTTTTTCATACAGAGCAAAAAATGCGTCGGGGAAAAGGCGCTCCCCACCATGAACGGGCAAGCCAAAATAGGAAGAAAATTCATAGGAAAAAAAACCTAAATAGGCCGGGAAAAAATTTTTACTTAGGGAGATGGTCTCAAGATATTCAAAGATTTTTAAGGCATGGCCTTCTTCAATGCCATTTTTATAGAGCCTATCATTGCGCACTTCGAGAATCTGCGAAGGAGCGATACCGCAAATACTAAGCGGCGTTTTTTTTTCGGGGTGTACAAAGTCAAGAAGGAGCGGATTTAGCCCCTGCGCTTTTGCTGCATAATAATACTGAAATGAATTCATAAGAAAAAAACTTATGGCGAAGCGAGGCAAAGAAATCAATGGATAAAAACAAATTTAAGGAATAAAAAAAAGCCCCTAAAAAGGAGCTCTTTTCTAAGTAAAAATGAATTACTTAGTAGCAGGAGCTTGGTGAGCACAGGTTTTGGTATCTTTGTTGTATACGCAAGAACCAGCACCTAAGAGACCGCTATTATCTTTGCAAGCCTTTTCAATTTTATCTGCTTCAGCTTTGTTTGCAGCATCACAAATGTCTGCATCAGCTCTAGCTGCGCATTTACCAGCAGCACCTTCTGCACCATCAGTCCATACGCAAGCTGTAGCTGCTTTGCTACCTGCTTCTTCGCATTTTGCTTTATCAAGCTTAGCGCAATCAACTTTGCCACCGCAAGCAGATACGGTCAATGCAACAACAACAGCTGCCAAAAGGGAAATCATAGTTTTCATGGTTAACTCCTTAGTTATTTTTAAAGATTGTTTAGTATTTTCTCGGGGCTTAAAATAGTGCTCGCCGAAAAAAACCAGTGGAACCATACGTCGATAGACCAAGCGCATTTCCCACCAATCAACAACAAGGATAAATGGTTACGTATTCTTGTCAAGCACTCGAAGATAAAAATTATAGCGAAATCATGAGGATCCTCGGCATTTTTACCGCAATTTTTTATTCCGTAAAAGAGCTAAGCGGTCGTTATTGCAAAGATTTAATTTGACTACTAAGTTTTGAGTGTAATTGCCCTCAAGGCACACTCTCGCGGATAAGACTATGTCATTTGCTCCTAAGCATATTTTAGTACCGGTTGCCATTGATCCCGACGACGATTTTCATTTAGCAGAACATGCTGTTTTTGCCGCATGCGATCTTGCTGAGAAATTTGCTTCGCGCATAACTTTACTGCACCTTGCGCCAGTGATAAATCCGAGTGCCGCGGCCAGCGCGGATGTAACAGGTAAAATTTATCACTCATTTATGTTGGTCTTACAGGCAAGAATTGATCGCGGGCGTTTGAAGTTAAAAGAGCTTGAAGAAGTTGCTAAAAATCGCGGCATTGTCGTCGAAGGCCGCGTCATTGATAGCATGGACAGTGTAGCGTCGGTTATACTTGATACTGCTGATGAACTTAAGGCTGATTTGCTCATTCTTGGTTCTCATGGCCGCAGTGGGTTATCACGAATGCTTTTTGGTTCAGTGGCAGAACATGTCGCAAAGAAAGCTTCAATGCCAGTTTTACTCCTTCATCCTGCTAAAGACTCAGAGTAGCCTCATGAACGCGCCTTTTTATTTTTCTCTTCTTACTTTATTTGCTACCTGGTTGCTTTTGATTATTGGTGGCCTAGTTAATCCGATGGGCGCCTCAATGGCATGTCCGGATTGGTATTTTTTTCCCACCTGCAATGGTGAGCTTTTACCGGAAATGGTGGGCGGTGTGCTGTATGAGCATGGTCATCGCTTAGTTGCCACCACGGTTGGCATATGTGTTTTGGTTTTAGCGTTTTTGTGTTGGCGATCAAAGTTGGTTGATCGTTTTACAAAAAGCCTGTCACTGATCGCTCTCTTGCTGGTTATCATGCAGGGGACTCTTGGAGGTATTACCGTGTTACTCAATCTTTCTGCCTTTGTTTCAACCCTGCATTTATTTTGCGCAATGGTATTCTTTGCCTTGTTAATTTGCATTTCTTTTCGTTTGTCGCCGAAGTACAAGCCGATGCCTTTGTTTGAAAAATCGCAGTGGGGCATGTTGATTGCCATTATTTTGACCCTGTCTCAGCTCGTTTATGGGGGCGTTGTTCGTCACATGGGCGCAGGACTTGCATGCGGGGAAGATTTGATCGGCTGTGGTCCAGAGCTGTGGCCTTCATGGTTTTATGGTCAGCTCCATATGGGCCATAGAATCCTTGGTTATGGAATTTTCTTTGTCGTGCTTTATGCAGCGGTCAAATCGCGAAGCTATGCGCGTTCCAAAGGTGAAACCCTACTTGCTCGATTATCATTAGTGCCGGTCTTTATTACCTTTGCTCAGCTTGGTTTAGGTCTTTTGACCATTTACACCGTGCGATCAGCCTCCATTGTGGCAATGCATACCGGCTTTGGTGCCTTACTTTTGGGCTCATTGCTTTCAGTGTATCTTTTGCAATTGCAATCGAGAGCTGGACAATTGCAAGAGACAAGAGTGAGTCGCTAAGCGCGATTAAGCTAGCTGCGTTTTACATAAAGCAAATCAGCTGGCTGCCCATTGATGCCTTTGGCGGGTGGGGCAATCCAATGAGCAACCTTGCCCGCTTCATAAACAGGCACCATTAGTGATTTAACAAATTCTTTATCCTTCGCGGTTGGCAGCCATTCATCTTTACATTCTTCCCAGGATGCAGGGCTGATAAGCTCGCCTTTGGGGTTAAAATGAGCTGCGGCATATTCGCCGACGCTTCGATGAAAACGCCGATGTGCGAGGCCGAATTGAAAATCAATTTCATGCAGTGCTATTTCTTTGTTCCATTTTTCTAGAGCTTTTTCACAATCGTGAGCATAGGCATCTCGCAAAAGTTCATTCATGGCCGAACGCATAGGCAAGGTTTTTTGCTCTAGGGCTCCCGCGTTCAGTACGGAAAGGGTGTAGCCATCATGCATGAGCTTGTGCTCGGTATATAATTTTTCTTCATAGGCGCGGCCTTTGAGCCCGGCGGCAAAATATGAAGCCGCATTCGAACTTATTTCTGAGCCAAAAAGATCGAGTGAGCTTGCGTACCAAAAATTGATATATTTTTGCAATAGTTTAAGCGATATGCCGCCAAAAGGTGCAATGTCGTCAGTATCATGCTCGCGCATCAGCTCACAGGAGCGGCGAATAATTCTTTGCACGCCGCTTTGTCCAACGAATAAATGATGAGCCTCTTCAGTAAGCATAAAGCGGCAAGTGCGGGCCAATGGATCAAAGCCACTCTCGGCTAGGGCGAGGAGCTGAAACTTACCATCGCGATCGGTAAAAGTTGTGAACATAAAAAAGGACAACCAATCTTCGATGGGTTCATTAAAAGTATTGAGAATACGCGGATTATCGGAATTCCCGCTACGTCGTTCGAGAAGTTGGTCTGCCTCATCGCGCCCATCGCGCCCAAAATAGCTATGCAGGAGATAGACCATGGCCCAAAGGTGGCGGCCTTCTTCAACATTTACTTGAAAGAGGTTCCTTAAATCATAAAGCGAAGGGCAGGTCTGACCTAGTTTTCGCTGTTGTTCCACAGAAGCAGGTTCAGTATCTGCCTGGGTGACGATTAAACGACGCAAGTGGGCTCTATGTTCCCCTGGTACCTCTTGCCATACTTTTTCACCCAATAAATCGCCAAAACCTATGCGGCGATCAGATTCGGGGGGCGTTAAAAAGATACCCCAGCGATATTCAGGCATGCGCACATAATCATAATAGGCCCAGCCTTGCGCATCTACGCCAATGGCCGTTCTTAAGTAGACGAAATCATGAGCAAAATCGAGCGGGCCCATTTCTTTCCACCAGTTGATAAAATCTGGCTGCCAGTGTTCTAAAGCACGCTGAAGTCGCGTATCGCTGGCCAAGGAAACATTATTGGGAATTCGGTCATTGGAAATTGCGTGCATTTAGCTCTCCTTTTTCGGCCCTTTAGTTTTTTGTACCAAAAAACCGTCGAATTGGTCCAAAAAAGCACCCTAAACCCTTATTGGCATATGAAACTGAGCTGGCAAACTCAAAAAGAATTGTCGGGTTTTAAAGGATACCGAATGGTACAACAAATAGATGTAGGGACGCGCGAGCGCTTTCAATATTGGCGAACGCGAACGTTTTATTCAATATTTATCGGTTATATATTTTATTATTTTACCCGTAAAAGTTTTACCTTTGCTATGCCGGCGCTCATGAGTGAGCTTGGTTTTTTGAAATCTGAAGTTGGTCTTTTGCTCACCATTTGGTCGGTT
>JBPOIV010000279.1:0-6806 GCA_052034245.1 Myxococcota bacterium
AATAGCGATGAATTCTTTATGTGTATCCTGTAGGGCGCCATTTTATTGCGGCGCCCTCGTCCTTTCCGAAGCTTGCTGGTGCACAGCCAAACCCTTCACCGGCATTGATCCTACAAAGTCTGGATGTTTTTGCGAGACTTGTCTTGATAAACGTCGAGAAAAGATGGGTGAGCTCACTCATTTGCGCTTTTTCTTGTCCTACAAAGGCACCGCTTTTTCAGGCTTTCAAGCGCAAGACAATGCACGCACCGTTGAGGGTGAATTTGTTAAAGCCCTGTCGAGCATTGTGCAGCAAAAAATTTCCATCCAAGCGGCCGGTCGTACCGATGCGGGAGTGCATGCCCGCGGGCAAGTAATTTCGTCATCGCTCTTTACCCGTCTGAGTTTGCGTCAATTAAGTTTGGCTCTGGCAGCGCGACTTCCTTCCGATATGGCAGTGTGGCGTATTGATAGAATGCCTGATGTTTTCGATGCTCGTCGACAAAGTATAGGTAAGCAATACATTTATCGTATTTCTCAATCTTTAGTCGTAGATCCCTTCATTGCCGATCAAGTATGGCATGTTCGTCAGCCCCTTAATTTTGAAGCAATGTCAGAGTCTGCTTCTCATTTTGTCGGTGAGCATGATTTCGAAAGCTTTCGTTCGACTTTGTGCGGAGCACCTCATGCGGTCCGTTATTTATGGCACCTTAGTCTAAAGAAAGCCGACGATATTATCGAAATTGATGTTCGTGGAAATGCTTTTTGTCTGAATATGGTGCGGATAATTGTTGGGACTTTGGTGGAAGTTGGCCTCGGGAGAATCGATCCTTCCAATATCAAAGAAATATTCTTGGCAAAAGATCGTACGCGGGCAGGGCGCACTGCTAAAGCTCAGGGTTTATGCTTTAATAAGGTGTATTATCCTGATGATTTGAATGAGTCATTAATTCCTGTCGGTGCATCTTTCCCTCGCTATCCGGTGACGATGGAGAGTTGGCCTTTTGACATGAGCTCAATCGAACGCGGTCCCCAATAGAAGAAGCCTAAGACCGCTATTTTCTTATCCAAATACCAAGGCTATTTTTTTCTGCGGCAACTTTGTTCATTGAGGATTTATGCTGGGCATTGGTTTTTCCGAAATCGTTATTATTGCCATCGTGTGTTTTATCGCCGTGGGCCCCAAGCAATTGCCCATTGTTATGCGAAAAATCGCTATTTATTATCGTCAGTTTCTAAACATGCGCGATGACTTTAAATTCAAAATAATGAGCGTTGATCAAGCTGACATGCTCGAAGAAAAAGAAAAATTAGTAGTGAAGAATGAGGCTGAAAAAAATGGATGAAAGAGAACAGCCCTTGATGACTCATTTGACGGAGCTACGAGGCTCGGTCGTAAAAAGTTTGATCGGTATAGGGCTAAGCATGAGCATTGCCTATATTTTCGTCGACAAACTTATGTATTGGCTTAAGAAGCCCATGATGGATATCATGCCAGAGAGCTCAAGTTTTGTCGTGCTATCCCCCCAGGAGTATTTTTTTACTGAGCTCAAAGCTGCCCTTTTTTTCGGTTTTATTCTGGCTATGCCGTGGGTTTTTTTTCAAATTTGGCGCTTCATTTCACCTGGTCTTTACAAACATGAACGCCGCATGCTGATTTTATTTGTCTTATCGGCAAGCTTTTGTTTTCTTTTAGGTGTGTCTTTTGCTTATTTTTTGGTTTTCCCGCCGACATTCAACTTTTTTCTTGAGACCTTGCCACAAGGTGTCACGGGTGCCTATTCGATCAGCATGCTCTATGGCTTTGCCATCACCATTTTACTTGCATTTGGCGTTGTATTTCAGACTCCCATCGCCGTATTTTTATTGGTATTTTTTGATTTAGTTTCGCTGGAAACCTTTACGAAATGGCGCCGTTTTGTCTTTGTCGGGGCCTTCATTGTCGGGGCGATTTTAACGCCACCAGATCCGATTACGCAGGTGATGCTTGCTATCCCCACTTATCTCCTATTTGAATGCGGGCTTTTGGCCGCCCGCCTAGCCAGTAAAAAGAAAAAAGTCTTAGGCGATGAGTTGGGCACCCAAGGATAGAGCGCGAGCGCTTTCTATTCTAACGTCGACAAGCTGTCCAATCAGCGAACTTGGTCCTGAGAAATGGACCAAATGATCACCGGTTGTTCGGCCCAACAAACGCGTGTTTTCTGATTTTGAGCGAAGCTGAATGAGCCCTTCATTCTCTGGGTCAAGCTTTGACTCGCTTTCACAAAGAACCGTAAAACGCTTGTCCATCATCGCCATATGATGCTCAAGAGCGATGTCATTTTGCAAATTTAGCATGATGGTGTGTCTTGCTTTTTTCACTTCCATCGAAACATCATCGCTAAATCGCTTGGCAGCAACAGTATCTGGGCGCGGGGAATATTTAAAAATGAAGAGATTTTTAAAGCGAACATTACGCAAAAGTTCCAATGACTGCTCAAAATCATCATCACTTTCGGTTGGAAAGCCAACGATCATGTCACCAATCAAACTGATATCAGGCATGCGTGATTTAGCGCGTTCGATGAGAGACATATAAGTCTCTAAATCATAGCCACGGTTCATATCGCGCAAAACTTTATTGCTTCCCGATTGGGCGGGAATATGTAAATAGCGACAAATCCGCGGGCTTGTCTTCATCACATCAAGCGCTTCGTCGGTAAAGTCTCGAGGATAGCTGGTAAGAAATCTCAAGCGTGGCAAATCAGGAACTTGCTCATGAATTTGAAAGAGCAAATCGGCGAAGGACCATTTTCTTGCACCTTCATAAAAGTAGTGATTAATGGTTTGCCCAAGCAAAGTTACTTCTTTTACGCCGCGATGCACCAAGGCTTTCACTTCGTCAATAATCGATTCAGGAGGGCGATGCATTTCTGGCCCTCGCGTACGAGGTACCACACAAAAAGAACAAAACTTATTGCAGCCCCTCGTAATACGCACATAGGCTTGTGAGCCCAGCTTACGATCGCCAAAAACGCGTTCACGATCCAAAAGTTCCAAATCATCCATCGGCGACATGGCCGCTGATTCACTAAGACCTTTGCGTTTCACGAAATAGGAGAGGGAGCTGAGCGTTTTTTGCTTTTCCTCACCATTGTAAAAGGCTTTTTCGACGAGCGTCATGGTGTCTTGAATTTTGCTCGGACCCACCATCACGTCGATAAAGGGTCGTTTTTTCGCCAGCTGATCATTGGCACGTTCCGCCATGCAACCCAAAACACCGACGACAACTTTTTCGCCTTTGTCTTTGCGATCTTTTACGATACCGAGGCGACTCAATACTTTTTGTTCGCTCAAGTCTCGCACTGAACAGGTATTTAAAAGCACTACGTTGGCTTGCTCCGGGCTATCAACAAATTGATGGCCAGAAGCAAGAAACTGGTTTTCCACCAGTTCCGAATCCAAAATATTCATTTGGCAGCCAAAAGTTTCAAGAAAGACCCGCATTTTGGCGGGCTCTTTACTATCTTGGACCATAGTTAGTTACCTTTTTTAAAAAGAGGCTCTTCTACAACTTGGGCTACAGAGGCCTTTTCAATGAGGTCCAATACTTTTTCGACTTGAATAGTATAGGCAGCATCATCACGGCTGATATCTTTCATCTTCTTCACGCGCGCAGAAATTTCTTCATCGCTTGCGCTAATCGACAATTTTTGAATCAAGTCTTCAAGGAGCAATTCAGCTTTTACTCTAAAGCGAGCTCTTTCTTGCACTGATTGCCACAATTCTTGCCAATGATTTTTCACGACTTCTTGGGCAGCTTTTTCTTGCATGGTCTCAAGTTCACGATTGATCATGGACATAGCCATTTTTTCAACCATCACCGGTGGCACTTCGAGAGGATTATTTTCCACCAAAGCCCGGGTAATAGCTTCCTGACGGAAATATTCATCCCGACGTCGAGCAGTGATGGTAAAACGGGTAGTAATCGATTCTTTTACTTCAGCAAGCGTGGTGAATTTATCAGAAAGATCTTTGGCAAATTCATCATCAAGAGCAGGAAGAACGCGCTCTTTAATCGCCTTAATGCTGAGCAACATTTCGCATTCTTTGCCCTTAATGGCATCATCTTGGTGGTCGCCAGGCATGGTGTATTTTACCGAAGCCTGCTCACCAACTTTTTTGCCAACCAATGCTTCTCGTAGATCTGCCGGTACATTTTCTGCAAACAAAGGAACTGAATAATCTTTGTGGCTATAGTCTTTATTTAAAACGCCATCGATCAACACATCGCTATCGCATTCAACCAAGTCTTCGGGGCCAATAAGGTCACGCTCACTTGGCACTTTAAAAGTTGCCATGCTTTCGCGGATAGAATTTAGCTCAGCATTTACATCGTCATCGCTAAAAGTGAATTTTTTGAATTCAATATTCAACGATTCAAACTTATCTGCAGAAACTTTTGGTTTAACTTGAAATACTGCTCTGTAACTAAAAGCATTATTTTTTTCAACTTCACCAACAGGCTCAATCTTAGGCTGCGAAACAGGAATGAGTTCCTGATTTTTGCAGGCATCCGAAAAGCTCTTTTCGACTAAATGCTCAACCAAATCTTGCTTGATTTTAGGACCATAAAAATTCATGACCATCGCAGGAGGCATTTTTCCTGGTCTAAAGCCGGGTCGTGTTGCCACGCGCTGAACTTTATTAAAAGTTTTTTGAAATTCTTGAGCGACAACCGCACCAGGAATAGTGACGGTGAGTTCTCTTTCGTGTTCAGAAAGAGTAGTCAAAGTTAATTTCTCAATCGCATTCATTTGATCACCTAAAAAGTTGATTGGCCGGATTGTTTAATTTGTGATGGTGCGAGCGAAGGGAATCGAACCCCCACGGGTCTCCCCGCTGGAACCTAAATCCAGTGCGTCTACCAGTTCCGCCACGCTCGCATAGGTCCAAATTTCGTAAGTTCAGGCTAGCAAAGCCTAGCTAAGTTGGCTAGAGGGGCGAAGAAAAAGCCCTAAAGATTTGCATTGTGGTACCGCTAAAATCAGTAAAATCCACTTCATGCGGAAGCGACATGAGTAAAATACTATGCGCTTTTTCATATCTGGCTATATTTAAAGGAGAAGCGAATGGGGGAAAGCATGTCCTTTGTGCCAGATTTTTTAGCGAATATTACCACTTCACGTGCGGAGTTATTTAAAGAGAGTCAATCGATTTTATCTTTTGAAGATTATTTGGCAGAGATCGCCAAAAGACCGCATTTTCACCTTCGCAATAGTGCTCAATATTTCGATGATTTGATAGAAAGTTTCGGCTCTTATGCTGTTGAAACCCCTATAAAAAAACTAAAGCGCTATAGACTTTTTGATGCTGAGTTTGCCCAAGGAGAGGGTCGTGTTTTTGGTCAAGAACGCGTGGCGCGCGCCATCATTGCGCAGCTTAAGAACTTTGTACGCGCGGGCCGCGTTGATAAACTCTTATTGCTTCACGGCCCCAATGGTTCAGCAAAAACGACCATTGTTCAGGCTTTGGCTCGTGCAGCCGAATATTATTCGCATACTGAAGATGGTGCGATCTATCAATTTTCGTGGATTTTCCCCAAAAAAGAAGGTCTTCACGGCTCTTTAGGCTTCAGCAAAGAAAACCCATCTAAGACCGGCTCCTATGCCCATATTTCTGATGATGCAATCGATGCGCAAATCAGTTCAGACCAAGCTGATCATCCGCTTTTATTGCTTTCAACGACCGAAAGGCAGTTGCTCTTTTCTCAGCTCAGACAAAATAATAATCTGAAAATTCCAGCCATTCTCGAGCATGGCGATCTTTCGCATAAAAATCGCCAAATCTATGATGCTTTATTGGCCAATTATGGCGGCAATCTTGCTGAGGTCCTACGCCATATCCGCATCGAGCGTTTTTATTTTTCCCGACGTTACAAAAAAGCTTTGTCCGTTGTTGAGCCCCAGATGAGTGTCGATGCCATTGTGCGCCAAATTACCAGCGATCAAACCCTTCACTCGCTGCCCAGCTCATTGCGCCATTTATCCTTGTTTGAAGCGATGGGGCCTTTGGTGGAAGCAAATCGCGGTTTAATCGAATATAGCGATCTCTTAAAGCGGCCCATTGATGCTTGGAAATACTTGCTTGTGGCGTGTGAGCAAGCGCAAATAAATGCTAATCATATATCTTTATTCTTTGATCTTTTGCTTATTGCAACATCGAATGAGCTTCATCTTAATAGTTTTAAAGAATATCCTGATTGGCCATCATTCAAGGGACGCCTTGAACTTATAAAAGTTCCCTATCTTTTACGTTCAAAAGATGAGGAAGGCATTTATGAAAACCAGATACCAAAGGCCTTGCAAGGACTTCACATTGCGCCGCATGCCATTGCTATGGCCGCGCGCTGGGCAGTTTTGACGCGGCTTGAACCGCCTACAATCCAGCGTTATCCGGCTTCGCTCCAGGAAATTATTCGTGATTTGTCTCCGGATGAAAAACTGGAGCTCTACGATAACGGTGAAGTGCCGCTTCGCCTTAGCCAGCGCCAGGCTCGTGAGCTTCGCGCAGAAATTCCTGAACTTGCACGTGAGTTTGAGCACGATTTAAATTACGAAGGACGTTTTGGAGCCTCCCCACGCGAAGTCCGCACGCTCATCCTCAACGCGGCGCAAGATCCTCTTTATGATTATTTGTCAGTCGGGGCCATTTTTAGCCAAATTGAACAGCTCATCGAAGAAAAATCAAGCTATGATTTTTTGCGCCGCGAGACGGTGCGTGGTTATCGCGATGCACACTTTCTTTTGAATCTAACTAAGAGACATTATTTGAGCATTCTAGAAGAT
>JBPOIV010000040.1:0-2320 GCA_052034245.1 Myxococcota bacterium
AGGGCTAGTCCCTATCGGGGGTTCGAATCCCCTCCATTATTTTTAAGCGACTGTTCTACTCTTGCGCGAGCGGCAGCAACCAAAGAGTAAATTGTCGATTCCGCTCCGCGGTGCTTAAAATAGTATATTGGCATCCAACGATGCGACGAAAGGCTCCTCCTGCCAACTTCTCATAAAAGACCTCCATTCCAAGTTGACCCATAATTAAAAATGAGGATGCTGGGGCATTAAGTACTTCTGTCGGTAATGGTCCCCAAACCTGCTCAAAAATAGCTTCCCAATTGCGATCGTTTCGAGCAATAGTTCCAAGCCTCAAATAGTCTTCTTGAGGCGGCATTTTAAAATTAGCAGATAAACTACTTAAATCTTTCAAATCGGAAACATCAGGGCATTTTAACTTTTTAATAGCTTCCTGAAACTCTTTAGTTGTCCTCTCAAAATTCTCTATATATTGCTTGCTGTCTATTTGTCCGACAGGGTAAGCGTTTAAAATTTGCTGAGCATCAATCGCTAAAACATAATCTAGTGTTAGGACCATCTTTTCGGAAGAAGAGTGGTCGCAAATTTGTACTTCTGATGCGAGTAAGTCCTTCTCGTTCAAATACTGCACCGCCAAAATCAATTGCTCAATCACAGGCTGGTAATGGCCGCTATTATTAGCAATCGCGGTTATTTTTCCATCTTTGACGGAGAGGGTACCAGCCATAGCAACTGCCGTTCCAACACCATTAATTTTTAGAAAATAGCTATGACATATCAATTTCGGAAAATCGCCGCGCGCAACGAAAAGAGAGCCATCCTTATCCATCACGAAATTGGTCTTTTCAATATTGAGGGGTTGGCCCTTCGAGTCCAATATTTGACCATTAGTGATCGAAGTACTAAATTTCTCATTTAAATCTGGCTCATTAATCCGATCCTGACTCTCATCAAAGGCATACAACTGTTCAGAAAGTAAAAAGCCGAAATGCTGATAAATTCTCTGAGTCAGACTTTGGATCGCATAATTATCTTGGGAAAACAGTGAAAAAGAGCTTAAAATTATAATTAAAAACAAATTATAACTATTTATAGTTCGCATAAAATATCTCCATTTATTGATGTGATTACTGGACTATTTTATGCCGATTTGCAATAGCTTAAATCAGATATTTTTCAGATGGATTATATTACAAAAGTGTACCATTGAGAATAAGGCTCGCGAAACTAAAATAAATCACTAAGCCCGTTACATCCACCAAAGTCGCGACAAAAGGTGCAGAGGCTGCAGCCGGATCAAAACCCAATCGTTTCAATAAAAAGGGTAGCATTGCACCCGTGATAGCGCCCCATAACACAACGCCTATCAGTTGATGGCTATGTGTAACATTTCAAAGGAATGTGAGTCTATTGTTGACGCATGGAACATCTTTCTTGATAGAAAGTTTTCATTGTTTCATAGCTTGGGAGCTTTCATGAGCAATGCGAACGACTAAAGTTTTTCGTGAAGCCCGGGGCCCCAATCCGTTTTCGATTGTGGTCGATGCGTGATAAATTGCAGGTTCAAATTCTTCATTGACTATGTAACCATAGCCAGGTTTCACAGGGATTTTTTCGATACAGGTATACTCTTTAATATCTTCATGGTGCTCATTTCATTTAATAGCTGCATTGCGCTTTGTTGACATCCTCTCCGGCATTTATGCCGGAGAGGATGTCAATTGCCCCTAACACGAGCTTAAAAGCTAGCCTTGGTTATTTAAGATTCTGATTTGCAAATTCCCAGTTCACCAAACTCCACCATGCATCAACATATTTTGCACGGGCATTTCGGTAGTCGATGTAATAAGCGTGCTCCCACACATCGCAGGTGAGAATGGGTGTGTGATTTGCGGTTAGAGGGCAGCCAGCATTCGAGCTTGCTTCGATTACTAATTTGCCAGTGTTATCGAGGCAAAGCCATGCCCAACCGGAACCAAACTGTCCTATTGCGGCCTTAGAAAATTGTTCTTTGAAGGCATCAAAACTACTAAAGCAAGTTTTAATTAATTCAGCAATTTTTCCATGCGGTGCACCGCCGGCATTCGGAGCCATGCTGTGCCAATAAAAAGTGTGATTCCAAACTTGTGCTGCATTGTTAAAAATAGGGCCACTTTCTGATTTGATAATTTCTTCCAAAGATTTGTTTGCAAGCGGCGTATTTTCGACAAGATTATTCAGATTAGTAACATAGGTCTGATGATGTTTACCGTGATGAAAATCAAGGGTTTCATCGGAAATATGAGGGGCCAAAGCACTTTTGGCATAGGGAAGTGCAGGAAGCGTAAAGGTCATAAAAAAC
>JBPOIV010000252.1:0-29168 GCA_052034245.1 Myxococcota bacterium
CTGGATACCATTTAATGTATCAAATTGGGCAAAAGATAGTTGGGAATATAGTATTAGCAAGCAGTATTTGAACATAATAGCCTTTATTATAATGTTATTAATGTTCTTGCAACTCCTATAGTCAATATATCGACTAAATTTAATATGAAAAATGTTTCTTAGTTTCCGTATTTTAGTCTTTAGAAAGGTGAGTTAAGGCGTATGGAAATTCTATACTATATGTCTATGTTAATCATTGCTATGGCCTAATATATGTGGTTTATTTTGCTGGGCATTTGCACATCATCGTTGGTTTCATTTTTAGTACTTATGGTGGCCAAAGGAGCTAGGAAAATTTTTATGTCTTTTTAAGCGCCTAAGTCAAAAATACGAATCAAAAAGCAGGCGAGGGCTTGTCAAAGCCTAAATTCTATGCCAAGAGTGCCCCGTGCTTATGAGACATTCTAGTCAAAGAAAGCAGGTGGACTACCTTAAACGCTTCATGTGAAGCGGCCGGCCGAGATGATGGATGGAAAAAAACAGCCGTTTTTATCCCCTACATTTTGGTGCTTTGGTGACTAAGAATCTTAGTTTCAAGATTTTTTATGTGCTTTGGGGAAAGAAATGAATAAAGCAATCAAAGAAGAACAGATATCTTTCGTAAAAGATGTGGTTGCCAATGCTGAATCATTGGTTTTGGCCAATGTTGAAGGCCTTAATGCATCGCAAGTAAGCGAGCTGCGCCGTAATCTTCATGAAGCGGATGTTGGGTTTAAAGTTGTAAAAAATAAGCTTGCTCGTATTGCTATTGCCGATACGACTGCAAAAGCTTTGCACGACGATTTCGTCGGTTCGACAGCTCTTGCTTGGAGTAACACTAATCCAGTGGCTCCTGCAAAAATCTTGGCTAAGTTTGAAAAAGAATTTGAGAAGCTTGAACTTAAGGCTGGCTTTAACGCCAACGCTCGTTTGAGTCTTGAAGATGTGATTGCCTTGTCGAAGATGCCAAGTCTCGACGAACTTCGTGCGCAATTGCTTGGTGTGCTTAGTGCGCCTGCTTCTAAACTACTTGCTCAAATCAATGCAGTGGCAAATAACGTTGTCGGTGTGTTGCAAGCAAAAATTGACAAGGAATAGTCGCATTCTTTGTGAGTATTAAAACTATTGGAGGAAAAAAATGGCTGATTTACAAAAACTTATAGAAGATTTGTCTTCACTTTCACTCATGCAAGCTGCTGACCTCGTCAAGCAACTGGAAGATAAATGGGGCGTCAAAGCTGCAACTGGCGGCGGAATGATGATGGCCATGGCTCCAGCTGCTGGTGGCGCTGCTGCTGCAGAAGAAAAAACTGAATTTGATGTTAAGTTGGCAAATGCTGGCGATAAGAAAATTCAAGTTATCAAAGTTGTGCGTGAAGTAACCGGTCTTGGCTTGAAAGAAGCTAAAGACTTGGTAGATGGCGCACCTAAGATGGTAAAAGAGCACATTTCTAAAGCTGATGCTGAAGCTATTAAAGCTAAGCTTGAAGCTGAAGGTGCTAAAGTTGAGATCGTCTAGTTTTTTGCTAGCGTCTTAATGAGAAGAACGTCTTGCTTGGCAAGACGTTTTTTTATTGGTTTTTTTGTAAGAGTTTCCAATGCCTAAGGTTGTTATCCATGGCCTCTGCAATAGTAGACGTAAAAGAAATCTTGCCGTCGTACTGAAATGGCCATAGAGGGATATGAGAAGAAAAAGCCATTACTACCTTCTCAAAATATTCAGTTTCTGGAGGCAAAGGAAAGGATACTATCTTTATATGGTGTATAGATAATTTTTCAAGCCACTCATAAATAGTTAATAAATGTTGGCTATCAAGAGAAGGATCAATAACATAAGGAAAGATTGTGCCTTCCGGGCTGCGCACGAAAATGAGTGGAGCGACGTGGTAGCTCCAATTTTGATCAGGCTGGCGAGGGTTCTTTATAGTACCAGCCACCCATATTTTGCCGCTTTGAAAACCATCTGCTATAAGTTTATAGGCAATAAGGTGAGCGCGTGCCTGACAGCCGTCAAGTATATAATCAAAAGCGAAATTACTGAGCTTAGAAATATCTTTGAATAATTCTTCCGCCTCGGCAAGATTAGGAGTATGTCCGGCGCGAATGCGGGTAATTTCTTCATATTTTTTCTGATTAGCCAAAGAAAGATTTTCTTTTCCCAAGCAAGGGATGGGAAGATTTGGTTTTTTTTGGGTGTAGGGCTCGCTTAGCGTAAGCCCAGAAACAATTAAGTGATCATGATCATAGATTTCTTGTTGACAACTAAGTTTGGATATAAAGCTGAAGTACTCATGGATAAGCCCTATAAATCGATTGCTCTCAGCAATAATCTGAGCATTATCTTCAGGAAATTTAGAAGTAGTGATGCAGTTAGCAAGTTCTTCCTGAAAGGTGAGGCGCTTATTAAAATCGAAATAGTATCTATAATTAAAAGCAATCTCCTCGTTCTCTAATAGGTTCTCACCTAATTCATTAGTCCAGCTTTCAAAATATAAATCAAGTTCAATAGTTTTGGTCGACATAAACATTGGCAGAAATTTTAGTTCGTCATTTTCCGGTAGGCGATCGATAATTCCTGAATAATGGTCGCCCTTGCAGAGCCAAAAACGATCGTCTACATGGCCCGAACATTTAAGCGATGTGTTGTTCACCACAAAATTCCATGAATCAAGGGCAAAAGAATTAAAATGGAAAAATAATGCGATTAAAATAATGGATTTAAATGGTTTCATTTGCTTTCTCTTGATAGTTAATAGTAGTTATTTTTTTTGGATTTAATTGTTTTTAAATTATCTTTATTTTCTTTGTATGCTTCCCTTAAAGTGTCTGCTAAAGGTACTAAGCTGTCGTATTCAAATGGATACAACGGAATATGGGAAGAAAAAGCTAAAACGATCGTTTCAAAAAACTCACTTTCTTCAGGAATAGGATAGGAAATGATGGGAGGTTGGTTATGAATCCCAGCCTTGATAAGCCATTGTTCTATGCTTAGAAGATTGTGTGGATCGAGGGTAGGGTCGATTACATAGGCTATGGTCGATGAGCTTTCTTCGTCATACACATAAATTAAGGGGGCTACGTGGAAGCTCCATTCTTCTCCTGGCCGCGTGGGATCTTTAAGATCGCCTGCGAGCCAAATTTTACCGGTATGAAAGCCCTGCTTAAAAAGCTCAGCAGCGATTATATGGGCGCGTGCAAAACAGCCATCTTCAGAATACGCAAAAGCTATGTCGCTTCGGGCGCTTATTTTTTTGAAGAGTTCTTGTGCTTCAAGAAGCCCCGGCTCTCGTCCTGGCTGAGCTGTGATTTTTTGCAGAGTAAAGCGTGCGGCGGATGAAGAGAGTGTTTCTGCTTCCACGCAAGGTCTTGCAACATTATTTTGTTTATTAGTTCGTGGATTAAGTAAATGAAAATCACTGAATAAAATCTTATTTTCGAATCTTATACGTTGTTCAAAAGCCAGGGTTTTTAAATCACTAAAAAAATGCCTTAAAGCTTCAGTGAATTTGATGCCATTTTTGATAATAGCTTCAGCATTTTTTTTAAGTAATAACTTTGAAAGCTCCTGCCGTACGGTGACAGCCTTGAAATCAAAGTAATCCCTGTAGCTAAATTGTAGCGTGTTATTCGAAAGGAGATCATTGCCGGAAGCGTCGCTCCAATGCTCGAAGTTTAGTTCAAGTTCAAGGCCTTCTTCAGACATCAGCATGGGTGAAAAATTTACCGGCGATCCGCAGGGTGCGTGATAAATCAGGCCATTATAGCGCTCGCCTTGGCAAAGCCAAAACTGTTCCACGCCTTGATCGCTGCACATCACCGGGCTGCCGTTAATGACGAAATGCCAGGTATTGGAGGCAAAGCTAGTGGCATGCAAAAATAGCGTACATAAGATGCTTAATTTAAAGATATTCATATAGTTATTCGTGATAATATTTATACTTTATGGTATATAATTTTATCTATCTGTCAATGGCCTTTTTAGGTGCTAGTGCGCCGCTAGCCTTTTCCCAGCAAGCTGCTAGAGCTAAAGGCGCTAAATCTTCGCATTATTTTGGAATTTATATGGAAGGAATTCTTCTCATCGATAAGCCTGTTGGCCCCTCATCATTTGATGTGGTGCATAAGGTGCGAAAAGTCGCGGGCACAAAGAGGGTGGGGCATGCGGGTACGCTCGATCCTTTGGCGTCTGGTTTGCTGGTCATTGCTTTGGGGCCTTATACCAAGCTTGCTGGCTATTTGACCGAAAGCGCCAAGGTGTATGAGACAGAGATTCGTCTCGGTATTACAACGAGTACTGACGATGGGGAAGGCGAAATAATTAAAGAAAGTCCCATCGAGCATATTTCAGCCGTCCAAGTGCAGGAAGCGCTGAGGAAATTTGTGGGCAAAATTAAACAAGCGCCCCCTCAATTTTCAGCGATAAAAATAAATGGCGTTCGCGCTTATAAAATGGCGCGTGAGAGTATTGATTTTGAGATTGCTCCTCGAGAAGTCGAAATTATTTCGATCGACATTATAAAAATAGCTTTGCCCACGGTGCACATAAAAGTACATTGCTCCAAAGGCACCTATATTCGCTCGCTAGCGCGCGATGTGGGTGAAACTTTAGGCTGCGGCGCTATGGCATCTTCCATTCGTCGAATAAAATCGGGAAGTTTCTGCTTAAGCCAGGCCTTGTCGTTCGAGAATTTAGAAGTGGATGCTATGAAGCACCATATTCTTCGTGAGTGTGAAGCTTTGGGCTCGCTTTTTTCCTATTCAATAAGCGATGAGGATATGAGTAGAGCTAAGCATGGCCGCCCTTTCCTAGCCCCTAGTCATGTGCCTGAAGATATTTCTGTGGCTTTGTACGATAATAAAATCGTGGCCATCACCAAACGCGAAAATAATTATTGCACCATTCTTCGCGGTTTTTAATTTAAGGAATCTTAATTTTTTCTTTGCTGTTTCTTCGAGCAAAACATCTGAGAGACTCAATGAAAATAATTATAGTGCTGTTATCTTTGTCATCTAGTTTGATAAGTAATTCCTCTACCGAAGATTGCTTCCAAGAATATATGCAGCAAAATGCAGGAATGGCCTTATCAAATATTGGGATAAAAGGCCTAAAGAAGATTACTTTTAGAAATTTTGATGAAGTAAAAATTATTGAGAGTTCTCAAGAAAACATGAATCTGGAATTTTCGGTGGAAGGTAATGGTTGTTATCAAGTATTAAGACATGTAGGCCGAAACAAGTGGATTTTTTATCCGCAGCGAATTGTGCAAAAACAAAGTGAAAAAATCGAGAGCAGGACAAAAATGATTGTCAATGTTCCATCTCGCTACCGCACTATTATTAGGGTAAAAAGAAGTACCTGTTGCTCTATTCTTTAAGCGCCTCGACGCGCATTTGTTTTTCAGCCAAGGGAGCTTCCATGTCTTTTCTCGATGTTAAAACCTCTGAGCATGTGGCAGAAATTTGTATCAATCGCCCTGAAGTGAGGAATGCGCTTAATAAAGAGCTTCTTCTTGAATTGTCTTCGCATTTAGATGCTATTGAAAAAAATCCTGCAGTGCGCGTCCTTATCTTTAGCGGCGCGGGCGATAAAGCTTTTTCTGCGGGAGCGGATTTAAAAGAGCGGGCAGGGATGAGTGAAACCGAAGCTTTTGATTTTGTCAGGCTCATTCAAACGACTTTTCAAAAAATCGCGGCTTTCAAAATGCCCACCATCGCTGCTTTGAATGGCGATGCTTTTGGGGGCGGACTTGAGCTTGCGCTCGCTTGCGATATGCGCATTGGTTCTAAAGATATTCAGCTTGGTCTTACTGAATGCGCTTTAGGAATTATGCCAGGCGCCGGCGGGACACAACGTTTGCCTTTAATTGTTGGCCTGGCGAAGGCCATGGAAATGATCTTTTGTGCTAAGCGTATCAAGGGGGACGAAGCGCATCGTTTGGGTCTATTGAGTGAGCTTTCTAAAAGCGGCGATGAGCTTGCGTGCGCAAGAGCCCTAGCACAAAGCATCGCTCGCAATGCGCCTCTTGCCCTTAAAGCTGCTAAAAAAGCCCTTCTTTCAAATTATGAGCAGCCTTTTATACAGGGCCTGGCCACGGAACTTGCTTGTTATCGCGAAATTTTAGGTACTAAAGATCGCTTGGAAGGTTTGCAGGCCTTTAAAGAAAAAAGAGCGCCGCAATTTTCTGGTTCCTAGTTAGGCGGGTGTTGTCATCCTCGGGCTTGACCCGAGGATCTCTGTGTCGCGTTGTCTGGATCCTCGGGTCAAGCCCGAGGATGACGAATAGTAACAATGTAAGGCTTACGAATAATAGCAATCTAAAGCTGACGAATAGTAACAATGTAAGGCTTACGAATAATAGCAATGTAAGGCTGACGAATAATAGCAATGTAAGGCTGACGAATAGTAACAATGTAAGGCTGACGAATAGTAACAATGTAAGCATGACAAATAGTAAGAACTTAAGGCCTGATGAATAGTAATAATTTGAAGAAGAATGGATAACCTCCGAATGGGACCGCGAGAGCTAAAAGAGCAAATACTCAGGGCGAGAATTATAGTTCTTATTTTCGGAAATAAATATCCAAATAAGAAAAAGCCAAGAAATATAGTTTATTCCATCCAACAAAAGGAAAAACTATGCGTTATTATCTTGGTCTTTTTATGAGCCTTTTTGCCTTGGCAATAAGTGCCCAGGCAGTAGATAGTCAGGTACTTTTAATAAGAAAAATGTCAGGCGGAAATCCACCACCTGCAATGCGCGGGTGGGCAAGTGAGATTGTGCTTTATCAAAATGGTGACGTATATGCTCGCTACCTACCCAACTCCCAGGCAATATGGGAAGAATATAAATTGGTGAGCATCAGTCCGGAAATGCTCAGCCATATAAAAGCAGATTTGGTCGGCCTAAGCGAAGGTGAAATCATCGTTGATGAGAATCAACCCGCTTGCTTTGACTTGCCAATTACCCGTTACAAAGGCGTAAATGCCCAAGGCGAGGAAATAACTTTCGCTGTGCGTAGTCAATGCCAAGATGGCTATCTCGCGAATTTCTCCAATGCCTGGAGGCTCAAAGGAATCCTCGACGGGCAAGCCGCTTTTCTTAGCTATTTGCCGTAGAGTCTAGACCAGATCCGTTTCAAAGAGCTTCTCGCGTTTTTTTATGGCAGGGCTACTTGAAACGGGATGATGCTGGCGCTGATCGCGAAGTCGATTAAAGTGCTTGAGAGTAGCCAGAGCGCGAGCTTTAATTGATTTTTGATCCCCATCCCATCCTATGCCTGTAAGCACTTCCATAGCGTCTGCCACCGTGTCGACACTGATAATTTGAAAGCTGCCTTTCTGGGCCGCAAGCAAAACTTCTTCGCTGAGCATGATGTCATTGATGTTTTTTACCGGCACTAAAACAGCGTGCATTTCTGTGCTTTTCTTTTCTTGACATATCTTGAAAAAACCTTCGATTTTTTCGTTAATACCGCCTACTGCTTGTACGTTGCCCATCTGATCAATGGCCCCCGTCATTGCAAAACGTTGATCGATAGGAGCCAAGGACAATGCCGATAAAAGCGCACAGGCTTCGGCCATCGATGCCGAATCGCCATCGATTTCGCTATAGGTTTGTTCCATGCACAAGGTTGCATGAAAAGCAAAGGGCAGCGTGCGGCCGAACAAATTCGATAACAAGCCACGAATGATAAGACGCCCTTTGGAGTGAAAAGTGCCGCTTTGCTCTGCTTCGCGCTCGATATCAATAATCTCGCCTTTGCCACATCCTGTCTGACACGTAATACGAAGAGGAATACCAAATTCGTAATTCCCAACTTCAACCACCGTCAAAGCATTAGTCTGGCCTATGACCTTACCCTGAGTCTCAATGATTATTTTGCCATTTCTAATCTCATCGAGAATTTGGGTTTCTACAAAACCTTCACGTTCAGCTTTGGCTTTCAAAGCGGCATGAATATGACTAGGCTCGATTTTTTTGGACTTATCTTTGCGCGCCCAATAATTTGATTCACGAAGTAAATCGGCGATTTCGCCCAAACGGCAAGTGATTTTATTCTTGCTGCCAGATAAGCGCACGGCATATTCGATAACACTGCCGGCTCCCGCAGGGCTTAGCTTCAATAATTCCTCCTCGCTGCAGAGGGAATTGATGAAGGAAACATAGCGGCCAATATTATCGTCAGAGCGCTCTACTTCGAGATCAAAATCAGCTTTTACTTTGAAAAGGGTTTGAAAATCAGGATCATTTTTTGCCAGAGCATAATAAATATCCGGCGTGCCAATAAGGATTACTTTTAGATGAAGCGGCACGGGCTCAGGTCGTAGTGAAGCTAGCGAAACCATTCTTCCCGGCTCACCCGGATCATCAAGCTCAATTTCACGATTTTTTAAGGCGCGCTTAAGTCCTTCCCAAGCACCGGGATCACGCAGGAGCTCTTGAGCTTCTAATATCAAAAAACCACCATTCGCACGGTATAAAGCGCCAGCGCGGATCCTGGTAAAATCAGTGATAGTTTCGCCAGCGCGAATTCTTTGTTCAATGCGCCCAATGATATTTGAAGCGGTGGGATGGGTCTCAAAAACTACGGGAGCGCCGGCATCTTTGGTATGCGTTACGAGTACATTGACACGATAACGTATAAATAATGGCTCATCATATTCATTTTCATCATCATCTTCGAGCGATTTTCGCTTAAGGTGTGATTGATTACTGTTTTCGCTGTTTTCTTGTGGGCTATTTTTATCATCATGAATAAAGCGACGAATACGATTTAATATATCTTCTTCGATTAAGCTTAGATGAGTAACGATGCGTTTATATGCTTTCCAGGTGCTTCGCGTTGATTCGAAGGTATTTTCAAGAGCCTGGCGAGCAGTTTCTCGCTCCAATTCCTCAAAAGCATCTTCGCTTTCTTTTTCTGCAACCCGCACTTTGCGCATGGATTCTTCAAGGCGCGCTTCGAGTTTTTCCGCACAAATCTCTAACTTTTGCTTTTCTTTATCACTGAGCTTTTCAAATTCTTCTTCAGTGAGCGCCTCACCCTTTTTGTTGGCCGGGGTCAAAGTGATGGCCACGCCCGTGTGAGAGAGCACAAAGGAATTTTCATTGGCTTCATGCTCAATTTCTTTTAATGATTTGTCAGTTTTTTCGCGGCATTCTTCCTGAATAACTTGACGGGATAATATATAACTATCCGCTTCAAAGGCCTTTTCTAAATGACTGATCACTTTTTCCATAAGGGACTCATAGCTTTTCTTAAGCTTAGGTCCTTGGCCGGAAGGCAAGACCACCGAAAGGGGGCGGTCTTTGTCGGCAAAATTATATAAAAGAACGACGTCATCTGGCGTTTGTTCTTTCTTGGCTTTATCGGCGAGTAATTTTTCAACGGTGGAAGTTCGTCCCGTGCCAGAGGCACCTACCACGAAAATATTATAGCCGCGTTGCTTAATCCCTAGGCCCAACTCTAAAGCAGAGAGAGCACGATCTTGTGCTACAGCGCCAATTCGACCATTTTTTTTGGTGCGGCGTTGGTCGAGAATGAGGCTTGCCGACGCAAAATCTGCAAAGCGCCAGCGTAGCTCCTCAAGTGCCAAATAACGTATCATTGGTGGTTCTCCTTTACCGCGCCTTTATAAATCCGAGTATGGCTTTTTTTGCCTATTAAATTTCTTTTCACTGCTTGGCTTAGTTTATCCAAAAGTGTTCAAAAAAAGTACCATTGACTCATTATAAGAATTATCTATCGCTAACGAACTTAGTAAAAATTGGCAATGACCAGGATCTATCTGATAATTGCGAAGGTATTTGAAAGACTATCATCTAGAAATTTCGCTTTGGATTAAGAAATTGTTTTATTGCAGAGGCTCTAAAAGGTCTAAAAAATAAATGATGTTCTAAATAGGCAGATGAGTTTTAGTGATTTTGTACCAAATCTTTTGCAAATGCATAAGCAACTCTTCTTTAGTACCATTATTATCAATAACTTCATCGGCTCTTTTTATTTTTTCTTCTGTACTCATTTGCTGCTTGAGACGCTTTTTTATTTTATCTAACGATAATTGATCACGCGCAAGCGCTCGCTGTTCCAATACCTCATCGCTAGCCGTGACGAGAATTGTCTTGTCAAAGGCACCCTGAAGGTTTTTTTCAAAAAGCAAAGGGGCCATATAAACAACGATGGGTACGCTCTTGGCTTTTAAGTCATCAAGTTTTTTTAAATAAAGTTCATGAATGGCCGGATGGAGAATGGCTTCGAGCCTTTGGAGGGCTTTAGGATCATCGAATACAAGTTCTGCCAAAGCCGCCCGGTTCAGTGTGCCATCTTTATTAAGAACCTCTACGCCAAAAGTTTCGAGAATCTTTTTCAATGCTGGCGATGAAGGCAGGCATGCTTCCCGCGCAAGCTCATCTGCATCGATAACGGGAATATGGGCTTTTTGAAGCATGTGGGCGACGGTACTTTTACCGCTGGCCATGCTGCCGGTGAGGCCGATAAGCATCATAAATTGTCAAAACCTTTGGTGACAATAAAACATCGGAGAGTTTAGCTGACAACGGCACTTTGTAAACAGGCTGTAAAATTCTTTAAGTGGCTATGACTGCTCTTTGCTCTCGCCACGCGTTCCGTTTTCTATGGCAGTTGACGCATAGATTTTGGCTGTCATTCTTTGCATGAATCTAGCAAAGGCAAGGGGATATGAAACTAAGCGACGTGATTAAGCAACGCTGGCGAATTCTTATTGATTCTGTCTGGCGCTTTTTTATTTCGCTGAGGCTGACCTTTGTTTTGTTGGTCATCATCGGACTGGGCGCCATCTTGGGTATGTCCTTCGATCAAACCATCACTTTTGAAGAGTTTTATCAAACGCGCGCGCTAGATGCGTGGAGTACTCGCGCTTTGAGCTTTTTTGAGCTTTACGATACTTTTCATTCATGGTGGTTTTCGCTCGCTATTCTCTTTTTAGCCGCGAATTTGATTGCATGCTCCATAGAGCGCTTGCCGCGCATTTATTTTGATGCGGTACGGCCACGGCCATATTTGGATAATCGTCGTCTTTTGGGCTTGAGTCTTCAGCATGAAATGCATACCCATTCACTCAGTGATGCACAAAATCTCATAAAAAGCTTTCATCACTCTCTAAAGCTGCAAAAAAAGCGGCACCAACAAAGCCTTTTTTATTTTGCTGATACAAAAATCTTAGGACGTTTTGGCGTCTATATCGTTCATATTGCACTGTTAATCGTGATGTTTTCTTCGATTTATACAACGCAAAGCGGCGTGGATGCCTTGGTGCAAATTGAAGAAGGCAAAAAGACGCGTTTTGTTCGTGCCAAGGGCGCCGGGGGCATCACTTATACGCATGATTTAGGTTTTTATATTGGCTGTAAGGATTTTAGGCTTCGCACTTTTGTCGATAATAGCCCCATGGAATATGAATCGGATTTATTTATCGAGGATACGGAGGCGCGACGTCTTTTGGACCAAACCGTGAGGGTTAATGAGCCTTTATCGTATGCAGGCTATACTTTTTACCAATCGAGTTTTCAGCCCTTAGCTTCAGACAAAATAGTTGAAATCGAAGTCCGTGACAGGGCCTCCTTCAAAAAAAGAGTGAGATTGAGGCTTGGTGAAGAACTTAAACTCGATAATGGCGATGTGTTTATTCCAGAAAAACTTTTTGAAGATTTTGCAGGCCTAGGTCAAGCAGTGCGTATGCAAAAGCGCGCGCCCGATAAAAATACCACCTATTTTCATATTTTTAGACGGCATCCAGAATTTGATGATGTAGTGCGCAACGATAGCTTTATTTTAAGCCTGGTCGATGTAGATCAAGAATATGCAACGGGACTGAGTATTGGAAAGGTGCCGGGTATCAGCGTTATTTTCAGTGGTTTTCTCTTGTTGCTTGTGGGCATATTTCTTTGCTTTTTTATCGTTCCTATTCGCTATTTTGCGCGCATTGACCCTGCGATTGATGGTTATAAACTTATTTTTGGCGCTCACGGTATTCGCAATAACCTTGCAGTTCGGGAAGATTTTTTAAGAAGAATTCATTTAATTAATCAGGAAAAGCATCATGGATAGCACCGCGCTTTATAACCTCTCAACGGGGGGCTATGTGGCGAGTCTGGCACTCTTTGCCGCTCACCTTATCAATACAAAAAAATTACTCATTAAAACGGGCGTGTTATTAGCCGCCTCATCTTTCTTGGTGCAAACCGGGGGTATGCTTTTACGCTGGATGGAAGCAGGGAGCATGGAAGTGGCCGCAGCAGAGCTTGCTATTGGTCAAAAGCTTAGTGGCTGGTCTTGGTTTGTCGTGTTTACGCAACATCCTCCGTGGTCAAATTTATATGAAATAATGATGTACATGAGTTGGGGCATCATAATGGTGACGCTCTTTGCTGAGATTAAATGGCAATTTGTGTGGCTTCGCCATTTGGGAATTATTTTAGCGCTTTTGACTTTAGGGGTCGCCGCTCTCACTGATGCCTCGATTAAGCCCTTAGTACCAGCATTAAAAAGCTGGTGGATCATGATTCACGTTATCTCTGCATCCGTCGCTTATGCCTCGGGCTCTATTGCCTCCTTCATTTCTTTGTTTGCGCTTATGAAAGATGAAGCGCGCCTTTCTCGCGAAAAATTTGCCGGTTTTTTTCTTTTTCTCATGGCCATCTTAATTTTTTGTTTGGGTGGGGGCCATCATTTGCTTTTAGAGCAAAGTTATTTCGTAAAGCTTCTGAGTCATGCAGGCCAAAATATTGTCAACGTCATTGATTTGGGCAAAGGCGAAAATGCCTCATATTTGGTGCCTATGCCCTATGTCGGTTGGCTGATGATAGTGACAATTTTCTTTCACATGATTGTAGCGGGGCTCTTATTAACGAGAAAAATAAAAGTTTCTTCGCCCCTTCTTCTTATCAATTTTTTAACATTGCTTGTGCTTTTTGCGACCGTGATAATCCAAGATGCTCTGCAGCCCGCGATAGGAATACCCGAGAACATCGGCCATCATTTATCGCCCCAAGGTCCATGGTTTATCAGCTTTAAATCACATACGTGGAGCTTAGCTTTATTGCTCTTGGTAGTAATTCTCGAAATGTTTATTTTTTGGTTTCTAAAAAAACCGGTCTTTATTCTAAAAAAAGTAGCGCCGGTAGAAAACCTTGAAAATGCTGCTTATCGCGCCATATCCTTGTCTTTTTTTCTCATGTCCGTAGTGCTCATCACCGGGGCTTTATGGGCTCATTATGCCTGGGGCCGGTACTGGGCTTGGGATCCCAAAGAAACTGGGGCCTTGGCCATTTGGCTTATCTATGCCATCTATTTGCACACCCGCCGCACTCCTGGCTTATCGGGACCTTTTAGCTCGGTCTTGGGCGTGCTGGCTTTTTTCGTAATTATTATCGGTTTCTTGGGCGTAAACCTGGGTCTTTTTGCCGATGGTTTACATACTTATGGCAATAGTTGAGGCCGGTTGTGACGCTAAAAGTTTTAAAAAGCGAATTTCTTTATTCTGTTCCCAAGCTTTCGCAGTTGAAAGATCTCAATCCTGAGGTGGCTTTTATTGGGCGCTCAAACGTAGGTAAATCCTCGTTGATTAATGCCATTTGCCAAAAGAAGGATTTAGCGAGGACATCTAAATTACCAGGACGAACCCGTCATGCGGTGGTGTACGATCTTCAGTTAAGCGATGATTCTAAGACTCGTTCGTTTAGCGTGGTAGATTTACCGGGCTTTGGCTATGCCGCGATGTCGAAAACCGAGGCTTTGGAATGCGAAGAGCTTATTTTTTCGTATCTAAGTTTAAGAGAGCCTTTGGGGCTAATATTTTTGCTGCTCGATATTCGGCGCGATCCTGATACTCGAGAAAGACAAATTGTCGAGATAGCGAAAAAACGTGGCATTGATTTAGTTTTCGTTCTTACTAAAAGTGACAAAGTCCCTGTTTCAGGACGAAAGCCGAGAGCGAAAAAACTTATTGATGAGCTACAAATAAATCCTAGTGCCGTGATGCTTCATTCAACCTATGACCAAAAATCCAAAGAGGATCTTCAGGCGAAGATCTTTGCGAGCTGAAGCGCAATAAAAAAAGCGGCTCTATGGCCGCTTTTTTATGCAACACTCAGAGCATTTACGCGCTTTGATTTGCTTGTTTCATAAGACGAGAAGTACGGCGTGAGGCTGCCTTTTTATGCAAAATGCCTTTTCTCACCGCAACAGCGAGCATGCTCACTGCTTTTTTGACTTCGCCTTCGTTTACTTTAGCGGTCTTGTTCGCAAGTTCTACACGAGTCTTTTTCATTTGCGTCGCTAAAGCGGCACGAGCCGAACGGTTACGTGCATTTTTTTTGAGAGATTGTAGGTGTCTCTTTAAAGCTGATGGATGGTTCGCCATTTTAAAACCTTTGAATCGTTAAAAAAACATGAAGCATTTAGTCGGAATTGTATGTAGCTCAAAATAAAACTTTGTCAAACAAGCACGAGAACTTTTCTCGCTTTGGCCTAAGGACGATGGCCAAAAAATCTGCATAATAATGCTTCAAATAAAAGTATAGGCTTTTGTTTTCACTTGATAAGCAGGCAAATAACTTAACAAAATTTTTCATTTAATATATTGTTTAATATCTAAGTAATTGGCAATAAAGCCATTATCTGCTGAGAGCGAGAAAAACATGACAAAATACGGACAAAAAGCTCAAGAACAAGTGGAAAAAGCGATGCATGAAATGAAAAGAGGAACGCTAACAAGCGGAAGATCCAATAAAAAAGTGACATCTAAAGAACAGGCCGTAGCAATTGGTCTTTCGGAAGCACGTGCTGAAGGCGCAAAAGTGCCAGCTGCTCCTACGAGCACGACCAGCGCTAAAGCTGCTACCAAAAGACCAGCTGCTGCAAAATCCTCCAAGGCCAAGCCTGCTAAAGCTAAGCGCGCTAGCAAGGCTTCTGCTGCCAAGAAAGCACCTGCCGCCAAGAAAGCTCCAGCTGCCAAGAAAGCAAGTGCTGCTAAAAAAACTGCTGCTAAAAAAGCACCTGCAGCCAAGAAATCAGCTTCTGTTAAGAAAAAAACCGCCGCCAAAAAAACTTCGGTAGCAAAAAAAGGCGCTGCTAAAAAACCAGCCGCTAAAAAAACAACTGTCGCAAAGAAAAGAGTCGCTGTTAAAAAACTTGCTTCAGCAACCAAGAAAAAAACCGTAAGTGCTCGCAAAAAACCAGCAGCTAAAAAGAAAGTAGCGTAAGCAACAAAGAAGGTTAGAAGATGCGTTCAATGTGGAAGGGAGCCTTAAGTTTCGGCCTCGTGAGCATTCCGATCGAAATGTATCTCGCAAGCAAAGAGCGAGAGTTTAAATTTGTGTTGCTTCATGATGCCGATTTCTCACCCATCCGCTATGCACGCATCTGTAAAGAAGAAGAGAAAGAAGTTCCCTGGAATCATGTTGTCAAAGGCTTTGAAAATGAAAAAGGTCATTACACGATAATGGAAGGGGATGATTTCAAAAAAGCTGGACAAGAACGTTCGGAAACCATTGATATTCAGCTCTTTGCCGACGAGGCCGAGGTTGATTCAATATTTTTTGAAAAGCCTTATTATTTGGAACCGCAAAGAGGTGCAAGTAAAGCTTATGGGCTATTGGTTGCAGCCTTAAAAAAATCAAAGAAAGTCGGTATTGCAACCTATGTTTTGCATAATCGGGCACACTTAGGGCTCATCAAAGTGCAAGGCGAAATGCTTATTCTTAATCAAATGCGTTATAGCTCGGAAATCGTTAAGCCCGCTGCTCTTAAAATTCCTAAGGGCACTCTGAGCGCAAAAGAAGTAACGATGGCACTCGAGCTTGTAGAAAGTATGACCGATACGTTTAAGGCCGAACGTTTCAAAGATAGGTATGCGCAACAGTTAAAAAAGATCATGCAAACGAAAACCAAAAAAGTCGCGGTAGCAACTACCAAAAAGCCGTCGACCGCCAAAGTTTACGACATTATGTCAGCCCTAAAAGCAAGCATTTCGGAGCAAAAGAAAAAACGGGCTTAAATGAAGAAATTATCTTTATACCAAAAAAAACGAAAATTCGACGAGACTTCGGAGCCCAAGCCCCGACTCAAAAAAAGCACGGGCAAAGCGCTGATATTTTGTGTGCAAAGGCACAATGCACGGCGTCTGCACTTTGATCTACGTTTGGAACTCGATGGCGTACTACTGAGCTGGGCAGTGCCCAAAGGTCCATCGATGGATCCTGCCGATAAGCGCCTTGCCATTCATGTTGAAGATCACCCGCTGGAGTACGCTCATTTTGAAGGCACCATTCCTGCAGGAAATTATGGCGCCGGTACCGTTGAAATTTGGGATGAAGGCACCTATCTCGCGGAGGCTCAAGCTATGCGCGATGGGCTTAAAAAAGGCCACCTTCATTTTGAGCTTCAGGGAAAAAAACTCAAAGGTGCCTTTGATTTGATCAAAATCAAAGATGAAGATGGCAAAGCATGGCTTTTGATTAAGGCAAAAGACGAAGCGGTAAAAAAAAAATTAATAAAAAAAAGCCCGATGCCTAAGTGGGTAGATCCCATGCTCGCCACCTTAGGGGACAAAGCCTTTGATGATGATGATTGGCTTTTTGAAATTAAATGGGATGGCTATCGTGCACTTGCCTTCATTGACGGCGACAAAGTGGGATTATGGTCACGAAATCATAAATCTTTTAAAGAGCAATTTCCCGCAGTATTTTTAGAGCTTAAAAAACTGCACTCCCGCGTTATTTTAGATGGAGAAATTGTCGTTCTCGATGAAGAAGGGCTCTCGCATTTTCAGCTCCTCCAATCGTGCTTTGAAAACCCTTCCTGCAATGTTCATTATATGGTTTTTGATATGCTGTTTTACGAGGGTCAAGATTTAAGAAACTTGACTTTGCCTGAGCGTAAACAGTATCTGCAGGAGTTTTTGTCAACGCAAAGACTACAAAGAATCCATTACGCTGATCATGTGGAAGAAGAAGGAAAGGCTTTCTTTCAAGCAGCACAAACGCGCGGTCTTGAAGGCATTATCGCCAAGCGAAAAGATAGCACCTATGTCTCAGTGCGTAGTCCCGATTGGGTCAAAATTAAAACGCATAAGGGCCAAGAAATGGTTATTGCGGGCTTTACTCCCGGCCGCGGAGCACGCGAATATTTTCGATCGCTTATTTTGGGAAGTTATGAAAAGGGTGTCTTGGAATTTCGAGGTCATGTAGGCACTGGTTTTAGTCAAAAAAATTTGGCCGAAGTGTATAAGAAAATGAAGCCGCTTATTCAAGCGCATTGTCCTTTTGCCACGAAGCCTAAAACCAATGGGCCTGCGACCTGGATTAAACCTGTTTTGGTGGCAGAAATCAATTTTCGTGAAATTACCAAAGATGGCAGCTTAAGACAGCCGGTATTCAAAGGCCTCAGAGAAGATAAAGAGGCTCGGGAGGCCAAAGTGGAAGTTCCCACCGCATTAAGTGCAAAATCGCAAGAATTTTCGAATCTCGACAAAATATATTGGCCTAAAGAGCATTATACCAAAGGCGATATGCTTTTATTTTATGAAGTCGTTGCACCTTTTATGGTGGAGCATTTAAAGGGCCGGCCAGTAATGCTTCGTCGCTTTCCTGATGGCATCGAAGGGATGACTTTTTATCAAAAAAATATTGAAAAGCCGCCTCCTTGGTTGAGCACGGTCGTCATTGAGCATCCTCATGGAAAGAAAAAACAAGATCGGCATCCGATTATTGATGACACAAAGTCGCTTCTTTATCTTGCTAATTTGGGAACCATTGAATTTCATCCCATGTTGTCATCGGTAGAAGATTTAGAATGCCCGAACTTTATGGCTATCGATCTGGATCCGGAAGCCTTAGATTTTTCCAAAGTGGTGGAAGTTGCCAAAGAAGCACATCGATTGCTCGATGATTTAGAACTCGCCAATTATTGTAAAACCTCCGGCGGCCGCGGTCTTCATCTTTATGTGCCTTTGGGTAAGGAAGTTTTGTATGAGCAGAGTTTAGCTTTAGCTGAATTAGTGGCGCATGTACTTAAAAGTAAAATGCCTTCTTTGGTATCTCTTGAGCGCATGCCACAGCGGCGACAAAAAAAGGTGTACATCGATTTTTTGCAAAACGTGAAAGGCAAGAGCATGATTGCGCCTTATTCTTTACGAGCGAGGCCCCATGCGCCGGTTTCGACGCCCATTAAATGGTCGGAGCTAAAAAGCACGCTCGATCCAGCGAAGTTCACGATGGCAACGCTTCCTAAGCGTCTTGAAAAATTAGGCGATATCTTTGCGCCCGTACTAAGCGAAAGCATTAATTTTGAAGAAGTTGTCGTACGCCTTGAACGCTATCTAGCCAATCAAGGAAAAAAATAGCGTGTCTTCATGATGAATGAGGATTTTCTTTCTTGGTCGTGATGAAGACTATCGCCGGGCAAGACCAAGAGTTTTTTCTCTTGCTCTTCGACAAAATAGGGACAAATTGGTGCCAATTTTTGATCGAGTTCAGTGATTAAAGCATCAAAAGAAGCGGCACTAGCAAGGCGCTCTAATACTGCTCGCGTTGGCGGCGCTAAAAAAATTATGCCTTCCTCATAAAGCTTCAAGGCTTCTTTGGGACAAAGCCAACAGGGTTTTTCTGTTTCTTTGCCAGAAATGGCGAAGGCTTCATTTTCAGTCTCGACGAGGCCCAGGAAGAAATGTGTGTCGAATCGTCGTTTTTCACCTTCAGGCGTGACCCACCATGAAATAGGCCAAAGATGGCTAAGATCGGCTTTTTCTTCGGGCATCGCTTCGCTCTCGATGACTTTGGCCAAGGAGGATGGGGCTAGGGTACATGAATGACCCTCTTTGATTATTTTCGCCACAGAAATATCGGCTTCTTCTAGACTTTCTCTAAGGGCACAAGCAAGCATTGCTAAAAAAGGATAATCAGCAGGGAAATAGCTAGCAAGGCGCGCCCGGTTTTTTTCGTCACGACTAAGCCAAGCCGCTAATAATTCATCTTTTTTTTCTAAACGTCCGCCGGGGAAAACATAGGCACCTGGTAAAAATGCCGATTGATCGCTTCTTCTTAATAAAAGGACTTTATAGGGCCATTTTGTGGTTACATTACAACATACAAGGGTTGCTGCGGGCTGTGGGCTTAGGTGCATTCGGTTCCCCAAAGAGAATTTATTTTCAGCAAAGCATCTGACCTCATTTGCAAGCCCTGAACAATGCAGCAGATTAAGAAAAGTTTTGATAGTAATTTTAGAAGTGATTGGCCACCTTTTATTTGGACAGACAGAGGTTGTGGCACCAAGATGTTAAAACTGAGTGATATATTAGATTTGGTAAAATCCTACCATCCCCAACCTGATTTGGACCTGATCCGAAAGGCCTATGTCTGCTCGGCTAAATACCATGAAGGACAAGTCCGAAAGAGCGGCGAGCCTTATTTATCGCACCCTCTAGAAGTTGCAAAAATCCTCGCTGAACTAAAGCTCGATGAAGCAAGTATTTGCACGGGCCTTCTGCACGATACAGTCGAAGACACCGACGCAACAAAAGATGAGATCGAAGAAGTTTTTGGCCATGATATCGCGCATTTGGTGGATGGCGTCACTAAACTCTCTCAAATAAAATTTTATAGCAGCGAAGAAAAACAGGCTGAAAATTTCAGAAAGATGCTTGTCGCCATGTCGCGTGATATTCGTGTTCTGCTCGTGAAATTGGCCGATCGTCTCCATAACATGCGCACCTTGCAATATATGGCTGCGGAAAAGCAAGAACGCATAGCGACAGAAACAATAGAAATTTATGCTCCATTGGCTAATCGCCTGGGTATAGGCTGGCTCAAAGCAGAACTCGAAGATTTAAGTTTCAAATATATTAAGCCTTGGGATTATCGCAATCTGCGTGAGAAAATTGGTAAAACCAAAAAGGAAAGAACGCGTTTTATCGACGATGTTTCTCGCGATTTAGAAAAAACTCTCCTTGATGCCGGCATGAAAAACTTTGAAGTAGAAGGGCGCCCGAAGCATTTATGGTCGGTTTATAGAAAAATGAGCGACAAAGGTTTGGCCTTCGACGAAATTCACGATCTGATTGCTTTTAGAGTAATCGTAGAGACTCTGGGCCAGTGTTATGAGGCTTTGGGGCATATTCATGCGAAATGGCGCCCCATTCCTGGCCGGTTCAAAGATTATATCGCCATGCCAAAACCCAACGGCTATCGATCCTTGCACACCACCCTGGTGGGCCCAAAAGGTGAGCGTGTCGAGGTGCAAATTCGTACGCGCGGTATGCATGAGGTCGCAGAATCAGGTATTGCGGCCCACTGGAAATATAAGACCCAAGGAAGCCCGATTGGCCTTGAAGAAGCGGCCGAGAAGAGTTTTCAGTGGTTGCGTCAGCTCATGAACTGGCAAAAGGATCTTACTGATCCCAATGAGTTTTTAGAATCAGTAAAAGTCGATCTATTTTCTGAAGAAGTCTATGTTTTTACTCCGCGTGGCGATGTGATTGAGCTTCCACGAGGGGCAACGCCGGTTGATTTGGCCTTTGCTATTCACTCAGATGTGGGCATGCAATGTATTGGTGCGAAAGTTAATAATCGCATTGTTCCTCTTCGCTATGTGCTTGAAAATGGCGATAATTGCGAAATCATTACGCAAAAAAATCAACGTCCCAAAAAAGATTGGCTGGAATTTGTTAAGACTTCTCGCGCGCGCACAAAAATTCGCGCCGTTATGCGCCAACTTGAGCGCGATCGCAGCAAAGAAATCGGCCGGGAATTATTGGATCGAGAGCTTCGTCGCTACGGCACGAGTTTACAAAAAGAAACTAAGAATGGCGCTCTAGAAAAAGCCGTGCGAGAAAAACGTTTTGCCAATATTGATGAGGCTTTAGCGTTGATCGGTTATGGCAAACTCGAAGCAAAAGCTCTGGCTGAAGAATGCATTCCCGAAGAACAAAAACGTGTTGTAGTCCCTGAGCAGCGTCGCTCACGCATCAGTCAACTTTTCGATAAATTGGCGCGACGTGGTTCTACTGGCATCAGGGTCGAGGGCGTGGATGATGTCTTGGTGCATTATGCCCGCTGTTGTAGCCCCGTTAAAGGCGATCCCGTAGTTGGATTCGTGACGAGAGGGCGTGGGGTAAGTATTCATCGACGTAATTGCCCAAAGATTATGGAGCTAGATAGCGATCGAAAAATAGGTGTCACTTGGGTGAGCGACGTGCAGCTCGTGCGGCCCATCTCTATCACTATCACGACGGATGATCGTGAAGGCATGCTCACTGATTTATCCGCAGTTTTTGCTCGCATGAATATCAATATTTCTGAAGCAAAATGCCGTGGCTTAGGCGATGGCCAAGCGATAAATACCTTTAAATGCGGGGTAACCGATCTTGATCAACTCAATCTGGTTATTCGCAAACTAAGTTCTTTAAAAGGTGTGCATCGCGTTGAACGCAGCCATAATAATGATTAAAAAGAGTTATTTTTTGGTGTTTTAAGCCTAGGTTTTTGATCTGGTTTTATTGCCTTAAAATAGCTCTATTATTACCTATAAAAATAAGTAATTAACTATTTTTATTGGTGAATATAATGTTGAGCACAAGACTAAATGCCTTTATTCTCTTTTTGGCATTATTAAGCGGTGCCGTTTCCGCACAAGTCCGCGATTTTTTACCGGAAGAAGTGGTAAAAGTCGCAAACGATTATTACTCAAACCAGTCCAAGGAATTTTTGCTGCAAGGGCTTAGAAAAGCTGGCTTGGCCTATTACGCTACTGAGCTAATAAAAGTCTTAAAAGATAATCCCTTGGCGCCATGGATTGAGTCTTCGACCAATCAAACGCAGCAATATTATAATCAATATTTTGAAGATCAGCTTGCCTTCGCCTTATTACTCCTAAAAACAGGCGACAGTTTAGAGTCAGGAAACCAATATAGTAATGATGTTTCTGATGCGGCCGAATATTTTGTCAATGAAGCCCCTGCAACCGGCTTATTTCCTGACCAAAAAAATATCGATGACATTGAGTTTGCACTGCAAACAATTGGCGATAGTTCCAAATGTTTTCGCACCGATGCGCGCGGGGTTTCTACACATACTTTAAGGAATGGATGCAGTTTTGAACGCCTCAATCTCTATAAGTTTTTCCAAGGCATCAGACATATCGACTTACGCAGAATCACGGACTTAACTAAGAAAGAAGTTCTAGCAAAAATCGCTGATTATCTTGGTTTTGCTACTCCTAATGATCCAAGCTTGCAAAAACTTTGGGACTATGAAGGAGCCTTGCTCTTAGCCACAGGCGATAGCGATATGGACAGGCCAGGCTCACGTACTGGCACTTATGATGACTCTTTCTTCTCGCTGGCGAATAATCACGCCTTAGCACGAGCAAAAATTGCGGAACTGCATAATCGTTTTATGGGGGATTTAAACCCACAAAAAGTGAGTACTTCTGCATCCTCCTCAAGTGCTGAGCCGCCAATAATCGAGGCCAAAGCTGATAAAAATGATCCATATTTTGCTTATGCGCTGCGCCCGACTATAGCCGAAGCCATTAGTAAAAAACTTTATCCTCAAGAAGTAATCGACCGCATACCCGACCACAAAAAGTATCTGCCCCTTACAAGCGTGCCGTGGACCTTCGTTAATCTCGGTGAAGATGCATTGCAGCGCGAAAAGCTTTCGAAAATTGTACCCGATCGTTGGACTGATCCGGCCACAGGTAAGCGCTATGTGCTTATGTATCATGGTACTACTTCTGATCTTTTGGGCGTTTTTAAGGAGGGAGAAAAAGCCGTACGTTTTGATGTGGCTACCAATAAAGCGCTGGGCATGGGCTTTTATCTCACCGCTAATTTTAATGAGGCCAAAATGTATTCTTGTTGGCGTCTTCAACAACGAAGAGCTAAGGAGCCAGATCTAAAAGCCATGGTGATAGTCTTTGGTATTGAAGAAAACGATCTTATAAAAGGAAGGATTTCCAAGGCTCATCTCTCCGACGATAAAACCGGCGAGCCCCTCGATATTCAGGATTATTTCAAACGAAATTCAGCTCGTCTTAATCAATTTAATTTCTTCAAAAATGTTCATGATTATTTGAAGGCCGTGCGCATAGTTCTTTTGCCACAGAATTTTGAGATGGCTGAGTTACGCGTCAATAATGATTATGACGGGCAAACGAGCAGAGATGTTCTAGAAAAGGATATTGCTCGCTATACATGCCCTTATTAAAGAAGAACAGCATAAAAAAAACGGTCTCTTTCGGGACCGTTTTTTTATACTTTATATTTTTTAGCGACTCATTGAGGCAATAAAGTCTGTATTAGTTTTGGTGTCTTTAATACGACTTTTTAGGAATTCCATCGAATCGATAACATTGAGCGGATGTACCAACTGACGTAATATCCACACGCGGTTAAGCACGTCAGGAGCAAGCAACAGCTCTTCTTTTCGCGTACCTGATTTATTGATGTCGAGACATGGGAAAATACGTTTTTCCATGAGCTTACGATCAAGCACAATTTCGGCGTTACCGGTACCTTTAAATTCTTCGAAAATGACCTCATCCATGCGGCTTCCGGTATCGATCAAAGCGGTTGCGATAATGGTCAAAGACCCGCCGCGCTCTACGTTACGCGCTGCGCCAAAGAAGCGCTTTGGTTTATGAAGGGCATTCGAATCCACACCACCGGAAAGAATTTTTCCGCTTGGTGGTACCACCGTATTATAGGCACGGCCTAGACGAGTGATATTGTCGAGCAAAATCACCACATCTTTTTTATTTTCGACCAAGCGCTTGGCCCGTTCAATTACCATTTCGGCCACTTGAACGTGACGTTGTGGTGGCTCATCGAAAGTAGACGAAATTACTTCGCCTTTAACATGGCGCTTCATGTCAGTCACTTCTTCAGGGCGCTCATCGATCAACAAAACAATAAGCACGACATCAGGGTGATTGGTTGTGATGGCATTGGCAATTTCTTGCATAAGCACTGTTTTACCAGTTCTTGGCGGCGCCACGATCAAGGCACGCTGTCCTTTACCAATGGGGCAAAGGATATCGATAATTCTCGTTGAAATGGCATCTTGCGTAGTTTCAAGATTGAATTTTTCGGTAGGGTAGAGCGGTGTTAAATTTTCGAAAGAGACTTTGCGGCGGTGCTCTTCCGGAGAAACATCGTTAATTGAGTCAATTTTAAGAATGGAATAATAACGTTCTTTTTCAGCCGGTGGACGAATTTGCCCACGCACTGTGTCGCCAGTCCGCAACCCGTACACACGGATTTGCGAAGGAGCCACATAAATATCATCGCTCGAAGGCTCGTAATTGTAGGCGGGCTCTCTTAAAAAGCCATAACCATCGGGGAAGGTCTCAAGAACACCTTCACAATGAATCGCACCTTTTTGGGCAGTTTGATGCTTAAGCATGGCGAAAACGAGGTCTTGCTTTCGCACCAGGCTCTCTGTCGAGAGGCCGGCAGCTTCGACTTTATCTCTCAAATCTTCAATTTTATCATTTTTCAAATCGGATAAGTCGAGAGAACTTACCGAAGGATCAATATCAGTTGGTACCCGTTCAGTGCGATTAGAAAAATTATTTCGTGGTTTCTTTCGGACTGCTTCGCGTGGAAGGGGTGTGCGATTGATCTTTTCTTCATTCATGTTGTTCAGAGTTCCTTGTAATGGGATTTATTGACATCATCGAGAACGCCAAAAGTATTTAGGACTTCCGGCAAGCTATTGAGACAGAGTTCTTTTGTGTTCCTGATGATAAGAAGCTTGTTGGTATTTGCTATGCTTCAAGCATATGCAGCGATAAAGTGAAGTTTTGGGAGAAATATGTCAATAGATATTTTTAAAAAACTAAATTTTGCCTATGTATTAGGGGCTTAACGGGGAGTAAAAGCAGCTTCGCCTGCTTAAGCCTTTGGACACGAAATCCATGTTCTTCGGTGTTGAGCCAGTATGGCTTGTATTATTCGACATACTGGGAGATTCCTATGAAAGAAAAATGGTCAAGAGCAGCGCTTAGTAATGGACTCTTGGATTATTTAACACTCCATAATAGCTTGTCTAATTGCGCGAATCCAAGAGATAAAATTAGTCGCCTCATTAAAAGAAGGCGCGATATTTCGGGTAAAAAAGGGACTTTATGTTCTTACACGCCCTGAAGCACCGGTCTGCATGAAATCTTTGTAGAAAATCAGCTTGCTGGATATTGAGCAGGCAAGGCCGGATGCCATATCTTCTCTAAAAGATCCGCAAGCGACGAACATTTGGTCGCGTGATTTATTTAAGGATCCATGATGCTGAACAAACGTAAACTCATAATCTATATTATGTCACTCTTGTCAGCAACTGGTTGATGTTTTGGGGCCAAATATTAGGCTTGGGTACCCGGGTGAATTTGAAAAAGCCCGTTTGTAGTTCCTATACCCAAAGACTGCCGCCAAAGAATTAGCAAGGCCAGCCATAAAAACCGCGCGCCGGACCATCGAAAAGGCACCAAATACCAAGCTCTTTGATTTTCCCGTCCCTGGCGGAAAGATTTTTCGCAGCTTCTCTAAAAACAAACAAAAACCCTACGACGGCATCGCCATCAGCGCTAAAAAAGGCACTTCAGTCCTTGCTGCGCTGGGCGGCAAAGTCATCTTTGTCGGTGATGACGGTACGCGCTTTGGTCTCTTGCTTATTATTGAGCACCAAGAGCCCTATATCAGCGTCTACACCCACCTCGATAAGGCGCTCGTTAGTGCTGGCCAGACAGTGGCTAAAGGCCAGGTTATCGCCGCTCTCGGTGCATCGGGCGGAGTTAAGACACCGCGGCTTCACTTTCAAATCCGCGTAAATGAGCGCCCACAGGATCCTCAATTATTCTTGAAAACAAGCTCTTAGTTTGGGGCAGGCCCCTAGACGATTGCCATCCGTAGTGGCAAAAACTCCTTCAGGCTCTCATAGCTCAGCGGATAGAGCACCGGTTTCCTAAACCGGGGGTAACATGTTCAAGTCATGCTGGGAGCACCAATTATTGATATATAGCCTTATAAGTATAAATTAGAGAATAAATATATGTCTATTAAAATCAAATACTTAGATAGCTTATTATTCCTGTTTATACTGAGTTTAATATCATGCACCTCAAATGATACCAGTGATAATAAAACTTCTATGAGTGAATCCCAGACTCATATTTTTGAAGATTATCCCCAGGCAGAGGCCCTTAGAACTACTTTTTTCTCTAAACCATTTCACTACATTATTCACGGCAGCCTTGCTACGGTAAATTCAAGCCATAGTAATTACTACGATAACATGGTGCCAAAGGCGACTATTTTTGCTGATTATAATAGCGGCAACAAACGTAAGATATTTCTATCCGTAAATTTTTCCTGGCCCTTTGAAAAGAACTTGCCCCCTGAAATTCTCGCTGAGCTCGCGAAAAGGAAATTATTGAATTCCCAATCAGTAGATATCGCCTGGGTTGTACAATTTCTGCCCTATATTGGTGGAAATACTGATAATGCTGTTAAAAATATCACCTATCTAAAAGCCCATGGCTGGGCGGACCAGGATGCTCCCGCCGATTATTCAGGCACGAGAATCAAGAGAGATTTTCTTTATGCTCTTTACGATTCTGACAAAGATATTTCTTATCAAGTAAAAAACGCGCTCTTACTGCCCTTTGAACTCCATACACACGACGCTATGTATTCCCCTAAAACTGCAGCAATAAAACTGCCGAGTGATGCCCCTGAAAGCATGGCCTTATGGTCTTTGGTGATCGATAATAAGAATCCAAAAAAGAAAATAAGGGCGATAGCCACCTTGCATTGGCTCATAGCCCAAAAAGATGTGGCACATTTATTAGAAGAATCGGTCCATGACCATACGATTCGCGGCCAGCACTATCAAGGTGATATTAAATTCGCTATGCTTGGCGATTTTATAAATATACTAAGAACGAGCAGTTTCCTCAAAGATAGCTCTCTTGTGAAAAAACTTGAGTCTCTAATCAGGCCTTAATAAATAAACATAAAAGAACCAGAGCAAACCCGAGCTTCCCACCATGAAAAGAGCGTGCAAGAGAACGATGCGCTTTCTTTATGAAAATTATTCTCACTGTGGCTATCGGTCCTCAGGGGTGGGGTAGGGCTGGCTCCGACTGTGCCCCGAGCCTTGGTAATACTTTGCCCAAAATCCTGATTTTGGAGTCAATTGAGCCCCCAAAATGACTTTGGCCCAGGTTCTATTCGCACAGCCGGACCCATATGCTTATTATGTCACTCTTGTCAGCAACTGGTTGATGTTTTGGGGCCAAATATTAGGCTTGGGTACCCGGGTGAATTTGAAAAAGCCCGTTTGTAGTTCCTATACCCCACGCTGTCCAAAGGACCATGCAGTGATCTCGGAAATTTCTGGGACGATCACCTTTGGCAAAGACACCAAAGGCAAGCGTAAAGTGGTGGTTTCACCTGAACTTGGCGAGTCTCGCGAGTACCTGATACCTAAGGGCAAGCACATCCGCGTACGTGAAGGCGACTTCGTGCGGGCGGGCGGGCCGTTGATGGATGGATCGGTAAACCCGCACGATATTTTGGGCGTTTTGGGCGAAAAAGCCTTGGCCAAATACATGGTGGAAGAAATCCAAGAAGTCTATCGCTTGCAAGGCGTGCGTATCAACGACAAGCACATTGAAACCATTGTGCGCCAAATGCTGCGTCGCGTTCGCATCAAAGATGCGGGCGACACCCGGTTCTTGGCCGAAGAGCAAGTTGAGAAGCAAGGCTTTGAACTAGAAAACGAAACGGTGATGGCAGCGGGTGGCAAGCCTGCGGTGGCTGAGCCTTTGCTGTTGGGTATTACCAAGGCCTCGCTTTCCACTGAATCCTTCATCTCTGGCGCTTCCTTCCAAGACACCACCAAGGTTTTGACCGAAGCTGCTGTGTCGGGCAAGGTCGATTATCTGCGTGGTTTGAAAGAAAACGTGATCATGGGCCGGTTGATTCTAGCTGGTACGGGCTTGCCGAACTATCGCTTCCTCAATGTAGTGGTGGAAGACGAGGGCATGATCAACGAGGTTGGCTTGATGGAGAATGTGCCGATCGAGTTGCTCGAAACCGCGTAGCCTCCCATAAGACTGGTTGCTTGTTACTGCCGCTTTATGCGGCAGTTTTTTTGGGGCCTTGGAATTTTTTTGCAAGTACGTTGCCCCAAATCAGAACAATGCGAAGCCGCCCTTGGGTGGCAAATCGCCTAAGATCATGATTTGCACCGGTTGCGGCTCAAAATGCTTGAACTATGGTTTTATTCGATATGGCGGACCCATAAGTAGGGCTATAGCAACTAACCAGCCATTAATTGTCGGTTTGGCCCCAAATGTTAGGCATGGGTAGGAAGGCATTTTTAAATAATGCTTTTATCTTATTATTACCAATAAACTGGGGATTGATAAATGCTATTTTTTACCCTATCTAAGGTTAATTGGTAAATTTAAGTGTAATGATAATATTTTTATTGGTTATAATATGAGTAAATTAATTTGTGTTTTAGTTTTAATTTTTTCTTTGAGTTTGCACTGTGCGGAATTTCCTAAAATTTTGCATTTTATCTGGTTTGTCGGTGTACCATATTCTGAAGATGAAGCGAAAGTAAAAAAATGGATTTCGGCTAATCCTGATTATGAAATAAATATATATTATTCATCCTTTGACTTACGTCAAAGAGAAGAAATGGGGAAGATTCGAGTTAATGGTAATCAAAATTTTATGAATGGGGATCATGGCAAGAATGTTTCAGCTCATGATGTCATTAATCATTTTAATCGAGCCTTCCAGGGTAACCATGTCCGTATCCGTCCAATAGAAGATTTTTGGGTTGAATTGAGAGCAGAACCTAGTAATCCAATATTGGGGGATGATATTAAAAATCACCTTATTGAACTTTTTTATGAAGAATTAACTTTTCACGAATTAACCCCTAGCTGCGTCAATCTAGCTGCTGCAAGTGATATTGCTAGAGTTTTACTCTTATATTTTTTTGGCGGGGTGTATTTGGATTTTGATGTGTCATCAGAATCAGATTACAAAATTGAAATCAAGCCAAGTTTAGCTGGATTTAGAATGAATGCGTGTTTAA
>JBPOIV010000168.1:0-9812 GCA_052034245.1 Myxococcota bacterium
CATTTTGATGACTGATAAATGCCTAATAATTATATGAAATTTATACGACATAATTAATATAATCAAAAAACCGCAAAAATTTTTTTAAAAATATCTAAGCCCGCTTAATATGTAAAATATCTTCAAATTTAGGCGGCAGATTACATGATAATTAAGCAGCTCATTCGGTTTTTTTTGTTGGCGCTTATGAGTACCAAAGTTTTCGCTTTAGTCGATCCCCAATCGCGTGTCATCGATAGTGAGAATTTTCTTCCCTTTCATCCTGGTCGTCTGCTCGTAAAGTTTAAGGCTGATGCCCCAAAAGATGCTATCGAGGCTCTTAATTCATTTGGGGCTCATCCGACGAGAAGCTATAAAATTGTTCCTGGACTTTGGCTTTATGAGCATGACGAGCAATTCGATGTTGAAGATGTAGTCGCAGAATTTCGAAGACATCATTTTGTCGAATATGCTGAGCCGGATTATTTTTACCGAGCAGCGACGCTCGATGCACGCTTTAATGAGCTTTGGGGCATGGAAAATACCGGGCAAACCGGGGGTATTCCTGATGCTGATATTAATGCCAACAGCATGTGGGCTATAACGCCCGGAAATTCTTCGATTGTCGTTGGAGTTATCGATTCCGGCGTTGATTATACGCATGCTGATCTGCTTCTTAATCTTTGGAAAAACGTTCTTGATTTACCGGGTACAGGGATCGACGAGGACGGAAATGGTTATGTCGATGACGTTTTTGGTATCAATGCGATAACTAATAACGGAAATCCTTTCGATGATAACGCTCACGGTACGCATGTTAGTGGCACTATTGGTGCTGTCGCCAACAATGTTCTCGGTGTCACGGGTGTAGCGCAAAATGTGCAAATCGTGAACTGTAAATTTCTGGGTTCAAATGGGATTGGGTCTACTGCCGACGCTATTCAGTGTCTACAATATTTTGCAGCACTAAAAACGCGTGCAGTTAATCCCGTAAATATTGTTGCCACAAATAATTCATGGGGCAGTACCACCAAGTCGATAGCCTTGCAGGATGCCGTTAGAGCTCATAGAAATCTCGATATTTTATTCGTCGCGGCAGCGGGCAATGACGGCGCAAATAATGACGTGAGAAATTATTTTCCCGCTAATATCGATGAGCCCAATGTCCTAAGTGTGGCAGCCACTGACCATCGCGATCTGAAGGCGAGCTTTTCCAATTACGGACGAAGAACAGTACATGTAGGCGCACCCGGTTCTCGCATCCTTAGTACGGTTCCCAATCAAGGCTATGCTTTGTTTAGTGGTACTTCCATGGCAGCTCCCCACGTAGCAGGCTTGGCTGTTATCGTAAAATCTAGATTTCCTGCGCTAGACTATCGCGGTATCAAAAATTTAATTATTTCATCTGGCACGCCGCTTTCTACGCTGGCAAGCACTACTATTTCAGGACGGCGCATTCGCGGCGCCGATACTAATGGGCGAGGTGCGCTTACCTGTACTAATCAACTTTTAAGTTCACGCCTCACACCCCTTGATACAAGCCTAAGCACGCTTGTCGGGCGGCCAATATTTCTTTCTGCGGTGCGCGTAAATTGCGGCACGCCTGCAGGGCCTATCACTCTCTATACTAGTTCAACGCAGAGTATCATTTTGCAAGACAATGGTCTCAATGGCGATTTAGTGGCGGGAGATGGAATTTACAGCCTTTTATGGACTCCCACCCTCGCGGGCAATTATGCGCTTAATTTTGGTAACAACGATATTGTGAATGTTTTTGTTCTGCAGAACGTGGCTCCCGCTGTATATAGCATTTTCAAAAACATAACTTTTTCCTATGAAAACATAACCGGGACATCCCTAAATGTTTCTGATGAAAGCACGCATCAAGTCACTGCCCCATTTCCGATCCGTTTTGCAGGAAGCACTCCTGGCCTGTCAACATTATGGGTTGGAAGTAATGGCACCATCAGTTTTAGCAGCGCAGTAAATCCTGGCTATAACAATACAACTTTGCCTACCAATGCACTCGCCACTCTCGTGGCACCGCTTTGGGATGATTTGACTCCCGCGACTGGCGTCTCAAATGTATTTACCGCCACATCGGGTGTTGCTCCCAATAGGAAATTCGTTGTTGAATGGCGCAACATGAGACATTTCAACACGAGTGGTACTGCCACTTTTCAGGTTGTATTCTACGAAAATAGTTCCGATATTCGGTTCAACTACCTCGACACGCTCTTCAATCACGTGAGTTATGATTTCGGTCGATCAGCAACCATTGGCGTGCAAACTAGCTCAAACTCGGCAGCTCAAGCAAGTTTTAACACGGCGAATGCCGCTCAGTCAGGCACATCGATACTGTTTAGACTGCCCTAGTCGCTTCGGGCTTCTTGGTCATGGAGGAGCCATGCTTCAATAGAGACCGGATGGCCTCACAAAGGCCATCTATGTCTTCTTCGTTATTATAGAAATGAGTCGAAACTCTTAGACCTCCGTGGCCATTTGTATAACGCTGAGAAATTAAAATCCTTCTTTTTAATAAATGATGCAGTAATGCATGATCTTTATCGAAATCATTCTCGATACTAAACATCGTGATACCCGATTGCTCTTCTTTCTTGCCATTCCCGATAACTTTTAGTCCCATGTTTTTAAGCTGCTCTTTTAAATAGGCAGCGAGTCCAAGCACTCTTTGTTCCACATTTTTTATGCCAATAGCGTGAACAATATCGACAGCCTGCTTTAAGCCGATGGCTCCTGGATAATTACTCGTACCTCCGATGCTAAAAGTACGGGCTGATTTTGGAAAGTTATAACTGCGGAAAGGAGTTTGCGCTCGATCTTGGAAATAGTTTCCCCATCCCAAAGGAGGAGCTTCCAGATTCAAATAGCCAAAATTTGAAGGCTCTAAAGCCAAAGCCTTTTTCGACATGTACAGTATGCCGCAGCCATAAGGTGAGTTGAGCCATTTATGACCACCGGCAATATAGAAATCGCAATAGCGTTGCGAGACATCAATGTCCAATGCGCCTGCTTCTTGAACGCCATCGACAATGAGCCAAATATCGCGAGCAAGACAGAGCTCTCCGAGGGCTTTATTAAACACCCTTTGACCTGTGCTCCACTGCACGGCCGACACACAGATAACTTTTGTATGTTTATTTATGAGCTGCTCAAATTGTTCAGTGCTAATAACGGAATCAAGAGGTGCTCTTAGCGGCACAATACGACATTTATTTTTTTCCGCTAATTTCACAAAGGGAATGGCGACTTGTAAATATTCGGTATCACAAATAATAACCTCATCTTGCTCTTTGAGATCGAGGGCATTGGCGGCAATATTTAAGCCGTGGGTCGTGCTTTCTATTAAACAAACTTGATTGAGCGGTGCATTAAATAATTTTTGCACACTGTGTAGTGCTTCTTCCTTTAACGCATCCATCTTAATATGATGGGCCGAGGCATCCACAGCATCGGCACTAAGTGCTAAGTCCATGAATGAGAGTATACTTTCCTTCGCGGTGCTCGGCGCTAGCCCTACACAAGCAGAATCGAGAAAAATCTTGTTTCTAGTGCCTGGATAGAGGCTACGACTACTTAAGATATTCATTTTCGTCCTTTTTGTTATGGGTTTTTTATTTCGCGTTCATAATGATGAAGCGCATCAATGAGTTCCCTTGCATTTAACTCTTTGGAACTTTCATGGCGATGAGACAGATGCGCGAGTAATTTTTTTTGTAGACTTCGAACCTTTGCAATTTTGGTATAAGGCATGCGATCGAAGCAAACTAAATTGTGATAACTTCTATAGATTTCTGCAAAATTTTTGCACAAAAATAATTCGATTTCTTTTTCACGCATAATCATATCGATGTCAGGTTTTTCGAGAAGTTCTGGATAGTTAGTGCTCGACATGGCAGAAATGGCATTGGCATCTGCCACTCGCATATCGTTAAAAATCTTTAAAGTTTGAGACCAATTATCTGATTGCGCTGTCAATATTTCATCTAAAACAGTGCAATCTTCAAAACAGCAATTTACGCCTTGGCCAAAAAAAGGAACCATACTATGAGCGGCATCACCGATGACAAGCATGAAATCAGCCGCCGTCCACGTGGCTCCAGTTATGACCGTCAATGTGCCGACAGGATTTTTCTTAAATTCATCGTTTAAATTTGGCATATACTTTAGTGCATCAGCAAAATAGCGAGCGAAAAATTCCTTAACGGTTTTGTGATGTTTTAAAGAATTGAATGAATGTAAGGAATTATCATTTTTTAAAATGAGTGCCGCGGTAAAGGAATTATCAAAATTAGGTTGGGCAACGAGCATAAATTCTTCTCGAGGCCAAATATGCATTGCTTCTATTTCGAATGGGGTACCAGCAGGTAGGGAAAGTTCTTTGTAGGAATGAGAAAAGAGAGATTTATAAAATTTCTTACTATTTATTAGTTCAATATATTCTCTCACTTTTGAATTCGTGCCGTCACTCCCGATGACGATGTCAGCGAAAAAATAGTGTTCTTTATTATCGCAGGTTGTGAAATGAAGTTTTTTGCTCGTGATATCAATGTCTATTAGTTCATGTGCGAAATGAATTTTAATACCTGCATAACGCGAGCATTCGGCAAGAAGTAATTGATAGAGATGCGTGCGCGAGATGGTTAATATATGTTCTTCAGCCTTACGCCCATAGGGGATGCTGACCAGCATGCCATTTTCCATGTGAAAAATTTTCTTCATCATGGGAACCGCATGCTTGCTAACTTTTTCTAATAAGCCCACTTTCTTTAAAGCATGAAGACCTCGCTCGGAGAGGTCCATACTCATCGAGCGACCTATTTTCCCATTTAAGTTATAACGAGGCTGCAAAATATCTTGATTAGTTCGTTTTTCAAAAACGTGGACTTCGTAGTTGCGTCGAGCCATGTTGATGGCGCACATAAGTCCACTAAGACCCGCACCAATAATTGCTATCTTGCCCATGTCAACTCTCTTATTGCTTTTTATCTTTCTATTATCGTTTTTTTCTGATGAGACTCAAATACTTTGCTCTTTCGAGCGCTAAATTTTAAAAATAAGTTGCACGATGAAGAGAATATTTCGCCAATTTTATGTGGTGCCCACTATAAGTTGGTAATGTGCCACCCGGCACTGAAATAGCGCTTAAACTAAGTGCCAAAGAAGGAGTGTCCCATGAAATTGTTAACAATCGTTGCTTCATTGATGTTGATTGGTCTTAATATCCATGCTGAAGAAGGCGCTGCAAAAGAGCCAGCTAAGGCTGCTACCCCAACTCCAGTAGTAAAGGTAGAAAAGAAGGCAGCTACTCCAGCAGCTCCAGTGCAAAAGCCAAGCAAATAATTGCTTAATTTTCCACAAAAAATGGCGTTAGCGGCTTGCTTTCGCCATTTTTTTTTGCATGCTAATCAATTTCGTTTTTGATAATCATATGTGGCGCTTCACTTTAGAAAATAAATGCATAACATTGGCCAGAAAAACGCTAAAATGTTTTTGATAGATTTAGAGAGAATCGGAGAATAAATATGGCCACGAAGCCAAAAATAATAACTGTTGCCAATCAAAAAGGTGGAGTGGGCAAGACCACAACGGTCGCTAATATTGCGGCTTCTTTGGCCCAAGATGGCAATAAAGTATTGGTTATTGATTGTGATTATCAAGCCAATGCGACCAGCCTTTTTTGTGGCGACGGACAAATAAAAAAACAAGAACAGTCTTACACCTATGCTATAAAAAATGATTTAAGTTTTGATAAGGTAATGGTTAAAACTTCTTTCAAGAATATTGATATTGTACCTTCGAATCGCGAATTAGATGACTTACGCGAGCAACTGGTTGGTCAGCCGAATCAATTTAAACTGGTTGATTTATTGCTCGATAGTCCGAAAATTAAAGACTATGATTTTGTGATTATCGATACACATCCATCGCTCGATTGCTTTTTTCAATCTGCAGTCGCCGCTAGTGATTATTATATCATCCCCTTATTTCCTGAAGCTGATTCGAGTAGAGGTTTGGCGCATCAAATTCAGGCCATCGATAAGATCAAACGTTATTTAAATCCGGCTCTTAAATTTCTGGGCTGCGTCATTGTCAAATACGATCGTTATAACGCTACCCATCAAAAGTTTGAAAAGCTAATTCGAAGTTTTGGTAAAGAGAATAATTTCAGCGTTTTTAAGACCTTCATTCCGAATTCTCAATCTGTCGCTGCTGCCGCGGCTCATGGTTTGCCCTTATTTCATTATAAAAATGATTCACCTGCTACCAAAGCTTATAAGGCACTCAGCAAAGAAGTGTTAAAGCTAGTTCAAGAAAATTCTAAAACTGCGACAACGAAAGTGCCTAAGAAAAAGGCTGTTGCCCTAGACCTAGAAGTTGCCGCCGACTTATAATTCTTGTAGACGCGTCTACACAATTTTTGGAGAAATTATGGAAAATTTGAGCAATGCTGTTGCGAAGACTATGAATTTTGTTTTTGCAGATATTGAAGAAGCAACCAATGATAAGAAAAAACGCCTCAATTCTTTGAAGGCGAATATTGGTAAGGTAGTAACTATTTCTATAGATGAAATCGAAACTAATGAGAATATTCGAAAATCCATCGATACAAATTCTGAAGGTTTTTTGCGATTGGTCGAATCGATAAAAAAATATGGAATTTTAGAAAATGTAGTCGCTGAATTAAGAATAAATAGCAAAGAAAGTGATTATCGTCTTGTTTGCATCGCTGGGCACCGTCGTATTTTGGCGGCAAAGGTGGCAAAAAATATTACGAAGGTTTCTTGCCTATTGCAGTCATATAAACAAAAAGGCGACCACGTGGGAGCAGCTTTGGCGGAGAATTTAAATCGCGAAGATCTTCATTGTTTGGATGTTGCTGATGGCTATAAGGAATTGCTTCTTGCCGGCTGGAGTGAAGAGGATTTATCTGGACATTTTTGTCGCGATATCAGAACTGTGCGGCATTATCTTAAAATGGCGAATTGGAATAGTGACATTAAAGATATGTTTCGCCAGCATCCTACCGTATTTTCTACACGCGTAATTATGCGTCAATTTGCGTATAAAAAATTTAGTACTGCCGCAGAAATGAAGACGGCCATTAAGACAGTATTATTGCCAAAAACCAAAGAAAATAAATCAAAGAAGAGAGTTTCCAAAGAGTCCATTCAGGTTGGCTCTTTGAATAAAAAAGAGTTGAAAGCACAACTACGCATTTATCTTAATAGCCAAGAATTTTTGAGCAAATTGATAAAAGATGAAATTACCAAGGCTTTTGTCGAGCTAAAATTAATTTAAACTAACAAAATTTTCTGGTCTTATCTCCCTCGAACTAAAAATAGTTTTTTCATTGTTTAGATAGCAATGCGAGGGAAATGGCCATGGAATATCAGAGCAGGATAGTAATTAACGCGTCTGGTGAACAAGTATTTAATGCTATTAGTAATCCTCAGCATTTTTCTCATTTTGACCCAAGCTGTCTGCGGCTAGAAGGCACTATAAAACGGGGACAAAAGATTCAATTTTATTCGCGTCTTCATGCGAATAAACCGCTTAAAATGCGTATCAGCGTCTTAGTAAAGAATCAAAAAATGGTTTGGGTCTGGAGTCTGCCTTTTAATTTATTCAAGCGAGAAAGAAGTTTTAGCATTTTCGCCAAGGATGATTTCACCACGGAATTCAAAATAGCAGAAAACTATTCAGGCATTTTGTTGCCGCTATTTCGAAAAAAAATTCCCAATATGCAAACAGAATTTCAGCTATTTACCAAGGGCCTAAAAAAATTCCTCGAGTCGCGCTGATTAAAATGCCAACATAAATGCGCCTATATTGCCGGCTATCAGGCATAAAATTCGAATAAGAACTTGTGCACGGGAAAAATCTAAATCTATCTGCGAGCTAACATTAGTTCGTTTTCCAAGCATCAAATGTGCATACATACGGATCAATGAAATGCCAACTATTACAAAAATGCTATGAAAAATAATGATAGAATAAATCCCCGATTCCACGGCCAAGCTCAACAAGAAGTCTTCTCCAAAAAAAGTCGATGATAAAGGAAAAGTTATGATTCCCAAAATTCCCAATAACAAAACATTGGCAAGCATGGGAAATTGCTGGAAAAGCCCGCAGTAATGTTCCATATCAGGGATGCTAATCCGTTTATTAAGTTCGCTGAGAGCATCGAGCGCAATAAGAGCTGACACGAGAATTCCCACGATGTACAGTGCGCCACCTTGGCCGCTTTGCAGGCTGAGAAACACCAATATCGAACTGAGGATGGCAAAGGATAAACATCGCAAAGGCCTTGTTCGTTCTCCTAGGGAAAAAAAGGCAAAAAGAAGAGAGAGACTCAAAGAGAGAGCACGGGTAGCCGGAAAAAAAAACACGAATATTTTGACGAATAAAAGGAGACATAACGCGAGAAAAATCGGCAGCATGGAAAGCCATTTGTTTTTATCGTCGAGCTTTTTTTTGCCCGGCAGAATGAGTGAAATACCGGTGTTAAGAAGGTGAGCGAAATGTAACAGAGGCTTCACGATTATTTTGCGCATTAAAAATTCAAAATAGCCTTCATTGAGGGCAAAGCTAAAAAGTGTTGATTTCAAGGTATTGGGTAATAAACGCGGCAAGGTGAAATTATTCATTTGGTCAAAAGTTTTTACCGTTCGCTGCATATGCAAGTGCGTTGTCAAAATAGAGCCCGAAACTAAAAGCTGAAAACACCGCAATAAAGCGTTGCCGATCATGTGAATGAAGGCAAGCGTGCTAAGACCAAGAGCAAGCTCGATAAACATGAGGCCGACTTGTGCAATTGAGGCATAGCCAATTTGCCCTTTGATATTTGATTGAACTTGGGCAAAAAGCGTGGTGCATAAAGCAGTGACAAGGCCAAAGCCAAAGAGAACGAAATTAAATCCTGGAGTGTGTTGCCAAATAGGCATGGTGCGAATCAAAAGAAAGACGCCGGCATGAATCGACAATGAACCATAAAAAATCGCGCTTGAGTGCGTGGGGCCCTCCATGGCTTTTGGAAGCCAAAAGCAAAATGGAACTTGGGCTGATTTTCCTAAAACGGGCAACAAAATACCAATGCTTAGTCCCCATAACCAGAGCGTAGGAACATGGGATAATATAGATTCTTTGCTAAGATTTTGAAAATCGCCAAAAAGGCTCAAATCGTGCCAAAAAAAATGGGTTATTAAAATACTGGCCAACAAACCTAAATCACAGAAGCGATAGATGTAATAAGCATTCGTCGCTGCCGCAATCGCTTTAGGCCGGTGCCAAAAATAGCCAATGAGCAAGAAGGAGGAGAGGCCGACAATTTCCCAGCCCGCAAAAATTAAATCCATGGTGCCTGAAAGTACAATGAGATTCATTCCAAAGATAAATAAAGAAATAATGATAAAAAATCTTCTATAGTGCGGATCACGGTGCAAATAGCGATGAGAAAAGAAACCTATTAAGGCGCTGATAAAGGCAACGGTGACGAGGAAAATCATACTGTGAAAATCATAAAAAAGTCGCAAATTTATTGTGTAATGAGGAGATAAATAAAAATTCATAAAATCAAGGGTGCGCGAAGGAAATTTTAGAAATGCCCAAGAAGAAAAGCTTAGACACGACGACAGCAACGCCATGACGAAAAAGATGCGTACGCATCGATAACAAAATTTTTCCACCATGAGTGGTGCACGTACAAAAAAATAGGAGCCAGCCAGCAGTGCGCTTAGAGCTAAAGGTGATAAAAAAGTCAAAATTAATGTCGATACAAAAATGGCTGAAATTACCATAATGGCCTCGAA
>JBPOIV010000220.1:0-6814 GCA_052034245.1 Myxococcota bacterium
CATTTGAAGTGATGAAAATTCCTCACGATGAAAGAGAAATCCTGGCTACCAAAGAACTCGAAGTGAAGGACGCCCAGATCAATTTTCAGGATCTTGATTTTTCTTATGGCAGCGGCGCCATTTTCGAGAAATTTAATCTTTCGATCGGGGCGGGTGAAAAAAATTGGTCTTGTGGGTGCATCAGGCGCGGGGAAATCCAGTTTGGTGTCTTTATTATTATGCTATTTTAAGCCGCAAAATGGTCGAATTTTAATTGATGGGCAAGATATTAATGAATGCTCAATTGAATCTGTGCGTCGCCATATTTCTCTCATCCCGCAGGATATTTTGCTTTTTCATCGCAGTATTTTTGAAAATATTCGCTATGGTGATTTTTCGGCATCACAGGAACAGGTTTTTTTGGCTGCCAAAATGGCCAACATTCACGATTATATCCAAAGCCTTCCAGAAGGCTATGATTCGATGGTGGGTGAGCGAGGAATTAAACTGAGCGGTGGGCAGCGACAGCGTATTGCTATTGCTCGCGCAATTTTAAAAAATGCACCTATACTCATTCTCGATGAAGCAACTTCAAGTCTGGATACCGAAACTGAGCAGCTTATCCAAAATAGCATCACGAGCCTACTCGAGAATTCAAAGGTTACCGTCATCGCTATTGCGCATCGCCTTTCCACTATCAAACATATGAACCGCATTATCGTGCTTGAGAAAGGAGAAATTGTTGAAATAGGCAGTCACGAAGAGCTTTTGAAAAATGACTCTAGCTATAAGCGCTTATGGGATCTCCAGCAAATATAGTTAAAAAAAAGGAAATAAAAAAATTTTCGGACGAGAAATAAAGTTTTTTTCGCTGCTGTTTGTTGTACATGAGAAATTTTTTTTACCTATTTCTGGCCCTCTTCCTTTGTGGATGTAAAAAAAATCCAGCGCCAACAACGGAAAGCGTCAAACCCCGCTACTTTGTTATTTCTCACGCTGGTCCTGGCGATCCGTTTTGGAACATAGTTTTTAAGGGGGCCAAAGAAGCTCAAAGAGTTTTAGGTGCAGAGCTGCAAATTTTAGCGCCTGAAACGCCTAATGATATCGCGCGACAAGTTGAGCTTTTAAATGCAGCCATCGCAACAAAACCGAATGGTATTGCGATTAGCATTCCTGATGACCAGGCCTTTAGCAAAAGCCTAAAAGCGGCTCATTCTTTGCATATTCCAGTGATTGCCTTCAATACCCGGCCAAATGAACTTGCTGAGAAAAATAATCCTTTTCTCGCCTTTGTGGGCATGGACGATATCGAAGCAGGAAAGCAACTCGCAGAAAAAATTAGCAGCACAAAAAAACTTAACAGTAAGGCTCTTGTTGCTATTCATCAGGCCGGTCACGTCGGGCTTGAGCGTCGCTATTTTGGTATTAAAACCACGCTTCTTAAAAATAGTATTAACGTCCATAAACTAGATATTTCCAATGACGCAAGTCAAGCTCAGCAAATATTGCAGAGTTATTTACAAAAAAATCCTGACACCGAAGCGATTTTTTTTGTTGGTTCTTTTGGCATTCATGCGGCTTCCCGATGGCTTAAAACCGACTACCCGCACATCATTCAAGCAAGTTTTGATCTAACGCCGCTCACACTCGATCAAATCCAAAATGAATCGCTCACCATAAGCGTGGACCAACAGCCCTTTATGCAAGGCTATTTAGCCCTCATAGAACTCGATTTGAAATCGCGTTTTGATTTGAGTCCTGCTCATATAAATACCGGTGTGGCGCTGGTAGATAAAGAACAGGTAGCCCCTCTTCTGAGCCTGGTAAAACAAGGTGTACGCTAATGAGCTATCTGCTTAAGACTAAAGAAATAAGCGTTCTATTTGGCCTTGGATTACTCTTGCTTATCTTTAGTGCGTTGAGTGAAAATTTTTTATCAATGACAAGTATCTCAAGCATTGCGAGTGTTTCTACTGAGATGGGTATCCTTGCTTTGGGCGCCACCATACTCATGATTGCCGGTGAATACGATCTTTCTATCGGTTCTAATTTTGCTCTCTCGGGGATGATTTTTGCTCTTCTCACCACCACCTATAATTTTCCCCCACTCCTCGCCTTAGTTCTCGCCCTCATCACGGGCCTCATCATCGGTTTGATCAATGGCCTTGTCACCTTGAGCACCAAAATCCCTTCTTTCATCACTACCTTAGGCACTATGCTTATATTTCGCGGCATTGTTCTCGTGGTGACCGATGGATTTCCAATTGCGGCTTTGGAATCAAATGAAGTCATAGGGCTTTTTGCCACTGATATCGGCTATGGCCTCAAAAGTTCCTTGCTATGGTGGATAATGATTGGCGCCTATCTTTTTTATATTCTTAACTGGCATGCGCGCGGCAATCATATTATGGCAACCGGCGGCAACGAAGAAGCCGCATTTTCTATGGGCGTCAAAGTTAAGCGCGTCAAGTTGTGGTGTTTTATTTTAACCGGCCTTTTGGCTTCTTTGGCGGGAGTCGTTCAATATTCACATTTGATGAGTTTATCGCCCACCGCCGGCGAGCAATATGAGCTTCGCGCTATCGCCATCGCCGTCATCGGCGGAACAACCTTAAATGGCGGCTCCGGTACTATTTTTGGCACCATACTCGCGACACTCATCATGGGGGTTCTCGCAAGTGGCCTTGTGCAGGCTGGCGTCTCTACCTATTGGTTTAGAGCATTGGTTGGTCTCATTTTAGTCATGGCTGTTATAATGAATACAAATCTTAAACGTCTTTATCAACGAGCATAGTATGCCGATACCACGACTAAGGCTTTCTGCTATTAAAAAAAATTTCGGGCAAACTGAGGTAATTAAAAATCTCTTCCTCGAAATAAATGGCGGCGAAGTGTTAGCTTTGCTTGGCGATAATGGCGCCGGAAAATCCACGCTTATAAAAATTATTGCGGGCTTTCACAAGCCTTGCCGTGGTGAGATTTTTTGGGAAGGCTCGCCTTTGTCGATGCGCACGTTTAGCCCTGAACAAGCACGTGCTTTAGGAATTCAAACGGTGTATCAGCATTTGGGCCTCGTGAATCAGCTATCAATCGCTCGTAATTTTTTTCTCGGCGCTGAACCTAAAAAAGGCCGGTGGCCTTTTCAATGGCTCGATCGTGAACTCATGCATGATGTAGTTGCAGAAAAATTAAAACTTATGGGCCTTAAACGAAAGCTTGATCCGAGCGACTCTGTAGAAAAACTTTCAGGCGGAGAGCGGCAAGCCATAGCTATTGCTCGTGCGCGTTATTTTGGTGCAAAACTGCTGATTCTTGACGAGCCAACCAGCGCCCTTTCGGTTGGCCAAACTGAAGCCGTGCTCGATTATATTAAGGAAGCGGCTAGCTCTGGTATCGCGGTTATTTTTATTACCCATACCTTGCATCACATCGAGCGCATCGTCGATCAAGTCGTGGTATTGCACCAAGGACAAAGCGTTGGCAACTTTGCAGCAGGAAGCGTAACCTTGCAGCAGTGCAGCGATTTGATCATGCATGGCCGTATGCTTCGCACCTAGCTCATCCAATTGGTTGTGGCCTCGGCATTCCATTTCGTGGTGTACTTCACGAGTTCAGTCCAAAACTGGATGGAGCTTTTACCCGTAATATCGCCCGCGCCAAATTTAGATGCCTTCATGCCGCCAAAAGAAAATGGCTCCCGCGGCACCGGAACGCCGATATTTATGCCAATCATGCCCGCAGTTAATTTTTCCCGTGTGTAAAAAGCATGCGCCCCGCTCGTCGTACAAAGACTTGCGCCATTGCCATAGGGGCTATCATTTTGAATCGCGACGGCTTCATCGAGTGTATCTACACGGATAATCGATAATACCGGTCCAAAAATTTCTTCTTTGGCGACACGCATAGAAGGCCTGACGTGATCAATAATGATAGGGTTTACATAATGACCCTTTTCTTTGCCAGGAACTACGGCGTTGCGGCCATCAAGAATAATGCTTGCACCCTCTTCCACTGCGCTTGCTACATAGTTTTCAATGCGTTCTTTGGCAGCCTTAGAAATAAGCGCGCCTAAATTTTTGCCGGCACTAATTTTTTTGGCCTCATGGACAATCTGCGCAATCACGGGCTCACAATCTCCCACGGCCACCATGACGGATGCCGCCATACAGCGCTGCCCCGCCATACCGCTCATCGAAGCCACCACATTTTCAGCGGTCATTTTTACGTCGGCATCAGGCAAGACCAATAAATGATTTTTTGCACTGCCCAAGCAAAGAGCGCGCTTAAGATGTTGGGTTGCGGTGCGATAAATAATTTCTGCAACGCGGGTCGATCCCACAAAACTGATGGCCTTGATGCGAGGCTCTTCGCATAAGGCTATGGCAAGATCTGCACCGCCTTGGATGGGGAAGAATAGCGCATCAGGCAGCCCTGCTTTTATCAAAAGCTCTTTCATTAATTCCGGACTTTTAGGAACGACATCAGAAGCTTTGAGCAACACTGCATTGCCCGCCATCAGCGCTATCGGCACGGTCCAATGAGGAACCATGAGGGGAAAATTAAACGGAGTAATGCTCGCCACCACGCCGAGCGGACGATAGCTCATCGTACAATTTACGCCGCGACTTACTTCTAAGCCTTCTTCCACCATGATGGATGGCATCGCGCAGGCGAAGTCTAAAAGTTCAATCACTTTTAGCACTTCAGCCTTCGCTTCATCGCGTGTCTTGCCATTTTCGAGATGGATGCTTTCGACCAGACTATCGCTCTCTTGTTGCACTAAAGCGCGATAGTTAAACATAATTTCAGCACGTTGCTTAAGGCTTTGCTTCGCCCATTGCTGCTGCGCCCTATGCGCCATGGCAATTTTTTCAGACAGGCTTTGGAGGCTATCTTTTTCTACCGTTCCCAATAGCCGACCATCGAGAGGAGAAATGCAATTGATTGAGCTCATGTTTGCTTCCTTTGCTGACGGCTAATGCTCTCTACGAGCGGGCTTTTAGAAATTTCACTTACCGCCACCTGCCAAAAATTATCATAGCCCGACGATTGCGAGCCTTGTCTTACTTTTACATCGATGAGCGTGCAGTGGGGGCTTAAACTCGCTTCTTTCAGCGCATTTTTGAGTTCACTAAAACTGCGAGGCGTCCAGGTTTTTAGGCCTAAAGCTTGGGCATACATGGCAAAATCTATGGGAATAATTTCGCCATCAAGTTGATCTTTTTTGGCTGTGCGAAAGCGTAAATCTGTGCCAAAACCGAGGCTGCCAAAGGCGCATTGCAATGATTTGATGCAGGAAAACCCGCCCGAATCAAAGAGCACAATGTTTATTTTTATCCCTTCTTGAATGGCGCTTACAAGCTCGGAGTGCATCATCAAATAGCTGCCATCCCCTACCATCACCCAAACATCTCGCTCAGGCGCGGCGAGCTTCACGCCAAATCCACCCGCAACCTCATAGCCCATGCAGGAATAGCCATATTCAAGGTGATAACCCTTGCGCGAAGCCGCGTGCCAAAGACGTTGTAAATCTCCAGGAAGGCTTCCTGCAGCACCTACTACCACCGCATTTTTATCGACGCTTTCATTAACCAGCCCTAAAACCTGGACTTGGTTGAAGGGATATTCTTCTTGGCATTGAAAGAGCTCGTCGCGCATGGCGTTCCATCGCGATTTCTTTTGCGCTATTTCGTCGTTATAAAATTTCTCGGTATGAAAATCGCCCATGTTCTTATCAAGGCATTCTAAAGCCCGCAAAACATCAGCATTGATTGCCAAGCTTGGATCACGCTTCAAATTGTCGTGCTGATCAAGGTTAATGGCAATAATTTCTTGTTCGCCAAAGAAAGTATTAGAGCAGCTTACAAAATCACTCAGACGCGTTCCTAAGGCCAAAATGAGATCTGCTTTTTGCACGAGCTGATTGGCTACAGCCGTACCTATGACACCGACACCATCAAGATGCATAGGCGAATCAGGAAGAATCGCACTTTTTCCTGCCTGTGTTTCTGCGACGGGGATGCCATATTTTTCAGCAAATATTTGTAAGGCAGGCGCAGCTTTTGCATAGTGCACCCCACCGCCAGCAATAATAAGTGGTCTTTTGCTGCGCTTAATCATCGCGCTGGCTTCTAGAAGCTGCCATGGCTCAGGAGCTGGTCTACGCAAGCGATGAATGCGCTTTTTAAAAAAACTTTGGGGATAATCAAAAGCCTCGCACTGCACATCCTGGGGAAGACAAATGGTAACCGCTCCGGTAAGCGCGGGATCGGTGAGCGTCGCCATCGCTTTTGTAAGAGCGGTCATTAATTGTTCTGGTCGATCGATGCGGTCAAAATAGCGGCTCACCGGTCTAAAACATTCGTTCACCGTAATTTGATGCGATAAAGGATGCTCAAGTTGCTGTAAGACCGGATCAGGACCCCGCGAAGAAAAAGTATCGCCCAGTAAAAGTAAGAGGGGGATGCGGTTGATGGTAGCCGTGGCAGCACCCGTCAGCATATTGGTGGCTCCTGGTCCAATCGACGAGCTCACCGCCATCATTTGTTGCCGATCCTGCTGCTTGGCAAAAGCAATGGCTGCATGACACATTCCCTGCTCATTATTCCCGCGAATAAAGCGAAGATGATGGTCTTCATATTCAAGTGCTTCACCGAGCCCCGTCACATTGCCATGACCAAAAATTCCCATGATACCGGCAATGAAGCGATGTTCTTGATCATGATCGGCAAAATATTGCTGATCTAAAAAATGGAGCAAAGCTTGCGCCATGGTGAGTTTGATAGTCGCCATAAATCCTCAAAAAATAGCTTGAAGCTAAACAAAGATAAAAAAG
>JBPOIV010000126.1:0-5783 GCA_052034245.1 Myxococcota bacterium
TGAAAAACATAATAAAAGCCATTGAAAATCATCCTCATCTTACCGATAAAGAAAGATATATAAATTTAATAACAGATAAAAATAGATTAACGTCGTATATAACCGCAGAAACCCCAGAAACCGCCCCAATTACTCGGGCTTTTTCTGCTGCCGGCGAATCCGTAATGCTTATTAGTGACATTATAATCTACAATAATGAGGTAGTTTCTGCAGCAGAATTAATGACACGGGCATCTGACCCTGGTTATTTTTTTGAAGCTAGTCTACGGGATAAATTACATTTAAATGCAACTAAGAGTTTAATAGAAGCTGGCATTAACATAAATGAGATGAGCTCTGGAACTCCCCTCCTCTATGCCATCCAAACAAAAAATATAGACTTACTGAATCTTCTACTCCAACAAAACAGATTGGATGTAAATAAATTAGGGCCTAATTCATGGAGCAATATTTTCCCCCTTTTACTGGCTATTAAAGAAAAGCTCGACGATGGCATAATCAAAAAAATTATAGGGCACAAGAGCTTCGATCCAAGACGATTGGATGAAAATGGAAAAACGCTCTTAGAAGTAATGGCGCTTACTCCTGAAGCAAAAATGTATACTAAGCTAGTGGAAAATAAAGCGATTGAAATAGATAAAATAATTGGTATTGAAGCATTAAAAGACAAAATTTTTCATTCAATTGCCAAATCTAAAGAACTCAATCTTGGAGCGAATAATAATAAAGATATTCCCACGACTATCCGCTTTTTAGAGTATCCAGCGGCTCCCGATTTGCTGAAAATGATTGTATCATTTAACGCTGCTAAAAAAGAGAACATTTTAGAGTTATTATTAAAGCCAGTTATTGATGACAATGATAGTATTACTAAATTTTTTCTTATAAACCCTAGCAACACATCTAAAATAGCCTCATCTGTCGGCTATTTAAATACTAATACTGGCGCCGCTAATATCGTTCGCTTTGAAAAACAAATTATGCTTAGCAAAAAAGGAAATGCTATTGTTTTTTCCTCTTCTTTAGCGACTAAAACAAAGCAAAAAAATATTAATCTTAAGCTTGAATGGCAACTTCAAGCAGCTCCTGTTCAAATCACTCCAGATAATCCGTTGGAAAAACCTAGTGTAGTTCCCAGTGCATCTGAATTAAGTCCTAAAAAATTCTATCCTAGAAATGGGGAAATTCCTGGAAATTATGCTGTATATGTCACGAACGATACGGCACCGTGGGCTCGCGTTACGATTCCTGCCGATGTGCGGAAAAAAGCGCTCGAGCTGAACTTTAAATTAGAAAGAAGTTCAACTAATTATATGGTGACGGTCGAACCTATTTATTCTGCCAGCGATGAGCTTCGCTCATTTATTGGGAAAAAGGCTCGTAAATCAAAAAATAAAAAAACACCTTTGGTTTTTAGCAGCTCGCTCGCTTTACAAGATCGTAGCAATGAAAACGATACGGAAGTGGTTTTAACGGTAGAAACTAATAAAGGAAACTTGCTTCTACGAAAAGTCTATGACGCTCTCCCTGTTCCTGCAGAGTCAATCGTAAGTATGGAAGAAGCTCCTTCGTCAAGCGAAGAAAACGATCCTTCATCAGATGACGATAATAATGAAGGCATTGAAGTAGACGGCCCTTATGAAGCTCTTCTTGAAGATGATGAACTCGAAGGGGAGCCTACAGAAGAACATGAAGTTCCTTTGACGCCTGCAGCGGCCCCAAATCAAGCAGCCCCTTATAAACGCTCAAAAAGACATGAACCTTATTTTGATTGGCGAGAATATGGTTTGGAAGAAACGAAAGAGGAGAAGGAAAGGAATGAGCGAGATCGCAATCGCTATAATAAAATCATTTTGGAAAAAGCTGAGGAAAAAGAAAGGGAAGAACTTAATCAAGCTTCATTATCATCACCCCTGCTCCCCAAAAAGGTCCGTAAAGAATCTCATAAACATGAGATCCATCAGCCTCTTTATCTCAGTCCAACATCTTTTTATAACGATTGTGAATTGGTAAAAGATACCGCAATTGCTTCCACGTGGTTCGGCCAGGCTTATGCTCTTCGCAATGGTCGCCTTCACAAAATCAATGGCACCACCATCGTGCTCGGTATGAAGAATTGGCAAGGATATCCTACGCTTGGGCAAAATGCCTCGTGGGGCTCCCTCATGGCTACTGATCTAGGTGAAAATAATTATTTCGATGGAAAGAATGTTCACCTATCCTTCCATGAACAAAGCTATGGCAAGAAAAAAGTACAGTATTTAAATATCAGCCATCACTATCGTTTTGAACTACAGAAAGACGAGCGTTCAGGACAATTTTTATTATACCAATTGGAGCCAAAAGCAACGCAACAGATCGTGTATGTTTTATCGCAAAAACCTCTCAAGAAAGAGAAAAAGTTGCAGAACAGTTTAATTCCTCAGATAGCGAGAAATTTTATAAACTGGCATCCGTCATGGAAAGAAAGCTTGAATCAAATTATTGATTGCGAAGAACTAAAAAGAAATGCTGAAGCAATAAAAGCCCAACTGATTGCCCAGCAACAAGAACTATTTTTAACTCCTACTTTAAGTTTTCTTCCGAGTAGATCTTTAGGTGATGAGACACATTACGCTTGGGATGTTTTCATGATCAACCATGATACAGGCTTTATCGCTCTTGATTTTATTGAGCGAGAACAACGGGTCACGAAAAACTTCTTATTTAATGTTGATGAACATGGCATTAGGTTTTAACGTCCAATAACAACATTAAGCCGTCATTTTTGACGGTTTTTTTTATAGAGACGTGATCTTTACAGTCCTTTTCTTGTTGTTAGTGCAACGAATTGATTTTGTCGCTGAAATGAATGATTATGCCAAAGCCAATATCTGCAGATTTTCGCCCTCGTGTTGTTGATGCTTACCGAGCTGGAGAAGGAGGCTATAAAAAATTAGCCGCCCGATTTAGCCTTAGCTGGAATTCGGTTCGTCGTTGGGTTCACTTAGAAAAAACCACGAATAGTCTTTCTCCCAGGAAACAAGAGGTTTTCGTCCCAGCTAAGAGAGGATAGGAAACATAAACGGCTTTTTTTCATTTTGCCCACCCTACTTAAGGCCCATAATTTGGAGCCAGAACAGCCCTCGGTTGCTCAAGGGTTAACATAAGCGTCATTAGGGGATTAGCTTCGCGAGTAAAATCAGAACCCAAGTCGTTTTAATGGCATATTAGCTAAGAAATCATGATTTTTGGCAAATTACCACAAGGACCGGTTTTAACGAGCTTGGCTCCTATTTGTGCTGAGCTGGCGGTCATCGCCGCAATGGGTTTTTGTGGGTCTATTTTGACCAAAAGCCGACCTTTGACATAATCATCCGGTCGAGCGCTTAAAGAGGAAAAGGCAGTAAGAAAAAGAATGAAAGCAGATAATGGACCGAGCATTTGACCTCCGACAAAAGAGGCTGTTTGCTCCGGTCCTTAAAGGCCTACCTAAGCCCACAGTCTCTAGAGATACGTGAGTTTTTGAACCTCATGCATTCTAGAGCTTTTTATGTAAAAAATGTGTATTCATAAAAAATAAAAAATAAAAAATATATAAAAAAAACCCTCATTTGAGGGTTTTTAGTGGGTAATACATTGCATGAATCAAACACTGCGACTTAGAAGTTTCAGCAATAGGACAGTAACCTCTAGGATAAAAAATTATCTCATCAATACAGTGGTCTATGGTCTTATTTATTGTAGGTCTTCAATTTTAGATTGGAGAAACAAAATTAATAATAGATTGGTGCCCTTGGTATGAACATTCTTCTATGTAGATATATTTCTCGTTTTCAGGGATATAGTAAATATTAAGTGTCCAATATTTTACTTTTAATTTTGTGTCATAAAAGTTGGATGAAGCATATCCAGTAATGAGAGAAGGGCTTAATATCCCAACTTTATTTGGTACATTAGCATAGGTAGTTAGTGTTTTATTCATCTTGATATGGGCGAGCTTTATTGCCGCATCTAAATGAGCAAACCATTTGCCATCTGTCACACATATCAAGAGATCTGGATGAATGTAGGGAACATTGTAGTGGCAGGCTCCCTCTCTTCTTTTACGATCAATCTGAGAAAGAATTATATCAAGATCCATTCCCATCTTTATTTGTTCTATAGAGAATTCTGAGTCAGGAGTGAAACTCGTCTCTAAATTAGATTCATCACCGGCAGGCTGAGGATCTTCAAGGTGCGCACCTGAAGATGTCAATAATAATCCCACATCATCATGTCTTACGAGTTGAGACGACAAATTGGCAACAGGCAAAGTAAATGCTGGCTTGGGCCGCGTCGACAGCGTGATTGCTCGTGATTGGTCAAAGGTTCCCATTTTTTCAACGTAAATAAACTTATGGGGATGGCATACCGACTGGTATGGAATTATTTTAATTGCCCAAATTTTAAAATTATGTACAAAATTTTCCTTTGGTATACTTGCTCTTGAATTATATTTATGAAGCTCAATGACATAATTGATATTTTCTACAGAAATTGTTTGGGCTAATGAAGCACCTTTATTAAGACGGCTGTTTCGTGATTCGAGAATATTCTTGATCTCGTTAAATAACTCATCATTATAATTTTTATAGAACCTTTTTTCTTCTAAGTAGAACTGGCTAAGATTATCTATAGCGACGAGACTTTGATTAAGAATAATTTTGTTGATTTCTTGTATTATCTTGTTTTGCTCTGCAGTGGCAACAGACATTGGAAATCCGACCGAAGAAATCATAAAAAACACGAGAAAAATATTTATTTTCATTTGTTTATCCGTAAGTGATTTTTTTTAATCATTTAATGTAGCTGTGAGACTATACAAAAATAATCTCAAATATAAAACCAAATAAAGCTGGATTGGCGCGAGGATATAATCAAAAAATAGATAAAAAAATCCCACTAAGTGGAATTTTTTTTGAGTATGGCTTTGAAAAGCTACCAACGATGATAGCCCGGATGCCCGGGAGATACCGCTACAAAAAGCCCATTGCAACGAGCGGTAATTGTGCCCTTGGCACTAATTTCGGCGTAAATTTCGGCTTTGCGTTCAGTAACGAGTGTTGGTTTGGCGGTAATAATAGTTCCGTATCCATAGGAGTTGGTGCCAATAATTCTACGCTATATTGGCCGTAACCGTGCATGGTGGTTCTTTTTCATTGCGTAGTTTCATTATATTGTAAGCGGCGCACCAATTGCTGTGGCAATCAAGCAGCGTGCCGCAGATGCCGCCACTTAATACATTGTCGAATGCTTGATGATGTTTTTTGGGAGTGAAAGAGGCGATAACGTAATCGCCTTCAACCATACTTTTGATTTGGAGGCCTTAAGTGTTACTGGGGCCACAGCCAAAACATTGATTGTGGGGGGCGAACTGGTCTTGTAGGGCTTTCATGGGTGTTCCTTATTGTCATCGAGGGTTGACGGTAAGTTTGATTCAGCTAGGTGATCTTATACATTTATTGCCAATAAATAGGAGAGCGATAATGAATATATTAGCTATGTTCTTTTTATTAGTAGGTGGAGCTGCTTGGGCGAGTGATTTTAGCCAAGAAATGGACGATAAATTCGGTGAATTTATCACGATTGAGAGTATAAGAACTATAAAAGCTCTTTTTGCAAAATTGGCGTCTATCCAAATCCAACATTTGGAGCCAAACATATAGTCGGCTACTGAAATAGTTTACATAAGCGCTATTATGGGATTAGCTTCGCGAGTAAAACCAGGACCAAAGTCGTTTTAATGGCACATTAGCTCAGAA
>JBPOIV010000007.1:0-2584 GCA_052034245.1 Myxococcota bacterium
GACCACAACAAAAGAGAAATGGGTGATAAAAATATTTATTATTCGAAGGATTTTTATCTAAGTAGTTAAATTTATTACTCTTGTGGCACTTAAGTCTGCTGGCTTCCCAATATTATTTGCTTTGCTAGCTTAAGGGCATGAGCAATCACTTAAAACGTATATACCTTGATGCCAATGGCTCATGTCCACCTTTGCCAGAGGCTGCTCAAAAAATCAGCGAGCTTAGTTCTTGGCACGGCAATCCCAGCTCTTTTCACGAGGAAGGGCGTAAAATTCGGGCCATTATCGATGATGCCCGGGATGCCGTAGCAAAAAGCCTGAATGCTCGCGCTCGTGATCTCATTTTTACCTCGGGTGCCTCTGAAGCAAATCGACTTTTTGTTGATGCTTTGGTGCTTAAAGCGCGTAAAGAACAAAAAAAGCTCCGCGTACTTATTTCGCCTTTTGAACATCCATCCCTGCTCAAGCCCATTCTTGTTGCCAAGGATGAAGGATTGCTCGCCGTTGATATCATGGCAATTAGCGCTGAGGGCGAATTATTGGCTTGCGACTGGGCTGCTTTTGATGTTGTTATTTGCTGCCAAGCTCACAATGAAACCGGCATTATTCCTAAGCTGTCGCTTATCCTTGAAAAAATCCCCGCCCAAACCCTTGTTATGAGTGATTGCGCGCAATCTTTGTCGCGCATGGGTCCGCCTTGTTCACGCATCGATGTGCTCAGCTCTTCAGCTCAAAAAATGGGCGGCTTTGCAGGTACGGGGGCCTTGGTCTTACGAGGCAATGCAAAAAATCTTCCTGCTCCCTGGGCCGGCGGCGGCCAAGAACGAGGCTTTAGGCCCGGCACTGAAAGTGCCCTTTTAATCGCTGCTTTTGGTGCAGCTGCTGAAGGCATTGAAGAAAGCAGAGACAAGCATGAAAAACTCCTCAATGTGCGTCGCTATTTTGAGCAGCAATTAGCAAAGCTCAATTGCCGCATCATCGGGGACAAAATTGAGCGGCTTTCCAATACCTCGGCTGTCCTTTTTTACGGCCAAGATCCAGATGCCCTAAGAATTGCTTTCGATATGGCAGGCTTAAGCGTAGGCTTTGGCGCAGCATGCTCAGGCCTGGCACCCGAAGGAAGCTTTAGTTTAAAACGCCTAGGATTGAGCATCGATGAAGAAAAATGCACGGTACGTTTTTCGCTAAGCGTAGAAACGACTTTTGCCGATATAGATGAAGTGCTGCGACGTCTTAAACAGCATGTTTTGCGCTAACAAAACACAGCCTCGAAAGACTGTGTTTTAATTTTCAGTTCTCACTCTCGGCTAAATAGCAACTCCTCGCAGGCTGAGCCAAAATTACTAATTTGTTTAGAACACCACCGTAAGAGCTCAAGGGGATCAGTGGGATGATTATAAGGACCACTAAAATCCTCACTTTGCTCCTCTAAATCACAATCCTCAGCTTGCTCAACGTCGCAGTCTTCTACAGTAGCAGTCAACATTTGCGTGGAAAATAACAATGCAAAAACAACTATGTAGCGCATGAATTTATATCCTCATGAAAACAAAAAGACCTTTGGCCCCGCTTATAAAAAGCTAAAAGATCCTTGACAAGTGCTTGAAAAAATAAGTTCTTAGAGCTAGCCAGGCAGCCATTGACAGCGGAGAAAGGGGCTTTAAAATACATTAATATGACTAATTACTGCAATAAAAACATAGTATTTATATTCATTACCTGTATGCTTTCGGGAACTTTTTTGCGGGCAATTGATAATGACCTTATCGTTAAAGCTCAGGCGATTCCTCAGCAGAGTGAGCAAGGGTATGAACGCTCGTGGTCCTGCGGACCAAATGCTTTGGCGCGTTTTTTCGCGTTATCGGGCTTAGATTTTGGCCTTAGTGAACAGGAAAATTTCGGCACCTTTGTAAGTCACTGTCCTCGCTCCTGTGGACAGCCAACGACGCTCACAGGTTATGCCTCTTGCGCCACCCTCGCCGTGGGGGCCGCATCTTGCCTATGCGCTAAGGAATCTAACAGCTACCTTACCACCGCAGCAGCCTTGGCTTTAGGCACGGCAGCCGCAGCACCCTTTATTATCGAGGGTATAAATAGAATTTTTCATGTCGGCAAAGTTGGCCCCACGCCACGATGGCTGGCTGGATATGGCAATAAAATTATGAAGGAACAAAGGTTAGAACAGAGATTAGTGGCACGAGCTTTTAGCGATAAAGAAGAGCTGTTGCGGGCCATAAATCATCAGATTAATATTCTCCAAAAACCCGTGATTGCCTTAGTAAGTTATGGTCCTTTAATGTGGCATTATATAACAATTTATAAATACAATTACGGTAGCGATATTGAATACCTTAACAGTAGCTCTAGGGAAGAAAACATATATACAAATAGCAATAGCAATCATGAGGGATTACTCAATCAAATGGATTTTGAAAAAGACCTCAGCACCAAAGCTATCAAAACCGCTCTCAAATATTTTGGATGGATCATCGGCGTAGATATCGGACGCTATAACATCATTCACTGGGAAGATGCCATAGCTCCTGAAATAGAATAGATTTTGGATAATGTTCAAGAATAAAAT
>JBPOIV010000046.1:0-6441 GCA_052034245.1 Myxococcota bacterium
CTCTTCTACCCCATTTATTTTATTAATGGTTCGATCGATCGTATGAACCAGCTGAAGCAAGCGCTGATTCTTTTTCAGCAATGCCTCCCGATGGACTTTTAGAGCATGAACATGATCAAAATTGGGCCCGATTGAAGAAATATCCTTAAGTTTAAAGCCTAACTCTCTAAAAAAAAGAATCTGTTGCAGCTTCAAAACATCCTTTTCTTCATAATAACGATAACCATTCTCCCCTACATATGAGGGCGAAAATAACCCAATATTATCGTAATGATGCAGTGTTCTAACACTAACACCTGACATCTCGGCCATTTTTTTCACGGTATATGCCTTGGACATATCAATCACCAAAAACCTCTAAACAGTGACTGTAAGGCATTACGTTGCGTCAGGGTCAAGCACATAATAGAAAAGGCAATTTCGGATTGCCTCTTGAACCCCTTGCTAGAGACTCACTGAAATATTTCTTTCATGCATCGTATCCCTAACTGACTTTACGGACATGCGCTCCACGGCAACATACTCTCAACCCAAAAAAGGAGATGAATATTGTGAAACTATTAGTTGCCATTCTTTTAGTAGCTTTAGTAGCGTCGGTACCGTCATCAACGAGCCATTTAAGCACCTCGCTCTATAATCAACAACAACAAGGAGATGTAGAGTACGGAGCGATTACTATAAAAAGTAGTGATAACCAGGAAACCAAGGTCCATGGTAGCGTAGTATCCCTCAATGGTGAATTCAAAAAGAGAATCGGCTCCGACGCCACTGTTAATCTTCCTTATACACTTGAGGCCATCAAAATTTTAATTGCTTATCTGTATGAGAAACCAAAAGTCGAGAATGATTTTCATGGACATAGCACTTGGCCTTGGCATGAACTTTTCGCTATAGCCAGAGAATTTCGCATTAATACACTCAAACAAGAAATTAGAAAAGGGCTGATTTATTGGCTTAAGCGAACCCAATCCTCTTTTAAGGATATTATTCCTTTTATCTTAGAGCACCCTCAAACGGTTATTGAAGCATTTTGGAAAAATCTCGCAGCAACCGAAGATATCAGGCTCTTTGCCAAAGAAGTGTATCTTAAGCGAAATTTATCTCATGGAGAACGGTTCCTTGACTATGCACGAAGCAATCCCACACTTAAAGCGTCTGAATTATTTTGGCAAGCTTTTACTAATTATAGTATCAAGCCAGGTTATGCCAGCGTTCGCGAAATTGTAATTGATAGAGATTCTGTGGGTATCCCTATTTCTATGAGCGATGATGCAAACCGGGGATCGTGCTCAAATCAGGCAATAAGCTAACCATCGCAACCCTCAACCATCATAAAGCCCCCATGATGCTTGAAAAAGGAATCAGCGGTGACAATGCGATCCTTAGTCCTGATGGTGAGGCAGTCTATATTATCAAGGGAACCGGTCTCTACCGAAAAACAACGCAGCGGAATGATTATCTGAGTCCCCTTTCGTGTATACCTAAGCGTTTGCAATTTGTCGGAGAGCATGCAGAGATACTTATTATTGAAGATGGACAAATTTTAGCATTTGATACCCGACGTAATATCTGGGATTTTGGTAATAGAGAAAATCTCGTTAGCGTAACGTTGGAAATACTATCTATGTTAAATGCTCCCAAAAAAGTAGTGCTCTGCCCGCACAATAATATTCTGCGCATTTATCGTGAAGAACATGTGTTTGATATAAATATTGAAAATGTTCATAGAAACGCTGCCATATCCAGCAATTCTGGAGACTACTTGGTTGTTCATGACGCGCGCGCGCTGACTATTTTTAAGTACTTCGAACCGAAATTTGCACTTGAAGGAGACAATGAAAATAGTGATATTGATGAGTGCTTTGAGGATAACCAATAGTCGCTACATAATAACCGCCACGAATCGTTCCCATCATCGATACTCACCAATTTCTTTTTGGCATATACCTTGAGAAAGGGAATACGACATGAATTCCCTGAGGATAGGTAGCATAAAGGACTTTTTTTTGAAAATGACCGTCTATTAAACTCCGGAATCTAGGGTAAAAACAGCTTAGACTCCGCAAAAGCTAAGAACTACCTGTTAGGCATTAAGGATCCAGTTGCAGAGCTATGCCGTATTAATCTTGCTTATATTCAACCAGGTAATCCACAGCAGAATGCTTATGTTGAGCGTTTTAACCTCACAGTTAATTATGACTTGCTTAATCAGGATATTTTTTATGAGATTCTTGAGGTACAAGAAAAAGCAACAAAATGGCTCTGGCATTACAATAACGAGCGCCCTAACATGGGGCTCGGTGGTATTACCCCTAGGCAAAAAACTAAAAATGGTTGCATAGGAAAAAACTGTCTACTCTTGAATCCCATTAAAAATGGGCGGATTACCGAACCATAAACGCGTTTATCGAGAGTGAGCTTTATCTGCAACAATTATCACTGGGCATGTTGCGGCTCAGTGATAATCAGATTGATAGCTACAATGTTAGATTAACAGCGTCTGCAATATGTTTAATGTATTGTTTAATAAATGCTCTCTCGCTCGTTGGAAATTGAGCTACATAGGCTTCAACGAAGGCCCGTAAGGCTGTGTCAATATTGTCACAGAATCCGTCGGATTTACATTGAAATCTCATATCCCAACCACTGATCAAAGATAAAGGCAAAGTAATCACGCCATAAAGGTCATTGGCAATACTCATTCCATTTTTCGATAAGGAATCAGCAAATGTTTCGTTATCTATGAGAACTACATCGTTGGATGCTCCATCATAAAAAACGTTATTCCAGTGTAAATCGCCGTGGGTATAAGTTTTATAGTAATCAAATCTTTTATCTTGGTTAGTTGAGAGTTCTTTTAATGTCTCATTAGGATCGCGAGATTTTCCAATCATTGTTTCTGGTTGCATATACTTATTATGGAGTTTTCCGATGGCACTTCCAAATGCGCTAAATGCAGTATTAGCTTCTTCTTTAGAACCTTTAATAATTTCATAGAGGGGTAGACCTTTGGCCGTGTGAATAATTGAAAAATAGGTATCTTCATCGGCCCCGTCAGGTCTATATTTGAAAAAGGTCACCGTAAGAGCGAGCTTAGGCATTCCTTTTATAGCTCCAAGTTTACTAATAATACTGGACTCTACAGTTTTTAAATTTATGACTTCTTCCAAGCCTTTATTTAATGCCTTAATAATAAGCTTTAACTTGAAATCATCTGCAAGAGAGCTATCTAAGCAGCTAGGTTTGACCCATAAGAAAAAGAGACTCGTGGTATATGCACCACCCTTGTCAGCCTTATCTTCAATCGCAACACAGTCAGGATTCAGAATACTTTGAAGGTTGGGCATTGAAGGCTCGTCTATGGAAGAATAGAGTTTGTCGGACAGAAGATCATAATGGGTCTCCCCGTTATATTCTTGTTTGAAAGTGCTCTTTGGCTTCGATAGCCAATAATTTAGAGTTGCTTCTGTCAAACCTTCAGATTTGAGAAAATCATTTTTTACTTCATGCACTCTGCCGAGCGCTTCTTTGGAAACTTCAGGAGAAGGAGGCTGTTTAATAGGCTTTGCCTTCCCACCGAATTTTGCAATCAGCTCCTCAACCTGCTTAAACGGAGATAAATCCCTGCGAGGCTTTGCTGATTGTTTTGTTGGGCTCCCCAGATCTTCAAATTTCTTTATAAGATCTTTAACATTAGCGGTATTACCAGGAACCGAGCACAGCCCAAAAGCAGCTAGTAGTATACCAAAGAATTTGCGATTAATAGATATGTTTATAGATGTCCTTATTTGATAGTTTTAATATATTTTTAATGGCGCAAATATATTCAGTTAATTGTTACTGATTTATGCCTTATTAAAGTAATAGCTTTTGATTGTATTACTATCAAGTTTCTTTGAGATCTAAGTGGTGGATACTGCTTGCCTATTGAATATATTTTATATTAGGTATCTGATGGGACTTTTTTCCTTGCCCTGCTTTGGCTTCCTGAAAGCAAAGGGAATCCGATCTGTTTGAACTTAGTTGACAGCTTTTCCCCTGTTCTATTTTAGGGGAAGCGCCCACGCTCACCATTTTTTGCAGCAATCTTCTTCATTACTTCGATTTCGAGATCGCGTTCTACGAGGACCTACTTCAGCCGTACATTCTCAATCTCAAGCGACCTGAGATGATTTACATCGTCGACGCGTAAATCGATGCCTCAAAAACAGCATGACGTTTTGCTACTTCCGCTATCGGGCCTTGGTCTGCTTCGCGAGTATCCGAAATCTATTTGTTCATCGCTGTAGCGTATCTTCTTCATTTTACCTTTCCTTAGTGAGAGGCCTCAGATTCTAGATTCGCTCGGCTCGATATTCCCAAGGGCAGGGCACAACCAGGCAATTCTCAGCAGAACGCTTCCGGCGAGCAGTTCAATCGCACCGACCGGTATGATTGGCTTAGTCAAGAAATTTTTTATGGCATAGAGGAGGGAGGTACAGGAAAAACAACACGATGGCTCTGGGTGGCATCATCCCCATGTAGAAACTAAAAATGGTGGAGTTTTTAAATACGATAATTGACGTGAATATCGTTCCGAAGAAGAAGTATTTCGGGCCGATACATTGGCGTCTCGTGAACTCGTTCGAATTTAAGCATTGCTGAAACAAACCATAAACCACTTGATGGCGCGGCGTTTAATTACGAGTTTTTACTGTGCCTCAGTAGAATAGCACTTTATGTTTTCTATTATTTAGAGTTATATTTCCGTATTTTAATAACTCTTACCTTTCATTTCTAAATGAGGCTCAAAAATGATTAAAAAATTTATTTTTACTTTGGTTTTATTAGTATCGCTACATGGGAATTTTTCCCTTGCGGCAACTATAGCAGCTGGCTTGAGTCATACAGTTTTGCTGCATGAGGATGGCCGTGTATGGACTTTTGGCTTAAACCATTATGGCCAGCTAGGTTTAGGAAATGACGACAATCAGAACCAACCTCAACTGATACCCGGTATCGAAAATATAAAAGCGGGAGCAGCTGGTGGCAATCATACCGTTTTGCTGCATGAGGATGGCCGTGTATGGACTTTTGGCTTTAACCTTCATGGCCAGCTAGGCTTAGGAAATAACGACAATCAGAACCAACCTCAACCAGTACCTAATATTGCAAATATAAAAGCTGTGGCAGCTGGCACTGTCCATACCGTTTTGCTGCATGAAGATGGCCGTGTATCGACTTTTGGCTATAACGGTAGTGGCCGGCTAGGCTTGGGAGATAAAGACAATCAGAACCAACCTCAACTGATACCTGGTATCGAAAATATAAAAGCGGTAGCAGCAGGCGACAATCATACAGTTTTGCTTCATGGGGATGGCCGTGTATCAACTTTTGGCAGTAGTTATTATGGTCAGCTAGGCTTAGGAAATAACGACAATCAGAACCGACCTCAACTGATACCTGATATCGAAAATATAAAAGCTGTGGCAGCTGGCGGCAGTTATACAGTTTTGTTGGATGAGAACGGCCGGGTATGGACTTTTGGCTATAACGGTACTGGCACGCTAGGCTTAGGAAATATCGACCATGAGAACCGACCTCAACTGATACCTGATATCGAAAATATAAAAGCTGTGGCAGCTGGTGGCAATCATACCGTTTTGCTGCATCAGGATAGCCGTGTATTGACTTTTGGTAAGAACAGTAATGGCCAGCTAGGTTTAGGAAATAACGACAATCAGAACCGACCTCAACTGATACCCGGTATCGAAAATATAAAAGCTGTGGCAGCTGGCTTGAGTCATACCGTTTTGCTCCATGACGATGGCCGTGTATGGACTTTTGGCAATAGCGGTGATGGTCAGCTAGGCCTAGGACATGATAGAACCGAATTAAGCCCCCAACCGCTAAATATCTCAATTGTAGTGATAGTGGAGAGAATGGGACTTCCTATTAAGAGCGCTAGGAACGCCAGGTAAAAATTAGAGACCTCATTAAACAATAATTCCTGCGGCGAAGACCGCGTCCAGCTTTTTTTGGAGCGCAGTAGGGAGATTATCCAGTGTGGACTCAAGGCCCATAGGTTAAGTACGCTATTGGCGTCAAAAGAAGAGTGCATAGCATTAATCACGCCAAAGCTAAGAAAATCCTCTTGATTAGCCCAGATTGTCGGCACTTATTGGCCGACTCATTGATTCTTTAGGTCATATATATTGGAACCCGGCCCTTAGTGGCAATTCGCCAAAATCATGATTTTGGCAGCCTTTGTGCCTTAAAACGACTTTGGGTCTGGTTTTACTGGTGAAGCAGAACCTATAAATGACGCTTATGTGAACTTTTGAGCAATCGATTGCTATTTTGGCTCCAAATTATAGGCCTTAGGTAGATGGGCACTTTCAAAAAAAGGCCTTTATTCTACTTATCCTCATTTAAGTCTCAGAGCTTTATAGCAAGCGGCAC
>JBPOIV010000032.1:0-8458 GCA_052034245.1 Myxococcota bacterium
AAGATGAAGAAAAAGCTGCAGTGCTTGCATTAGCGCATCTATTTCGTTCGCAGGATCAGCAAATTCTTCGCAAAGAAAATAGCGAAGAAGATTGGAGCGATATTGGAAAAGGCGCGCTCTTAGGGATGCTCGCAGGTCTTTATGGTGGATTTAAACTAAGCGAAAGCGGTGATGATTATTGGGAATCAAGCAAGCACAGTTCGGAAAAAACGCATATGAAAGCTTGCTTTAGTCCCGATAGTAAATTTATCGCGCTCGCGAGCAAACAAGAAATTATCTTAGCGAGCACAGGTGCGCATTCAACAAAAACCTCGCTTCATCTCGATGGCGAATATGAATTTACTGACGTGCAATTTAGCAATGATGGAAATTTTATTCTGGCAACAACTAAAGATAGTTATCACGCTTGGACCTTGTCGGGCACGCTTGTCTTTAGTCGCTATAATAGCGATAAATTCCGCCATATTGTTTATTGCCAAGATTATCAGGGCGCCACTGAGGTGGCTTCCACAGATGGAACCTTCACGGAATATATTGGCAAAGAACGCCAGGTCAAGTTGCATCATAAAGATGATCAATGTTGTCGTTTATTACAAAGTCCAAATCGAAAATTTTTAGTGAGCCTCGGCAAAAAGTCAGCAACCATTTTTGACGCCAAGAATGGCACACCACTGCAAACTCTTCGAAGCAAGCCTTGGCGTCTTTTGCTAAAAAGATGCCAAGGGCTTGTTCGGTAATTTATCAATGTGCAAGGGCACGCTTTGCCGCATCTACTATTGACTGCATGCGCGCACGGAGTGCCTTTTTGAACTTATCAATATGATGGTTTTTAGTCACTGATAGGGGAACTTCTTTTGCGACGAAAAGCACTTCGCCTAACACATTTGCAGGGCTAATCCAGCGCGCATTCACATCGTAAGAAAGGCAATCATTATTTGCTTTTGCAACTATTTTTAACTCCGAAGCAACTTTGTCGAAATTAAAGCATTCGATGGTAATATCAGCACATTCTTTATCATTGCTACTCTTTGTTTCTGTGCAAGTATCAAAATGCTCAACATCAAAGTCAAAACCAAAAATTGTAATTTTGTATTCGTCTTTGTCACCAAGGGAGATTTTTTTAATTTGCATTTGATGCGGTGCCGCTTGCTCGAAGTCTAAATTGGGCAATGATTTACCTTCTTCCGCTACGAAAAAAGTTATTGACGCATCTTTAGTCCATATGCCGAAATAGTAGTCCACTTCAAATATCAATTCGAAGTTTTCGCCCTCTTTTTCACAAATCACCGTCAAGGGAATTTCGGTCTCTTTAATGCAATTTTCGAAAGTTGAAAGAACATTGCCATCTGCAGAAGCTATGGCAGCGCGAAAATTATTTTCGTCAATCACGTTAAAATGCGCAACATAGCTCTTATATTCCGAGATAGTTATTGTGGTATCGTCCACACTCGTTTCTAAATTTCCTTGCGCAAATAATTTAAAACACAAAAATGCGCAGCTAATCCATAAGAATCTCATCTTAACCCCCATCGAGATGCCGTTTTTTTCTAAGATTTATAGTGAGCAAGGAAAATGATTGGTGATGAAATGAAGAATGAATCGTCATCGGTCTAGAAATTATTTTCTTTAGAAATATACGAGCCAAAATCTATAAAAGATTTTGTTGATCCTGAGGCTGAAAGAAATGGCAAAAATTTTTTTTCTACTAGCTTATTTTGGCGTTTATTTACTTCCGCTTAACGCGAGCACTGCTAGTCCCATAAATCAACAAGCAGGCGAGATAAAAGAAGAAGTAAGAGCAATTTATTTTGATTCGTTATCTGGGGAAGAGTTGGCAAAAAAAGCGATTATTACGAAATATCCCTTAGCCCATCCTCAAATTGACGGGCTTCGCTATGAATGGGTTGGGGGAGGATTTATCGTGTTTGTAGAAAGACTAAGAGGTATAAATAACAGCCTTACTATGGAAACTCACGGCCCTTTTAAATTGCGCTGTCGCGAAATTTTTCCACCTATAGATGATCGGCCTCCAGATCGTTGAAAAAATTAGCCTCACTTTAGTTTTTTGATCGAAAAAAAAGTGAGGTTTTTATGCATTACATTATTATTCTCATTTTTTCATTTTCCCTTGGCGCAGAAGATTTTCTTGCGCTGGAAGTTAAGGCCAATGATTGCGAGTTTTATGAAAAACTCGAGAAAAAAAGAGGCTGTTACGAAATAGGTTTTAACTATCTTTTAGACTATGGCTACCGCTACTGTAAGCTGTTCAACGAAGCACGTAAGAGTTGGTATGAGCCGCTTTATAGCTGGGTCGCAACCACTTCGTTATGTTTGCAGCATGATCTTAGGAGCTTTGATCTTTTATACGAAAATAATTTAGGGCCAGGTGAGAAAAAGCTGTATTGTTCAGCGCTCGAAAAACGTGCTTTTGCGTCTCATAATAGGTGCTATAAAATGCATGGTTTTTGTGCGCTATCTTTAAGGGACAAAGTCACCGTCATTCACAAACTCATCAATAAAGATATTTTTTACAAAGCTCTCCCTTCATTAAAACAAGCCATCAAAACCACTGTTGATTGCAGCAAAAAGTATATTCCTTATGACAAGTGCACACTATTATAGAGATACGTTTTTGGCGGCGCAAAGCCGCCTGCAATCTTAAGGCAAACTATAAAGTTCATCCCGCCATGTGGTAGCAAGTCCGGCGCCAAATTTACTGCCGGCCTTAATAATATATATTTCATTGTCCTCGTTAACAGAAAAATAAAGGCTTTCTCGGTAGCTTATATTAGCAATGGTTGCAACATAATAGCACTGTGCCGGCAGACAGAGACCATCGCCTACATCTTCACCATTAAAAAAAACATCGAACCAATCAGAATTCGTTGCCAAGAAACTAATACTTGTTGGCGAGGAAAAACCGTGCCAGGTGTAATCAATAGTAACCAAATTATCGCTGACATTGGCTGAAGTCGTGTATTCTTCGGTGTTCCTATCTCTGTCGAGCGCGACACCAGAGCCCGTAAAAGTACCTGAAGGTAAAGCAAAATTTGTTAGAGCGAATAAATTTAGCCCTAGCAGAATTTTTTTCATAAATTATCCCTTTGTTTATAACGTCACAATAGGATAACAAAAGCATGAATTAATATCTAATAATTACTTATATAGCGCTTCTAATAGCGATTGAAATATTTACTCTAAACGGTAGGTTTTATCTTCGTTGCCTGCTTAAGGACGACTAATGAAAAAACTATTGACCGCTTTATCATTTCTTGGATTACTCAGCCTTTTGATTCCGCTTATCAACATGTTTCCGCTCCCGAAAAAGCCCCAAGTTCGAGCAAATAATAGTGAGGAATTTGACGCTGTAGCGGCGATAGTAGAAAAAAAATGCATTGATTGTCATTCCAGTGCGGGAAAGATTCCCTTCTATGGCCGCTTTCCGGTGGTTAAAAATCTCATAGAAAGAGACATAGACCAAGGAAGGGCGCGCTTTTTTCTAGATGGAAAGCTTGAACATAATGGGGAATTATTTACTGAGCTCGACCTCGCTCGTCTCGAGGGCGTCATTTATAACAACAGCATGTCGCCCATTCGCTATAGAATTTTGCATTGGGATAGTGGCCTCACTGCCCATGAAAAAACAACGATTAAAGACTGGATTTATAATTTTAGAAAAAAGCGCCGCGAAAAAATGGGATTATCAGGAACACACCTAGGAGAGCCCATTGCACCCTTGGTTATCGATAAAAATTTGGATAAAGAAAAAATTGAGCTTGGTAAATTATTATTTCACGATAAGAGGCTTTCAAAGGATGAAACGATCTCCTGTGCAAGTTGCCATAGCCTCAAAAAAGGCGGCACCGATCAAAGCATTACCAGCGTAGGTATACGCGGACAAATAGGCCCAATAAATGCTCCGACAGTTTTCAATGCCGTCTATAATCATCGACAGTTTTGGGATGGGCGCGCGCGCGACCTAGAAGAACAAGCTGGTGGGCCTGTCACAAACCCAAAAGAAATGGGTGCCGATTGGGATGAAGTCCTTGCTAAGTTGGACAAAGATATTCATCTTCAAGCATCTTTTAAAAAATCTTACAGCGACGGTATTAGTAAACAAAATATTCTCAATGCTATTGCCATATTTGAGCAATCATTGGTCACTCCTAACTCACGCTTTGATAATTTCCTTTACGGAAAAGAGGATGCGCTGTCCCAAAAGGAAAAAGATGGCTACCAACTTTTTAAGCAAAATTGCATTGCCTGTCACGCCGGAACCAATGTGGGTGGGCTTTCCTTTGAAAAAATGGGAATGAAAAAAGATTATTTTGGCACGCGAGAAAGACCCATAAGTGATGCTGATTTTGGTCTTTATAATTTTACCCAAGATTCTTTTGATAAATATAAATTTAAAGTTCCAAGCTTGCGCAACATAGCCCTTACTTATCCCTACTTTCACGATGGTAGCGCTAAAAATCTCGAAGAAGCCATTGCTTTGATGGCGGATCATCAACTCGCTAAGAAATTGACGCCCCTAGAAATAGAACAAATAGCAGCATTTCTGAAGACTCTTACCGGTGAATATGAGGGCCGTCTGCTCGATAATTAACGTTTAATCTCTATAATATGTCAGCGGCCCTTTAATAATCGGTAAATTTATATTATTTTAGCCGCTATTTTTCAAAGCGTGATGGAACACCTATGGCGAAAAAGTGGTTTTTAAAGATTTATTTTGTTTTTTCTATATATTTCGTTTTTTTGCTTAGCTCTTGTAATCACTCACCAAAACAATCTTTATCAAGCAATTACACACACCATCAAAAACTTTCTAAATCTGATCTTTATGAAAGGCTAATTCTTCCCATAGATAACGCCCATAATGTCATATATTTAATGATTGCAATGAATGAAAGCGATGGCTCTTCGCCTTTTGAAATCAGCTCGCAGGAGCAAACCAATATAAATGGGTTTCTCCGAAAAAAGAATTTACATAATAAAGAGCTCACTCAACCAGAATTATTTAATCTCTTACTCGATGTGGAAATAAAAATTCGCACCATAATAAAGCAGCGTCCAAACCTCATGCGGTCGGTTATTTACGTGGGCCAAGCCAAAAATTTCCTACAGCGCGCCCTTGCTCATCGCGCTGATGTTTTAAATACCACCAAGCAAATTCAAAGCACCAAGGTACGCTGGCTACATGGCGTATTAAAACGTCATTATGTTCGTTTAACTTATCTTCTTAATGATATCCCACCCGCATATTTAAGTATTTTTGAATGCCTTATCGGACATCTTTTTTCGGTACAAGAATTTAAAGGCAGCGCTCAGCTTGGCACCACCAAAGCATGGGAAGAATTAAAACTCTATTTTAAAACAAGAAAGCGTCTACACGCACTCGAAGCATTGGGCTTAAGCGACAGCATGGAACAAGATCGAGAGAAATTGCGCGAATTGATTTTACCTTTCCAAAGTCCTTGGCACTAAGCTCATTCGGGCAACAAAGGAAAATCTAAGATCTTTCTCCATCTCTCCCAGCTCGATTCCCCAACAGAATCTCCGGAGGAATGTGGCCTCACGACTGTATTTAGTTCTATCATCCTTGAATAATAACCATGACAACAATCAACAAATAGGTCTATTTTATGTTCATTTAAACTTATATTTTCTACAAAAAAATATACAATATTAGTGGTTTCAAACTTCCATAATTTAAATCTAAACCTCAAACTATCAGAAGGATTTATTTTCCTTTGAATAATTTTTTGGAGAGATGCTTTGTTATCGCCAAATACAACGTCTTTTGTAACATTAATTGACAATCGATATTCGGTGGGAAATGCGAGCCTTAAATTATCGATAAATGATGCGGAAGCTGTAAATACCATGCCGCTCTCGAGAAGGATTGGCATGCTATAATAGTTCCCCGTATTTATAGCCGCTTTTATCGCATTGATAGCTTTCTCGTACTCAGTCTCCGCAAAAGTCGTTAGAGCAACCAAAGATAAAACAATACTAAGTAAGGCATTTTTCATATTAAAGCCCGAAAATACTTCGAGATATAATCTAAATTTAGGGTGGGGCTAGTCCGTAGCAAAAAATTTGGAAAGAGAAATTTCGCCAACCTCCTTCTTACGCAGGTTGGCCATTCAAAAAAACTTAGAAATTTTGTGTCGGCGGTGTCACTGCTTCGACCACCATATTCACATTGTCGGGCACTTCGATAGTAAATTCCGAATCTTTTACATAATGCGTCATCGCAAATGTTTCTTGTTTTACCGATGGATCATGGCAAGCCATTTCTGTTCCAATAATATAAAATATCGCATTATAGTGTGGTCTTGGGTCAGTCGCAGTAGAAGTTTTATTGATGTCGCCACCCATCATATGGCTGTTGCAAACATCAACTAGAGTAGTCACGCTGAAGCTAAGTTTTATGTGATGGGCCTCCGGTAGGTTTATATGATAGACAACGGTCTGATCTGAGAAATGGCTGCTGAAAACATTAAGCGCAAACAGTGTTGCGGTGAGAAAAAAGCAGGATATTTTCATGGACGCCCCTCGCGTTGGTAGTTAACCCATTCTTGGTGGAGAATGGCGGGCTTTTTGTTTAATATTGTCGCAGCCTGAGAAGTTCTTAGAGATTAAATAATTATATAGTGAGCCTCACTAATGAAAAACATTTACGAATATCTAAAATCAATAAATATTAGTTATGATTATTTTGAGCATCCACCTATTTTCAGTTCCAAAGATTCTCATCTTTTGCCAAAAATGCCCGGCGTAGAAATAAAAAATCTATTTCTTCATGATAAAAAAAATGAGAACTACTTTCTCATCGTCGTGCCGGCCCATAAAAGAATTGATTTTAAGAAATTGACCAACTCGCTTGGGGCCAAAAAACTTAGTTTTGGCTCAAGCGAAAAGCTTAAGCTTTATCTAGGAGTTGAGCCTGGCTCCGTAAGCATACTTGGGTTGATATGCGACGAGAAACAATGTCTTTCAGTATTTTTTGATGAAGAACTCGTCGGTCGATCTTTGCAATGTCATCCACTTATAAATACAGCAACTCTTGTTATTGATTCTAACAGTTTAAAACGTTTTCTTGCTATCTCTGGGCATAGTTATCAATCGATAAAACTTTACAATGTCAAAGATAACTTATCGAAACCAATTTCTTCGCCGACATAAGAAAAACGTGGGACGCTTTTTCCGCCAAGGGTGACTGATTCAAGAAACATTTTTAAGGGACGTACCCATAGTAATTTAGCGCCATAAAGAGCGCGATACACTACGAGTTCTTCCTCTGTCTCTGTGTGCTTCGCGAGACCTAAAACTTGGTAATATTGTTTTTTATAATGCTCATACACACCTAACTTTAGAGAAAACATTTTATTTTTTTCCTCGATACTACTTTGGCAGCAGAGAATTTTTGCTGCGCTTTTTGTCATTTGTGGTTTTCTAAGATGCCTTAACAAGCTCTAGCGTGCATCCTGGTGACACATGAAAAAAATGCTAGAGGAAAGAATAGAAAGATACACTTTTGAGTTTCACCTTTCACCAACTTATTTCAAGGCCTACCATGAATAGAGCAATTATCAACACGCCGCTTTCTCAGCTGAACATGACGAAAAATATCTCTTCTAAACGGCGCTTTTACTCGCTATTTAGGCCAAAAATATATTCTATTAATTACTTTACTGGAGCTTTATTTACGGTTTTTTTTGCTACTAACTTAATGGCCGTAGATATACAGCAAGAAGAAGAGAAAATTAGTTGCTTCGCACGGATAAAAAATTGGTGGCAAGGGCTAGAAAGCGAAGTCTCTAGTCCAAATGAGGCGCCGGCCTGTGAAATAGATATGAATTATTGGCCAGAAGAACTTCCTCCTCCTGAAAGCTTTGCTGAATTACCGGATGTAATTGAAGAGGCAGGAAACGATGAAGGTTTTTGGAAAAAAGCTGCAGCGGATTGTGGGTCCTTCCCTCAGAAATTGAAGAATGGCAAAGATTGGGTGTTTCGTAAGGTGAGTACTCCAGCTGGCACTACTTTTCTCGCTGTTGTATACAGCGCGGCACAGGGCGTCACTAATTTAGGATGGGCTTTAAATTGGACTCGGCTCGGCGTCGACGAAGTTGCTGCTCCGCAAATTTCAGAAGCTTTTGGTATCACTACCGCGGGACTCTGTTTTCTCTTTGGCGTTGCAGTGCCTATGGTGGTTTATATCTGGGTCAAACGTCATCCAGATGAGAACCCAGCAGTGCCTTCGCCAGAGAATGCTTAAAATCACTAATAATATAAAAAACAGCAAAATCTTAGTAAGATAAGCCTATATTTTTGAGGTAAGTATCTATAAACACATCCCCATATTTGCATTTGACTCCACCAAACGCTATATAACTATACGCATATAATATAAATATCTGCAGAATAAATAATATATGCATATATAATACAC
>JBPOIV010000012.1:0-5875 GCA_052034245.1 Myxococcota bacterium
ATAAGAATACAAGAACTAGGTAGGCGTCATCCTCGGGCTTGACCCGAGGATCCACAAAATGGCAGGGTGCTGGATTTGTGATGAGATCCTCGGGTCAAGCCCAAGGATGACACGTAGTTGCACCCAGGATGACAAGTAGTTAGGTGGGTTGGGGGACGAATTCTTGGTTTCGGTTTGCTCGTTTTTAAGTTTTTACTTTACTCGCCTTATAAATATCAAACTCTAAAAGTCGAGCATCCATTCCGGCGCTCGCGATAACATGGCGACGCTTAGCGGCGAGACCCACTTCTTTTGACAGCATTTTACTCGACGTGAAAATGAAGCCGCGGGCAGGGGCTGTCAGTTTTTGCTTCATGAAATCACCTAAGGACCTATAAAGAGGAATTAATGCTTCTTCAGAGGCAAGGCGTTTGCCGTGGGGAGGATTGGTAATCAAAAAATTATAAGGAGCCTGAGGCTCATGCGATGAAAAATTCCCATGAATTACTTCGATCTTCTCGCCAAAGCCTGCATGCTCGATATTCATGCGACAAAAATCGGCAATTTCTGGCTCGCGCTCAAGCCCCCAAATTAGCCCTTTTTTGAGCGGTATTTTTGAGCTGTTGGCCCTTTCTTTAACGCGGAGCCAATCTTCGCGATTAAAATGAGGGTGTTTAAAAAAGCCCCACTCTCGTCGCCAAAAGCCTGGAGGGGTGTGGGTCGCGATGGCGGCAGCTTCAATGAGCAAAGTACCGGAGCCTGCACATGGATCCACAAGAATTTCATCCCCAGTGTATTTGGCAATGCGTAGAAACGCTGCTGCTAAGCTTTCTTGAAGAGGTGCAGCACCGGTGTGAATTTTATAATTTCGTTTGTACAATGGCTGGCCAGAAGTATCGAAACTAATAATGGCACGGCCTTCGTAGATGAAAAGATTAAGTTGAATGTCGGGGGATTTTAGATCAACCGATGGACGTTCCCCTAAAGTATCGCGCAGGCGATCGCATATGGCGTCCTTCATTACTTGAGCGGCAAATAGAGAATTTTGAAAACGATCATGCTGCACGTTAGCGTCTATGGCGAAGGTGTAATCGTCTTTAAAATAATTTTCCCACGAAAAATCAAGCGTCTTTTTATAGAGATCGCTTTTATCTCGACAGGCAAAATCAAAAAGAGGCAAGAGCACCCGACCTGCTATGCGGGAGCGATAATTAATTTCATAGATGCTCGCCATTGAGTCATCATCGACGTAGACGCCACAATAACCAAGCTCGAGCTTGCTAAAGCCTAATTCATTGAGTTCCTCGGCCAAGAGACTTTCCAAACCCTGCCCGCAGGTGATAAATAATGACATACCCATTCCTTGATTTTACAATGCCATGAGCTCTTAGCATGCTGAAAGAAGCTGCCAAGGAGCCACTTAAATGGGTTTATTATTGGTTTTAAGCGGCTTAGCCCTTTAGGTCATTCATTTGAGCATCCCTCAATCGTATTCAAAGGCGAACAATTATCCGGGATATTATTGGCGATTTTCATCTTGAGCAAATTAACCTCCGTATTGCCTGCGATCGCTCCACCGCTGCTGCCGGTGTTAAACTGCAACTTAGAATGCTCAATGCCCTTAAGTTTGAAAGGCCACCACCTAGGCCGAGCGAAGTGTTATAGGAAAAATCGCTGGCGCTAATTGTGCTCAGGCCACCGGGCTGTGTATTGCCGCCGCCACCATTGATAGGTGCGGTGTTTTCGCGAAAACGCGATCGTCAATAGCACCTTATGGCGTTATCAATTTTTCATAGTTCTGCTCGACAAAGGATGGTGAGAAATTTCTGCCTCGTCTTGCTCATGAATGCGTTAATTTTCTTAGCTGCTCACAGCGCTTTGCCTCCGACGCTTATTGCTTTTCATGACGGCAACAAAAATGACTTTAGCCCTCATGAAATCCTTCATAACATTGAAAGGGATGAAGGTCTCAGCGATCAAGATTTTGCCAAAAAAGTTCTTGAGCAGAAGTTTGGGCTCAGCAATGTCCAAATATGCGGGGAAAGTTTTCACACCGATCAGGAGGCTTTTTATATGCATGTTTTATCTTTTATGGGCAAAGATACTACCGGTAGTTCAAAGATTTTAGATACTATCAAGCTAAAAGTTATGCGTAATAGTAGTAAATAAATAATCAAAATAGGCATGTAGAGGCTGGTGTCGCGCCAGTCTCCTTCAGACTTAAGCGATGACACACTTTTTTAATAAAATACCCTCCGAAGACCTTGCGAGAGCGCTCTCAATAGTGAATCAAGAAGGGGTGATTTGGCTTTTTTAGGGAGTGTTGCGGTGCGCTATCAACCAAACAGTATTGAGAGTAAGTGGCAAAAAAAATGGGAAGAAAGTTCCTTGTTTGAAACTTCACGCGACCTTAATGAGCTGAAAAAAAAGCCAAAATTTTATGCCCTCGATATGTTTCCTTATCCCTCCGGTGCCGGTCTGCACGTGGGCCATCCTGAGGGTTATACCGCCACCGATGTAGTAGCACGCTATAAACGTATGAAAGGCTTTAATGTTTTGCACGTCATGGGCTGGGATGCCTTTGGTTTGCCCGCGGAGCGAGCTGCCATGCGGGATGGAATTCATCCAGCGATTATTACGAAGCGCAACGTTGATAATTTTAGAGCTCAAATTAAGCGCTTGGGTTTTTATTATGATTGGTCGCGTGAGATAAGCACCACGGACGAAAGTTATTATAAGTGGACACAATGGATTTTTTTGAAGCTGTATCACATGGGACTTGCTTATTTAGCCGAAGTAAATGTGAACTGGTGTCCGGCACTCAAAACGGTTTTGGCCAATGAAGAAGTTAAAGATGGCAAATATGTGGAAACGGGCGACATTGTTGAGCGCCGGCTCATGCGCCAATGGATGCTTAAAATTACTGCTTATGCTGAGCGTTTATTGACCGATTTGGATGATGTTGATTGGCCTGAAAGCGTCAAAGAAATGCAAAGAAATTGGATTGGCAAATCTGAAGGCGCTGAAGTTTATTTCAAAGTGGCTGATAGCGACGATAAGCTCGAAGCTTTTACTACCCGCCCTGATACTATTTTTGGGGTGAGTTTTATCGCCATCGCCCCTGAGCATGCCTTGGCTAAAAAATTGCTTAGCGCAGAGCAAGAAAGCCCAGGGCTCGACTACATTGAAGCTGCAAAGAATAAGAAAGATGCCGAAAGAGGCGATGCACAAAAGGCGAAGACCGGCGTTTTTACTGGCTCTTATGCACTGCATCCTTTCACCGATAAAAAATTGCCGATTTTTATCGCCGATTATGTCTTGGCCGGCTATGGCTCTGGCGCCATTATGGGCGTTCCGAGTGACGATGAGCGAGATAAAGCTTTTGCGGAAGCCTTCGGCATAGAAATTATCGAAATTTTACAAGATGGTCGCTACGTCAACTCTGATTTTCTCGACGGTATGCAGAAGGATGCCGCTATAAAGAGAGCCATTGTTGCTTTGGAAGTTATTGAGAGCGGCAAGAAAAAAACTACGTTTAAGCTGCGCGATTGGCTTTTTTCTCGTCAGCGGTATTGGGGCGAGCCTTTTCCTATTGCCTACGATGCCGACGGCAATCCTTATCCTTTACCGGAAAATGAGCTTCCTATTACCTTGCCGAAAATCGATGAATATCGCCCTACCGATGACGGTTTACCGCCGCTTGCGCGAGCAGATGCTTCATGGCGTGAAGTTGCTTTGCCTGAAGGCGGCCTTGGTACGAGAGAAGTAAATACCATGCCGCAATGGGCAGGCTCTTGCTGGTATTATCTTCGCTATTTAGATCCGCAAAATGATAAAGAGCCTTTCAATAAAGAGCTCGAAAATTATTGGATGCCGGTGGATCTTTATATTGGTGGCGTTGAGCATGCGGTGCTTCATTTGCTCTATGCGCGCTTTTGGCACAAAGTGCTTTATGATTGCGGCCTCGTGCATACCAAGGAGCCTTTTCAAAAATTATTTAACCAAGGTATGATTCTGGCGCCGAGTTTTCAGGATGAAGCAGGCAAATATTATCATCCGAACGACGTCATGGAAAAAAGCGGTACTTTTTTCTCAAAAGATGGACAAAAGCCATTAAAAACTCAAATTGAAAAAATGTCGAAATCGCGCTCCAACGTGGTGAATCCCGACGACGTAATCCAACAATATGGCGCTGATTCTATGCGGCTTTATGAATTATTTATGGGGCCGCTTGAACAGGTAAAGCCTTGGCAAATGGCTGGCGTGGAAGGCGTCTATCGCTTTTTGCATCGGGTGTGGCGTCTTGCCATCGATGAAGAAAGCAATGAGTTATCGACGAAATTGCATACGGGCGAAGATACTCCCGAGTTGGTGAGCGAGCTTCATAAGACTATTAAAAAAGTGGGCGAAGATATTGAAAACTTGCGCTTCAATACGGCCATCGCGCAGATGATGACTTTTGTGAATGTGGCGACCGGCGGGGAAAAAATCTCTATCGCCAATCTTAAAGCGTTTTTACATCTGCTTTCCCCTTTTGCGCCGCATATTTGTGATGAGCTTTTTGAACGGCTTCATGAAAAAGAATTTTTGCTTAATGCGTCATGGCCTCGCTACGATGAGGGCTGCATTAAAGATGACGAGCTCAAGCTTGCGGCGCAGGTGAATGGCAAATTACGAAGTGTTTTGACCGTAAGCAAAGGCATGTCGAATGCCGACATCGAAAAATTGGCGCTCGCTGATGCTGAAGTTCAACGCTTCATTGCTGGTAAAGAGATTGTTAAAGTTGTGGTAGTTCCTAATCGAATTGTGAATGTGGTAGTGAAATAAATGACGAATAAAACTTTTGTAACGACCGTGGCCTTTGTGGGTCAACCGAATGTAGGAAAAAGCACGCTGCTTAATGCGCTCGTGGGCACGAAGATTGCTCCGACTTCACGAAAGCCTCAAACGACACGGCGTGTAATCCGGGGCATAAAAACTGTTGATAACTGTCAGCAAATTTACTTTGATACACCAGGGGCTCTGCGCACCGCGACCGGCCTTGATCAGTTTATGCATGATCAAATTTCTTCGGCGCTGAGCGATGTTGATCAAGTGGTGCTCATCGTCGATGCAGAAGATTATGTCCGAAAGCAGATCCCATTCATAAATAAGATTAAGGAAAGTGCCTTAGCCAACAAGCAGCCGCTCACCTTGGTCATCAATAAAATTGACGCCTTGAAAGATAAAAAGAAGATTCTTGAAATTATTGCGGCCTATGCACAAGAGTATGAGCTGAGCGAAATTGTCCCGATCAGCGCAACACTTCATGATGGTCTGGATGAGCTGTTTAAAGTGCTGGCTAAAAATGCGCCAGAAGCGGAATTTATTTTTAGCGACGATCTTTTTACTGATGCCAGCGAAAAAGAAATTGTCGCTGAACTAATTCGCGAAAAAGCGATGCTCGAACTCACTGATGAACTGCCCTACAAAACTGCAGTGACCGTTGAGCATTTTGACGAGTCTCGTCGCGAAAGTGAGAAAAAATCCTTAATTGAAATCGAAGCGGTCTTGCATGTAGAGCGTAAGAGTCAAAAAGCTATTGTTGTGGGCAAGGGTGGCGAATCGATTAAGCGTATTGGTACGCGGGCTCGTAAAGATCTTGAGCATCTCTTAAATTGCCAGGTCATGTTGAGGCTTTTTGTGCGCGTTGAGCCCAATTGGACGACGTCGCCAAAAGGTTTAAAAAAGCTTGGCTATTAAGTTTTTTGGTATTTTGAGAACTAATTTATTAGATTAAATAGTTATATTTAAAAAAATTAATTAAAGGTTAATGATGATAAAAATATCACGTGTATCCTTTGGCTTTTTTCTGGTCTTTTTCTCAGGTTTTTTTTCTCTTTCCGTGATGTCTGGT
>JBPOIV010000096.1:0-10101 GCA_052034245.1 Myxococcota bacterium
CGACTGGCCATCTGCACGGTATGCCCCTTGCAACCATTTTGGGGTATGGGCACGAGGTCTTGGTAAATCTTGGCACAGAAAAAAGTCGGTTGTCGCCGAGTAATGTGGCATTAATCGGCATCCGCAATATTGACAAAGAAGAAAAAGAAATGGTGCAACAAAGTGGCATCAACTATTTTACGATGCGTGACATTGATGAAAAAGGCATGGCATGGGTGATGGAGAAAGCCATCGATGCCGCGAGCAAAGACACGGACGGCATCCATATTTCTTGTGATTTAGATGCTATCGATCCTCTCTATGCACCGGGCGTTTCTGTACCTGAAGCGGGAGGACTTAGTTATCGTGAAGCGCGTATGCTTATGGAGCGTGCCCATGAAAGTAAAAAAATTATTTCTCTTGAATTTGTCGAAATGAATCCTGCTCTCGATGTGCGAGGACAAACGGCCAATCTCTGTGTGGATCTTATTCAAAGCGCACTCGGAAAGGTTATTGTTTAGTCGCAGCCAATTTTTTTAGCAAACCACTACCATTCGGTATGCATAAAAAGGTTATTTTTACTGAGCTTCGTAATCAAGTTTGGTCATCTATTAATCAGCTAAAAATTAATTTTGATCATGAGCATTGCGTCGTGTTGATCGAAAACACTCCGGCCTATTTTGGTGACCTTTATCATGTTCTCCCGTATGAGCAGTGCCCACGAGCATTTCTTTCCCGCCGACACCAAGAAATTTATTTATTGCAGCGCGCCATACTACGTCTACTTTTGGAGCATTTTATTGGAAAAAAACTAAGAAAAGATGATTTCGCCATTTCTCCGTTCGGCAAGCCCTATTTGCGCAGCAGAGAGTTAAATTTTAATCTTGCCCATAGCGAAAATTTTACGATCTATGCCTTTAGTAAAAACGAAGAAATAGGCGTCGATATAGAGGAAGAGCAGCGTTTGATCTCGGTGAATGAAATCTCTTCTTTATGCTGCAGCACCAATGAACTTCGCGAACTCATGGACTTAGATAAGGACCAGAAAAAATCATTTTTTCTTGCTTTATGGACGCGAAAAGAAGCAATAAGCAAAGCTCTTGGCATGGGCTTAAATCTTGATTTTCGAACACTCGATGTGGGTTTTTATGAAGAAGAATTCAATCTTGATTCTTCTTCATTCCGCCTAAATGATCTTTCAAAGCCATCGCTTTATCGCGCATGTCTGGCTGAAAAATTAATTTAGCTTTCATAGACTTCTTCGCGCGCAAAAACCTTTTTGCTTTTGTGTTCTGCTTCCCAAAAGGGCACCGACATAAACTCGGCTTTTCCAGTGGTCACATCATAAATGCAGCCCACCAAATCTATTTTCTTCTCCTTAAGAAGATCCGCGATAATTTTACTTTGTTGCTGGATACGATGCATGCTTTGTAAAACGTTTGACTTTACTGCGAGCAACTCAAGCTCTTCCTTCGAAAAGCGATCATCAAAAATTCCTTTCTTAATTTCTCCATCAATACTCTGCTGAATTTCCGTGATAAGCGGATCCAAATTATGACAGCCGAAAGTCTCGCGAGCGCTTTGCTTTGAACGATAAAGATCAAGAGCTGCCGCCACAGCACCACAACGCGTGTGGCCCATTACCACTATCAATTTAGCCCCAGCTATAGAGCAGGCAAATTCCAAGCTCCCCAAGGCTCGCTCGCTTACAACGTTGCCCGCGAGACGAATACTAAAAATATCGCCAATGCCAAGATCGAACACCAGCTCTACCGGTGCACGAGAATCGATGCAGCTAAGGGTCACCGCCAAGGGAAATTGCCCCTTTGAGGTGGCCAGAAGCTGACGATTCAAATCACGTGGCAAACGTCGGCCATCGCGAAAACGCGCGTTGCCTTCTTTCATTGCTTGGAGGATTTGCTCATGGCTCAGGGAATGTTGCAGCGCACGATCAGCATGATCTTGATAGCACACCTCATCCTTTAGACCGCTTTCTTCGGGAAATCCTATCAAGCTTAAATTTATAAATTTAATTGCTGCTTTTTTAGTTTTGAAATCCTTAATAATAGCAACCACTTCTGCATCAATATAATTAGCATTGCTAGCATCAATAATTACTGTCTTATAGCGAGGTATACTCTCAAGACATGCATTAATCGAGGCCCGGTTTAGAAAGCTGACCTGATTAGCAAGATTAATGCGCATAATTTCGCCGTTGAAATAGTGCTCATTACTTACTACGAGAGGTTTTTGGTAATGACTTTTCAGAATAAAGATCAGACTTGAAAGAAGGCCAAGAGAAATGCCGATCAAAAGGTCGGTAAATAAAATAGCCGTCACCGTTACAACAAAAGGGATGAATTGATTTAGCCCTTGCTGCCAATAAGCTTTTATCGTTTGAATATTGACTAATTTCGCTCCTGTCACGATTAAAATGGCGGCGAGGCAGGAAAGCGGAATGGCATTTAGGAGATTAGGCAGCAGTAAAAAACTCGAGAGTAAAAATAGGCCATGAAATATCGCCGATCTTTTGCTCTGCGCGCCAGCATTAATATTTACTGAACCCCTCACAATCACTGCGGTCACAGGAATACCGCCAACCAAACCTAAAATAATATTTCCTATGCCTTGCGCCATAAGCTCACGATTAGGCGGAGAAACGCGGCGACGGGGATCCAATTTATCGACCGCATCAAGATTAAGGAGTGTTTCTAAAGACGCCACAATTGCAAGAGAAATGCCTGCAATATAGATTTTTGGATTGAAGAGCATCGAAAAATCAGGACTAATAAACAAATCAACAATACTTCCTAAACTACTAATGAGCGGCACAGTGACACGATGTTCAGCTTGAATGCCAAGGGGAAGTACATGGTTTAAAAAGAGGTAATTAATCAGCAAGGCTACAGAAACTACGGCAAGTTGCGCAGGAAAAAGACTGCGCTTCAGGGTTTTATTACGAGTCCAAACAATCAAAATGGCAAGTGAAATTAAGCCAATAATTAATGCGCCTGCATGCCAGTTAAAAAAGGAGGCGATAATTTCGCTAAAAGTGTTTTTATGGTCAGGCTGCAAGAAGGACATCTCGCCTTCATAATCCTGATCCCAGCCCACCAAGTGTGGCACCTGTTTTAAAATGAGCAAAAGACCAATAGCTGTCAGCAAACCATTTATGACACTGGTGGGAAAAAATGCGGCAATAAATCCTGCGCGCAAAAAACCCATAATGATTTGAACGACGCCACAAATGACTAGGGCCATCAAAAAAGCTTGAAAGGAACCAAGGTTTGCGATTTGCATCGCAACAATGGCAGTCAGGCCTGCAGCAGGTCCGCTGACGCTGGTATTCGAACCGCTCAAAAAGCCTACAACTACACCGCCAATAATACCTGCCCATAGCCCAGCGAGAATGGGAGCGCCCGATGCCAATGCAATGCCCAGACACAATGGGAGCGCTACCAAAAAAACCACTATGCTCGCCAAAAAGTCATTAATTATTGGTTTTTGAACTCTTGCATCTATGATTGCTGCTGCCATTCCTCTTCTTCTCTCCGTCGACAAAATCGATCTTTTAAATAGAGATAGAGGCAATATAAATGTAAAAGGTTCAATTTATGTTCATCAAAGACTTATAAAAGGCTCGACTTAGGCCGATGCTTGCAGCTGCTTTAGCGTTGCGAGCGCATCATCGACATGACGCTGTATTTGCAGCTGCGAACTAAAAGCAAAGCAAATTTTATTATTTGCATCGATAATAAACGTTGCTCGCCCTGGCAGAATTCCCAAAGTTTTAGGAACGCCAAAAATTTTTCGCGCTACACCTTGCGGGTCACTCAATAAGGGATAAGGTAAATTATTATTCTCAGCAAATTTTTGGTGGGATGAAGATGAATCAGCACTTATGCCGATAACTTGAGCTCCAATTGCACGAATATCACCATAATTGTCCCTGAAGGAGCATGATTGAGCTGAGCAGCCGGGACTATGATCTTTCGGATAGAAAAAAATTACCGAATAGCGTGAGCCCTTAATTTCGGAAAGGCGAACCATTTTTCCGTGCTGGTCGGCTAACGCGAAATCGGGCGCAATGTCCCCAACTTTCAACATAAATGCTCCTTTGTGCTACTAAAGCGCCTCTTAGCTCTTGCTTATTCCAATATCTGATATTGACGAGCCTTTACCGCTGCTCTACCAAAAAAGGTGACTCACTCTTTATAAGCAAATATCATTTTTGATGAACGTTTTTAATTTGGATGGCGGTGCCTTATGTCACTGGTTTTAAATATTATGGCAATAGGCCTAATAGCAACAACTCTTTTTGCAGAAGCAAAAGAACGAGTGTATGTAGTCGAAACTGAAGTGGTAACACAGCAAAAGTTCGATCTGACACAACGTTTCATTGGCACCATGACTGCAGAGAATTTTTCCGTGTTGCGCGCTAAATCAAACAGCACCATTGCCTCAATTCATGTAAAGGCCGAGCAAAGTGTAAAGAAAGGTCAATTACTGGTATCTTTGAACAATAGTTCAACAAAATCTTCGCTTGATATTGCTGTAAAAATGTACGAATCGCTTAAAAAAGAGGTAGAGCGATTAAAAGAATTAAAACGAAGCAACGACATTACCAAAGCACATTTAGAAAAAGTGAAGCGAGATTTTCTTAATGCTTCGATGACCGTGGAAAGCAATAAAAAGGTGATGGAAGAAACTGAAATAAGAGCACCTTTCGACGGAATTGTGGGAGTGCCCAAGGTCGTTATTGGAGAATCGGTCAAACCAGAAACACCAATTATTTCAATTCGGAAAGGATCGTTCATCTACACTTTCTTAATTCCCGCGTCACGAATACGAGACATCGCTGTGGGACAAAAGATCGTTGTAAACAATGAGGAAAGCACAATTTCCGAGCTGGAAAATACGATTGATCCTCTCACACGCACCGCTTTTGCGCGCGCTAGATTTCCGCTCTGCCGGACATGCATCATCGGAGAGAGCGTCTTTGCCGATCTCACCATCGCCAACAAAGAAAAAGCCATTTTGATCGATCGAAATGCGGTATTTTATGACAAAGGCAAGCCCTATGTCGTAGTCGTAAAAGCAAATGAAAACGAAGAAACAAAAGCAGAAATACGTGGTGTTATCTTGGGACATGAGCAAGATGAACGCGTTGAAATCCTCGGCGATACATTGCGACATGGGGATCGCATCGTCAAAACCGATCCTAAGCGTATTAAGCCGGATTCTTTGCTTAAGGTCCTACCATGAAGTGGATAGATTTTTTTATCGACCGTCCCGTTACTGCCACCATCATAAATTTGATGCTCATAGTGTGTGGATTGCTTGCCTTTCGTGGTCTTTTGATCGATGAATATCCACGCATTGTCGTTCCTAAACTGAGTGTGGAAACAAGCTATAGCAATGCGTCGGCAGAGACGATTGAAAAAGAAATAACAAGTCTCATTGAGGAAAAATTAGGCTTGGTCGAAGGCCTTGAACGAATAAGCTCCGAATCGCAGGCCGGGTTCAGTAAGATTAAACTTCAATTTTCTCCGCATATCTCCATGGATCGCGCCGTCATGCAAGTAAGCGAGCAACTCTCGCGACTAACAGGAAGAATGCCCAAAGAGGCACAAAATCCTAAAATAAATCGCGGTGGCAGCGCCAATCCGATTTTTTATCTCTCGGTCCGCAGCAGCAAATATAGTGGCGCCGCACTCACACATTTCGTTTATACGCACGTAAAAAATCATTTTCAGGGCATAGAAGGTCTTGCCGAAGTGAAGGTGTGGGCTCCTCCATACGCTATGTATATTGAGCTCGATCCTTTGGCGATGCACAATCAAAGAATAAGTCCTCAAGAAATTGTCGATGTCCTCAAAAAAAATGAGCTTTTGCTGCAAGCGGGTCAAACCAAAACAAGTGAACCCATTAGTCTCGATGTAGTGGCTAAAAACCCTCAAGATTATCGGCAAATGATTGTCGGAAATAATGGCGGGGCTCCTGTTTATTTGGGCGATGTAGCTCACGTATTTTTGGGCGCCGATGTGAAGGAAGAAAAATTTCGCATCGATGGACAAAATGCTGTTTTATTGGCGCTCACCAAAGCAAGTGATGGAAATATCTTAGAAATTACTGACGCCATCCAGGAAGCGCTTCCGAAGATTAATCAGGAAATTAAAGGAGAAGCGGAAGTATTTATCGAGAGTGATAAATCTATTTTTGTGCGAGAATCCTTAAAAACCATTTACCGCACCATTGCCGAAGCATGTGTCCTCGTACTACTTATTATTTTTCTGTTTTTACGACACTTGAAAGCAACTCTTATTCCGCTCGTCACGATTCCGATATCATTAGTCGCTACCTTCTTATCAATTAAAATTTTTGGCCTTTCCATCAATACCATTACCTTGCTCGCGATGGTGCTTGCGGTTGGTCTGGTCGTTGATGATGCTATCGTAGTATTGGAAAATATTTTTCGTTATCGTGAACTTGGATTTAGTGCTAAAGAAGCTGCCAAAAAAGGTGCCAAAGAAATTGGCTTTGCCATTGTCGCGATGACCTGCACTTTGATGAGTGTGTTTTTGCCTTTAGTATTCGTTGGCGATATCACAGGAATTTTGCTGCGCGAATTTGCCATCACTTTGGCATCAGCAGTATTTTTCTCCGGCATTGTAGCGCTCACACTTTCCCCGCTGATGTGTGCTTATTTATTAAAGAAACCTCATAATGAAAACTCACTGAGCAAGAAAATTGAAAAGGCCATTTCTTGGCTCGAAAGTGCCTATGCCAAACTCCTGCGACAATTCTTTAATCATCGACGTAGTATGTATTTCGTTCTTTTGATTTTTCTCATCGGAGGAGTTTTCCTTTATCGTAGCCTCGAAGCAAATTTGGTTCCTAAAGAAGATCGAGGCATTATTGGCGCATGGATTCCCCATATTTCTGGCAACAGTGTTGATGCGATGGAGGGTTATGTTTCAGAGGTAGAACAATTATTTGTCGGCATGCCTGAAGTAGATAGAATCCTTACCAATATTTTTATACGTGGCTCATCGGTCGTGGTGATTTTGAAGCCTTGGCATGAAAGAAAAATGCATGCAGAAAAACTGATCGAAATCATTCGTGAAAAGGCGTTAGCGCTTCCCTTTCAAGTGTATCCCTGGAATCACAACATTGGCATCGAGGCCCTAGAAGATGACGAGCATGACAATGCTTCTATCGTTATTGCCTTACGCTCCGTGCGTTCCTATGAAGATCTAGAGGCGCTCGCCTCAAAGCTCAGTGCGCAGCTTGAAAAAGATGGGCTTTTAAAAGATGTGCGTTCCGACTTGAACATGGATCAAAAATCCTTGGCCATAGATATCAATCGCGAAGCCCTTTCTGCATTAGGAATTGAAGAAAAATCAGTTTCGATTGCAGTGCAAAGTTTTGGCAATAGAATGCAGCCTTCGGAATTTAAACTTGATGCCCAACGCTACCGAGTGTATTTGCAATCGCTTTATCCCATTGAAGATCTCAATACGATTTATTTAAAAACTAAAAATGGCGATCAAGTACCACTCGATACCGTAGCCACCTTAAAAAATCGCGTGGAGGCTCCCGTATTAAAGCATCTTAATCAAATGCGTACTGCGGCAGTTTTGGGTAATCTCGATGATAAAACGAGTCTGAGTGATGCTCAGGCATATCTCGAAAAAATTCTTCCGACGATAATCCCGAGTGATGTAAGCGTGACTTTTGAAGGCGCTTTGGGCATGCAGAAAAAAAGTTCTCAGACATTTGCATTGCTATTTTTAGCGGGCCTCATTTTTATATTCGCTATTTTAGCTATTCAGTTTGAAGGCATCATCGACCCGCTAATCATCCTCATCACCGTGCCTCTTGCTTGCATCGGTGGCATTCTTTTGCTTTGGATCATGGGCAACGACACAAATCTTTATACCCAAGTAGGCATGCTCACCTTGATTGGTCTCATCACTAAACATGGTATTTTGCTAACGGATTTTGTCAGCGTTCAGAGGCGAGAAGGTAGGAATTTAGAGCACGCAATTTTTGAAGCTGCATCATTACGCTTTCGCCCTATTATCATGACAACGGCCGCCATGGTGCTTGGTGCCTTGCCTCTTATGATTACTCAGGGCGCCGGCGTTGAATCACGGGCGGCTATTGGCACGGTCATCGTGGGCGGCATGATATTTGGTACAGCTCTTACTCTTTTTGTTTTGCCAGCCGCTATCTTTAGCGTGCATTCACTATTTCGACGCAAAGCATCGACGGGGAGCACATGAAATCGCATATTGTTCTTTGCCTATTTCTTAGCTCATTTTTAGGCGCCCAAGGCCCTGAAGAATATAGCTTACATGCCATCGATGCGCCCCCTCTTATAGATCTAAAAACTGCTTTTAGGCTCGCAAAGGAAAATAATTTCACGCTAAAGCAAAAATATAATGATCAACTTATTGCCGAGAGCAACGTGGTGCACTCTTTTTCACCCTTGTTACCTCATTTGGGAATCAAAGCAGAACATCAAAAAAACCTCTTGATCAATTCCGATGAGGATGGCTCAAAAGCCTCGCTCTTCATGAATGCAAGCTTGTTCGATCTAAAGTCTATTTTCTCTTTAAGAAGCGCTCGAGATAAACTTAAAGCGGCCCAGCTTGCTTATAAACATGAACATAATGAATTGCTTTACAAAGTGGCAGGCAGCTATCTCGATGCACTAATGGCCCAATCTGCTTTGCTTATCGCCCGAGAGGAAGTTGAACACTACAAAAAACAACTCGAAGTGCTGGAGAAGAAACTTAAAATAGGCTCGGTTCGTCCATTGGATATAAGTCGCGGCGAATATTTGCTTAAAAAAGCAGAAAGCGAACTGGTGAGCAAGGAACGTGAACTTGCTAAAAAAACCGCTCGTTTGGGCATATTCTTAAATAGAAAAGATAACTTTCTTTTGGCCGACTTTGAGTTGAGCTCAGCTTATTTTAATGAAGATACTTCCACCCTTTTTGAACTTGCACAGCAAAGTGCCGACATCGCTGCATTGAAAAAAGAATATTCCTCTGAGCATTTTAACGTGATATCTTCTTACGATTTTTTTCCGAAATTAAGTGCGCGCATCGAAGGTGGTTGGCGTTCTTTTGATTTTAGGACGAATAATAAAGATGCTGAGCCTTTTGCGCAGATTTTCTTTAATCTTGAACTACCATTATTCTCTGGGGGCTCAAGCTTGGCAGCCATTAAAAAGGCGTATGCCACACGCTCTAATATCGAGCTATCACTGGCCGAATTAAAGCTTAAAAAAGAACTTAGTGTCACCGGTGCGCTTGAACAAATCGCAGCTTATACTCTTTCTATAGAAAGCGCGGACCAAGCACTCATTGCCGCGCAGAAAGCTAAAGAAAGCTCCGATCGTCTCTTTAATGCTGGTGAAGCCACTGCTCTTGAAGTGGCGCAGGCCAACGTCGAGTTGGTAAGCGCCAAGAGTTTATCCATGAATGCCAAACTGAAACTTAATCAGAGCAAAATAAATCTGCTTTTCCTCGTAGGCAAAATGGACGAGCTTCAATAAGCGAAAAATTTATCTTTCATTGTTTGAATTATCTCTTGATGTTTTCGGTATTCTCGTGAATCTTCCACCCTCAAGGTATTCTGAAACATCATAAGATATCCCTCGAGTTCACTTGCCCTACCACCAATCGAAAAAGATTTTATAAGAAGTTTGCCACCTTTCACAAACAGTGTTTTGCATTCTTTTTTATGTTCTTTCTCAATTCTTTCTACTACCGCCTTATCTATTAATTCATTTTCTTCTGCGGGGTCTTTCGATTCCAATATATTTCTTTCGATGCGGAAATCGATTTCTCGATTCCAGGCTAAAGTGATTTCTTTTTTCGTAATCTTGTGGCTGCTTTCTGGAATGTTTTGGATGATCGGGATGACCACTGAAAGCATGAAACTATTGAAAGCTATACTTCTAGCATGAATCTGTGCCTCCTCTTCTCCAAATTCCGGGGAGAGGACTTGTGCTATTGCCTCGCTAAAATCTTTGTAAGTACTTTTAATCTCTAGAGGGGCTTTATCGATAATGGGCAAAATAATTTCTTTTAAAAATTTAAGATATTT
>JBPOIV010000310.1:0-2803 GCA_052034245.1 Myxococcota bacterium
CAAGCCAAAAAATTTGTGTTTTAATACTTCTGGTTTTCCATCGCCGAGAGTTTGCCATGGCCTTGCTTCAAAGATTGATTCCATAAGGCGAGATAAATTTGATGCATCGTCATTCAATAAATTTTCGTAATCGGTTTTGACTTCATCATTGATAAAAATGATTTCCCAAGATTGGCCAGTGAACTGGCTTTTTTGACTCATGCGACTTTCCGCAAGAGCGCTTATTTTTTGCTTCTTGCGGATTCTTTTCTGTTCTTCTCTGCGGGCTTTCTTCTCGGCGTCTTCTTCTTGTTTTTTTTGTCGAGCTTCAATTTTTTTCTGTTTTTGGAGCTTATTAATGACTTTTCCGAAAAGTTTCATGATGCCATCTGAATCAGCAAAACCTAACAAGATAGCTCGTTGCATGAGCTCAAAAGCTTTAAGGAGACCATTTTGGCTGAAGAAATATTGAGCAGCTAAGCCGAGTATTTCTCCCTTGCGAATATCATTTTCTAGTTCGAAAAATTGTTCTTCGATGAACACGCGTCTTTCTTGGTTTTCATCGGATGCGAGAATACTTTGGTGGTGAAGAAAAATACGCATAAAGATTAAAAGAACGCGCTCTTTTTCTAGAGCGCAAAGTCCACTAAAGCTTGCTTGAAAGTAAAGAAAGGCCTCTTCAAAGAGGTTATTTTTTTCTTCATCACTGCGGGCTTTTTTTATTTTGAGTGCATAAGCTTGCACGGTGAAGACGGGCGAATTATTTGTTTCTGCATACGCAAGAAATAAATTAATAATTTCTAAGCTCTCTTCCTCCGATAAGAAATTATTGCTCCCACAACATTCGGCCAAAAAAGCGAGAGCCTCTTTCGAGCCTAAAGAGAGGGCAGAAAAAGCTAATTCTTTGGCCCTTTTTGTATCTCGTGAAATGTTTTGCACATTGCCCGTGAAATAGGCTCGGGCGAGCTGAATTTTTGAAAGTGAAGAGCCTAGCTCTGAAGCCATCAAAAAATATTCTTCTGCTTTTTTAATATCGATAGGAATTACATTGCCCAAAAAATAATGCTCGCCCAAGCGATGAAAGACATCTGCTGGTCGCATAATTTTTATCCCCTAGCGCATCAAAACCTCTCCATTCATGGAGAGGATACTATGCTCGTCTTCCTTCAGTGCTTTGCTTGTATAGTTAAAATCACTGGACGTGAGATCAACGCTGTAGAAAAATTAAAGGTATGAAGATTTTGAAAGCTTTTAAATTCCGACTAAAGACCAACAGCAGCACGTCGGTGTTATTGGCAAGCATTGCCGGGAGCAATCGCTTCGTTTGGAATAAAGCTCTGGCTCATCAAAAAGCACGTTTAGAAAACAAAGAATATACGCTTTCGTATTACAAAATGGCGCCGCTTCTGCTCGAGTGGAAAAAAGAGCATACTTTTCTCGGTGATTGCCCATCACAGAGCCTTCAGCAAACTTTAATGGCTCAAGACCGGGCTATTAAAGACGCTTTCAATAAAAAGAGCCCCAAGAGATTCCCTCAGTTCAAAAAGAAAGGTCAACACGATAGTTTTAGATATCCGCAGGGCATTAAAGTCAGCGACAATCGAGTTTTTTTGCCTAAAATAGGCTGGGTGGGCTTTTTTAAAAGTCGGGAAATCCTGGGCACCATCAAGAACGCCACGGTGTCGAAAAAAGGTGAGCATTGGTTTGTGTCGATTCAAACTGAGCTCGAAGCTGAAAAGCCGGTCCATGGCGCTACATCAGCAATTGGAGTGGACCTAGGCGTAAAGCAATTTGCGACCCTCTCAGACGGCCGTGTGTACGAGGCCAAAAATAGTTTTAAAAAGCGGCAAACTCGTTTAGCCAAGCTGCAACAACGATTAGCTAAAAAGAAAAAAGGATCATCGAACTTTAAAAAACTTAAAAAGAGAATCAACAAACTGCACACAAAAATCGCCAATATCCGGCAGGACTATTTGCATCAAGTAAGCACTGACATCAGCAAAAACCACGCATTGGTAGTGCTTGAAGATTTGAAGCTAGCAAATATGAGCAAATCGGCGAGTGGTACGCTTGAAAACCCGGGAGTGATGGTTGGGGCCAAATCTGGCTTGAACCGTTCGATTCTGGATCAAGGCTGGCACAGCTTTAAAAGCATGCTGAGCTACAAGCTGGACCATTTCGGTGGTGAATTGTTGTTGGTTGATCCTCGCTACACTTCGCAAAAGTGCTCAAGCTGCGGCCATACGGAAAAAGAAAACCGTTTGAGCCAGGCGCAGTTTGCTTGTATGGGGTGTGGTTTTAGAGAAAACGCCGATATCAATGCGGCGAAAAACGTTTTGGCGGTGGGGCTCACCGTTCTAAGCCTGCAACCTGAAGTGGCACTCGCTGCGTAGGGTCAGGAATCTCCCGGCATTTATGCCGGAGAGGATGTCAATTCCCAGCTGTTCTGCTTGTTTGAGATACTTAATTTGTTGATCATACTTCTCTTCGCGAAAGAATTTTCGAGCATAGAAAAGATGCACATAACTATTAAGATACTCACGCTGCGTTAAGCGTTTATAGCGCGATGCAATAGCAAGAATTTCCCTCGGGTTATGGTGATCTTGGGAGTAATAATGCTGGCAAGCTGTCTCTAATGCCAACATATGGTTCGATCGAGAAAATATTTCCATCGTTTCTTTTGCTTGCGCTTCATTTAGTGTCAAAAGAAAATTATTTGTATGTTCCAGGAAGCTTGCAAGAGTATTGATCAAAAGCAGGGAATTAATTTTTTTAAGGAATATCTCGTCGCTGCTTAAATAAGGCTCGATTACTTTTTTATCAG
>JBPOIV010000047.1:0-3906 GCA_052034245.1 Myxococcota bacterium
CTGCTCTTTTCAATATGCTCATTATTTGCGATTCGTTACATTAAGACTTCTTCATTTCACATCTCCAACCCACTAGGGGAGAAAATGCTACTTTTGAAGCCATTTAATTTCAGGGGATTACCACAACGGCTTTCAAGGCCGCTTGCGCGTTATTTTTAAGCTTGTTATCAGTTTATATGGAGGCATATAAAATGAAAAAATTATTAGGATTCTTATTATTATTATTGATATTTAAGTCTGGCGTAAGTCATGCGACTAACTTTATGAGGGGCCATGACCATAAATTGTATGGAAATATAAATACAAATTCAATGTCGGTAGGTGAAGTTAAAACTTTATTAGCACAGTTATCGGGGGTTGAGCCATCTCGAATATTTTTGCAGGGTAACTACTTGTCGGCAGCCGATACAGACCCATTCCGAAGTACTTCAGATCTCGTAGTCTTTGCAGTTAAGGAGGCAGCGCAAGTGCTTCCAAATAACCTGGAAAGTGTGCTGACACTGCTTCAAAAGATACAAAACAACAAACACGACTCATCGGCAGTAGATGAAGCTATAACTATGGTGAAAGTTTTAATAGAGGAAGAGAATAATAAAAATCTCTGACATACCCTAAACCGTTTTAGCTATTTCCTTTTTGAGACCAGTCCCAAAGAGTATAGTTAAGCAAAGGGCTTTTTGATTTTTGCCACTTTCCTGGCCCCTTTCTTGGGGGATTAACGCCTAAAAGTTCTGCGGTGTTTGCTTAGGTCAAAGTCTTATTCGAAAAGCCCAAAAGCGTTTTTGCTGCTGCCCTACAAAGGCATTATCATGCACCATAAGTCTCCAACCTAGAGCCTGTGCCATGATTATAGACATGGGACTCATGTCCGGCTGCCATGAAGTACTCGATACTTCCCGCATCAATGCCACTGTGTCCAGCGCCCATGATTAAACCTTTATCAATGTTCATGGTCGCACCTAAAGCAGCACCGTAGAAATAGCAAGCAAAGCAGCAACTATCCAAAAACGAATCACTGCTTTGGTTTCCGGCCAACCTGAACGTTCAAAAATGATGATGAAGGGGGCATTTTAAAAATGCGCTTTTTGCGCAATTTGTATGAGCCGACCTAAAGAATAACACTCATGACTTCAAGCAAAAATACCGTCTATGAACGCCGGTCCTTGTAGTAATTTGCCAAAAATCATGATTTCTGCGCTAATATGCCATTAAAACGACTTTGATCCTGGTTTACTCGCGAAGCTAGGGGTGCCTTATTCTGCTCTTTTCAATATGCTCATTATTTGCGATTCGTTACATCAAGACTTCTTCATTTCACATCTCCAACCCTCTCTATGGGAGAAAATGCATCGCAAAAAATACCCGAGTTTTTTCTAAGACCCCAGTCCCTTGGCAAATAAGCATGGAAGCCGGGCATCGGAAATTGCTCGAAGTGGTGAAGATTGATAATCTGGCTTTATTAGAGGCCATTAACTGGTAATTAGCCGAACGAGCAGGAAGCCATGAAACAAATGAATGTTGCGATTGCTGGAGCAAATGGCTATGTGGGACGACATCTCATACCCGAACTTTTGTCCATCAGCCACACAATTAGAGCCTTGGTGAGAAAAAGAAATGCGTTCACCGAGTTTGCCAATGTCTCTTATCATGTTGGCGATCTGGCGACTAATGAAGGCATAGATGATTTTTTGGTCGGTGCCGACGTTGTCTATTATTTGGTGCACAACCTTGGAACCAAGAATTTTAGTGAAATGGAAATGCTTTGTGCAAAGAATTTAGTGGTGGCAGCTGAAAAAGCCAATATAAAAAGAATCGTCTACCTTTCGGGGCTTGGAGAAAATAGCTCCGCGTTGTCACAACATCTGTCTTCGCGTCACAACGTCGGGAAAATATTTAAGAAAGGCACCATAGAATCGATTGAACTTAGATCATCCGCTATTTTTGGGGCAGGCTCAACATCCTACGAAATAATCTCTTTTTTGGTAGAAAGATTGCCGCTGATGATTCTTCCTAAATGGGTGTTTAATAAGACACAACCAATTTCTATTCTCGATGTTCTCTATTACCTCAAAGAGCTAGGCAACCTGGAAAGAAAATTTCCGCAAATTATCGAGATTGGCGGGGGGGATGTTGTTTCTTATAAAGATATGATGAGCCTATATGCAAAAAAACGAAATCTGAAACGTTTAATGATTCCGGTGCCATTTTTATCGCTCAACCTCTCCAGTCTTTGGCTTCACCTGTTCACTCCTGTACTTGCAGCCGTCGGTCGCCATTTAATAGAAAGCCTAAAAAACAATACAACAGCAACTGATTCGACCTACCTAAGAATATTTCCCCATCGACCCATGAATATGAGTGAAATGATTGACCACGCCATCATGGAAGAACAAAGGGAAATTTTAATTCCCCAATTCAATCATCTATGGCGCTTCGACAGATCTAAAAGAATTTTTGGGAGGAGATTTGGGCGATATATCGTGCGCCGAGACGATATAGTAATCGAATCATCGAAAGAGAAAGTGTTTTCCCATATTACCGCTATTGGCGGAGAAAATGGCTGGTACTTTTTTACTATTCTGTGGAAAATACGAGCTTATTTAGATCGTATGGTCGGCGGTTTGGGATTTTCAAAAGGAAAATCACCGCTACCCCTTAAAAAAGGCGATAGCATCGACTGTTGGATAGTGGAAGATATAGTGCCCAACGAACGGCTACTGCTTGCTTCGTTAATGAAAATGCCCGGAGATGCGTATCTCGAATTTGAACTGGTTGGCCATGGGCAATCAGTGTTGTTGTATCAAACCGCCTTGTTTCGTCCCAAGGGAGTTTTTGGGGCAGCTTATTGGTATCTCTTGTATCCTATCCATATTTTTCTTTTTAAGGGTCTGCTCAGGGCGCTCAAACGAAAATCCGAGCCAAAAATATCTCTTTCTGTTAAGGAATTTTTCCAGCACCTTTTGGGGTTCAGATTTGAAGAAACGCCAAGTTATCAAGTGATTTTCAAAGAGGGAAATAAGGAAATTCGCCGCTACGAGCCCTATCTATGTGCATCTATTGAAATCGAAGGCGATGTCTCAAAAAAGAAAGGGGAGGCTTTTATGATTCTTGCTCGCTATATTTTTGGCGGCAATCACGGCGGCGCCACCATAGCCATGACCGCTCCCTTACTGACGACTTCAACGGGAGAATCTATCGCAATGACTGCCCCGGTTTTGCTTGATACCAAGGGTAATCGCCTTCAGATGAGCTTTATTATGCCCCGAAAATATTCTTTAACAAAGCTCCCCATGCCCGACGATAAAAGAATAAAAATTGAGCAAAAAAACGAACAATGCTTTGCTGTGATTTCCTATTCTGGCCGCTCTAATGCTTCCAAGGAAAACACAATGAAGTCGGATCTGGTTAATTGGTTAAAGCATCAGGAAGGATTTCATCTCCTAAACGATCATCCTATTATCGCAGGGTTTGATCCACCATGGACCCTAGCCCCTTTGAGAAAAAATGAGCTCATGCTGCCTATTAGTAAAACATCGATTGCATGATGCCTCATGTGCGCTAGACCAGTTCCAAAGAAATTAATAAAAATAATTTCTAAGGAAATTAGGGCGGAAATACCGTTCAGCATAGTAATGTTCAAATCGCCTGAGATTATGATTTAGGCATCCGGCAGGCCCTTAAAATGCTTAAACTTTAGTCTAGTTTCCTATAGCGAAGCGGTGTTATTTTAGCTTTTGGAGCACAAGCGGTATTGACTCCGAATGTTGCAACCGGATAGGCAGGGGATTTTCAAAATGACTTACTCCCTTTTATTTTTTTATTCAGCAATAAAATTTACATTTTCATCAAGTTGTCGAGTGTAGCAATCGGGAAAGAATTCTTTCCAATCTTCAGTTATATATTTAA
>JBPOIV010000027.1:0-7080 GCA_052034245.1 Myxococcota bacterium
TACTTTTTCATAATAAATCGATAAGGGGCTGTTATCGAGGAAGAGTGCAACCAAAGCCGCTGCGAATAAAATAATGCCCGCAGATGCTTCAAGCTTTATAAATCTCTGTAATAATCGGATTGGCAAAATTTACCTCAACTATCTATTTTTTGGTTTAATATCTGTTGATTTTGAAAGCAATTAAAATTTAAATCTCTTTTTTAACATTGTTTTATATTAAGCTATTCCTCGACAAAAAATCAAAACATCAAAAAAATAAAGATCTTGAATGTAGTGTCGGCCAAAAAACCAGCAATTTCGTATGGGTTTTTGAGCAGAATAGATAACAAATTCAAGGCCTAAACTAGCATCTGGAAAAGAGATCTGCAAGCTGCTGTGCTCGCCAAAAGATGCTAAAATAGCATGATAAAATGAGCTCTTGTCTGAACTTTTTCAGCTTGTTTTTTTAAATTTTCGCAAGTCCCTTTTCTTTTTTTTGGAGTTATTCGATGAATCATAAACATTCAAAATTTATAATTATCGCAATAACCATGGTGATGGCTAGTGGATGTTGGGATTTAAAAAATCTGATCGAACAAAATCCCATAAGCCAAGATGACGATGCTGATAGTTTGGAAGGACGCGAAGGACTCTCGGAATATCCCAAACTAAGTTTTAACGGAAAAATCGCCCCAGCATTTAAATCGATTTCAGCCATAGGAACGAATGGGCGCCGTTCGCATCTATATTTTGGCAGCAGTAATGAGCGTAAAAAACTCTTTGTCTATGATGTAGCGACCAAAAGTGTGGTGGACCTCGATACGCGGGTCAAAAAACCAGGCCAAGAAAAATTCGAGAAACATGATAAGGCGGGATTTTATAATGCAGCTTCAAAGGCCTCAACTATTTCAGCCCCTAAAAATCCTTCCGATGAAACAACCATAACCATGATTGTTTCCGGGCCTAATGAACACGCCATCATCGGGTTAAGCGGGCTTACGCATCGCCGTGGTGGTATCATAGGTACGTCCGCCCATGGTGGCGTTATGGAGGTTGAAGGCGCTGTGGTTAAGGGCATCTGGGGAAATGTTTTGGGGAGCCTAAATAGTAGCGAAAGTAAAGAAATTCAATCTTTGGCTGTGCTGAAGGATAGTTGGATAGCTTTTTCAAAAGACAAAAAGGGCGTGGGTGCCTTTCGGAAATTTGGCGAAGCACCCGATCAAGCGACCGAAGGTCCGACCGGTATTTTAGGCCAGGCAATAGGAACCATTGTGACGGCCGCGGTAGGAGCGGGCAGCGATCTTTTTGTAGCCTATGATGGCTCGGTCTATTTACGAAAAACCCACGATGTTAATGAAATATGCGAGATAGATCTTGGTGCCGAGGCTCAAGGCCTAAATGAAGTCGCAAAGGCCGAAGAACTACAGATTTTCCCTGAAGCACAGGACGTGATGATAGTCAGTGCTATGGCGGTTGTGGGGCGCACCTTATTAATTGGTTTAGAAAATTATAGCCAAAATAGTGGCGGCGTTGCCCGCGTATATTTAGATACGCCAAGTCTTGGTGTGGTTCGTCCGCCGCGCTCGCAGCTGGGTATGAGCATAAAGCATATTGCCGTGGGAGAAGATGGGCGTAGCGCGATGATCAGCACCGATGGGAGAGGACTTTTATATTATTTCGATAATGTTTTCGTTGAGCTTTCCGAAAAAACTCTGCCCTCTCTAAGCGATGTCATGCCATCAGAAAAATATCCCTTGGTGCTTGAAGGAAAGCAAGAAGCCCTTCAGCAAGGTTTTGATTTTTCAAAAGCAAACATTGGCGCCGCGAAATTGGGCGCTGTGTGGTACATCGCTACGAGTGAAGGGATCTATCAGCTAAAAGAATCCATAGAAAAACTTAAGTAGCTACTGCATTTTTCTCTTTCTTACGGCCTTCATGGGCAGCAATGGCATCAAGAATACCGTTCACAAAGCTCGGAGATTGCTCATTGCTATAACGCTTAGCGATTTCTACGGCCTCATTGATAATAATGCGTACCGAAAGCTCTTTTTGAATGGCAATTTCAAAGCATGATAAACGCAAAATTGCACGATCAATGGCGTCCATACGACTTATTTTCCATTTCGCGCTGATTTTATCGATTACTTCATCGATTTTATCGATGGAATTTAGCGTGCCGTATAAGAGTTGAGCGATAAATCTTATATCTATTTTGGATTTATCTTTCATGTAAAAATTATGCAAAAATTGTCCTAAAAAATATTCTATATCTACTAATTTTATAGCAGTACCTGAATCATTTTTACGAGACAAATTTCCTTGGGCTTCCCATTGGAAAAGTACCTGCATGGCCACTTCACGAGCAATTCTACGGTCTTTCATAACAATCCATTAAAATATTTTAAAAGAAAAATGATCTTTAGCTATAGCAATGAAACTCTTTGCCAAAAGATTATTATTTATTGTTTTAATGCCCTTTTCGCATAGGGCACGACAAAGAAGAGCAAGATTACGACGCTCTTCGCCACCACTGATCATGGCGACCACTTGATTATCACTCTTCAAGGCATCGAGCGCCGCTACCAGGGCATCATCCTTTGTATTATTGAGTATTTGCGCCAAATAGCGATTATGAAGATTCTTACCATCAACAATGCTGACATCGATGCTTTTGGCGGCGTCCAAATGGGGCTGCGTAAAAATATCTATGGTCGTATCCAAAATGCTTAGTTGTTGCCACAAAAGCGGCCCTTTCTTAGTTTCAATGAGCTTTTTAGAATCGGGCAGGGCAATTTCAAAACGGATGCGATGAAAAAGGACATCCTCGACGGAAAGCATAGGGATGCCATGTTTTTGGGCAAAGCGAATGCGATCATCTCCGACGGTCATGGAGCCATCCTCATTCATTAGCTCACATAAGACAGCTCCTAGCTTGAGGCCTGCGATTTTCATCAAATCCACAGAGCCTTCAGTATGTCCCATCCGTTCAAAAACCCCACCCATTTTGGCGGCCAAAGGAAACACGTGTCCTGGACGGGCCAAATCTTCGGCTTTGGCATTATCTGCGATGGCAGTTTGAATGGTATGCGCCCGATCATGAGCTGAGACACCGGTACTTACACCCTGAACCGCCTCGATAGAAACGGTAAATGCAGTCTGAAAAGTATTGGTATTATTAAAACTCATCAGCGGCAAGCCCAAGGCCTCAAGACGATCTTTAGGCATGGCTAGGCAAACGACTCCGCTTCCTTCTTTGATCAAAAAATTCATTGAAGAAGAGGTAATTTTTTCGGCGGCAATAATTAAATCGCCTTCGTTTTCACGATCATTAGCATCGAGCAGCAACACGGCTTGGCCACGATGCAAAGCCTCTACGGCAGTGCGCAGATTATCGTCTAAGTGCTCGAAACGATGGGGAAAATCAAGTTGCTGCGCAAGCATAATTATTTCCTTCTGGTGGCATGAGATTGGCTACATAGCGCCCTAAAATATCCACTTCAATGTGGGCCTTATCGCCAATGCTCAAAAAACCTAAATTCGTGAGTGCGATGGTGTAGGGGAGTAAGCAAACACTAAAGCTATCCTCATTGATTTCATTGATGGTGAGACTCACGCCATTAATACTGAGGGAGCCTTTTTTCACCAAAAGAGGACGCAGACGAGGAGGAAAACGAAAACTAAGGATAAGATTATTATTACTCTCTCTTCTTTCAGAGAGCTCGATCAAGGCATCCACATGGCCCTGTACAAAATGGCCGCTGATTTCATCGCCCACGCGCAAAGAAAACTCCAAGTTCACTTTTTGCTCTGGCTTTAGCTTCCCTAGCGAAGTAAGAGCGCAGGTTTCTTCGCCAAGCTCAAAAACTACCGTATCTTCTTTATAAGCAATAACCGTAAGACAAACACCATCCACTGCTATGCTGGCGCCTAAAGACGGCGAGCGCTCACGAAAAATATCGCTTCGAATGCTCAGACGGCGGGTGCTTTGATCGAGATTGCTTACGTGGCCCAGACCAACAATTATGCCGCTAAACATGGATGCTTCCCTTTACGCTTCTCTTAGTTTTCCTGACTTTAATGAAGCCAAGAACAAAGGCAATAAGGGCCTTTCTGAGGCTTTGAGGGCTAGATTGCCCCCAAATAGCCTATTTCTTTAATCCTATTATTTTCTTCGTCCACGAAGAATTTTTTTCACTTCTGGTCTTTCATTTAAAAAGGTACTGATGTCAGAGGCTCTGCCTGTTCCTACTTGATTTTGACCGGCATGGGGAAGATGTAGTCCCGTTTTATCAGCCGATTTAGTATGCGCGCCGGGCAAAGCGATCACGGTTCTCACACCGCTCTTTTTGATGCTTCCGCCTAACATTTTGACAATGACGCGCTGAAGGAGGCTATCAAATTTATGAGGACTCAACTGAGCAGAATTACTCGGGTCCAATAAAATCTTCAACTTTTTCAGGTCTTTATTGCGCACTGCGCTTTCGCTTTCTTGTTGTTTAGTATCTTTATTTGGCTGGGGACTTTTGTAATTTGATTCAGTCACCATAGCCGTACCTAGGCTTTTAGGCTCATCTTCATAGGCAATTTTCTTAAATAGGCCAAAAGGATTTTTAAGGCCTGCTTGTTCGGCCTGATGAAGTTGCGCCCAAATCTCTGAACTTCTAGATTCTTTCAGCGCAACAATAGCTAAATAAAGATGAGCCTTTGGATAATGCAGTTCTGGCTGTGCCAATTGCTGAAAAGTATACCGGGCTCGACCAAAGCGATTGAGCTTAAGCTCCGTCATGCCCTTGGTTCGAAGCAATTTTATTTTTTCTAGTACAGACAATAAGGAAAAGTTTATTTTTTCTAAGTATACTAAGGCTTCCTCAGGATTTTTAGTATACTCAGTATGATATAGAGATATGAGTGCATAAGCATTGTTTAGGTATTTTAAATTATTATCGCTATTTATATATGATAAAAGTCTTTCTAAAGTCTCATGCGTGGCTTTTTTGGAAAGTATTTCCGCGACAGAAAGGCTTATGATCGACGCTATACATCCCCTCCCTTCGGCTAGCTTAAGATGATGTATAGCCTCATCATATGATTTATTACTTAAAAAGTAAATTCCCAAAGCATGAGCAGCATCACCATCACCTCTATCAATAGCTTTTTGGAAAGCTGCTATCATTTTTTCTTCATTAAAATGTTGTTGATTATTTTTATTGAGAGATAAGTATAGCTTGCCAAGATTATAGTAGGTATCAGATAGCTCTATATTATTCAAATCGCCTTTATAATTCTCTATTGCATCATTTAAATAGCGAATAAATTCTACAGAAGTGAAATTTTCTATAAGATCATCTGTATTACGCAGGTATTTTAATGCGTAAAGATTAATAAGTTCTAAAAAGCCAATTTTAGATGCCTTCGCTAATAAGCTTCGACTCGCCTCTAATAATTGATATTTAATCTTACCGACGGAGTTCTTGGAAGCATTAGAAAGAAGGAGACTAAACGTATTTATTTTAATGATAGTATCTTTAAGATATTTATCGCTGATAAATAGTTTAGGATTGATCTCGATTATGTCGATTATTTTATCTGCTATCAGTGGTAATAATATATGATAATTATTTTCTCGAGATAAATTCATTAAATGCCCTGACCAGGAATTCCATAGAGCGTTTTTTTATTATTGATTCTTTTTTGGTTCTTTTGGCTTCATTGAATAATATGTTATAATATTTAAGGGCCAGTTCATAAGTTTCATCCTCCGACAAAGCTTTCACTACCTCTTTAAATATAAAGACCCCGAAAGCAGCTTCATTAAAAATTCCAGTTTGGCACCCTGTTTCGGCTGATTTTTTATACCAATAATATGCTTTCTCGAAATTTTTATTCTCAACTTCAAAATGACGCCCAAGGGAGCAACGAGCTTCACCAATGGCTTCTTTGAAATCCATATTATTGGTGTCAGCATTGCTGGTCGCTACTATATCTCTAAAGGAGGCGTGAGCGAAGTCGGGAAGCAAAACAGCAATCATCTCTTCTTCTGGAGTTGTGATGCGCTCTACATTGAAAGCTGCAGTAGCTACTCTTTCAAAGGCTGCGGCATTCCCACTGAGCGCTTGGCTTATGCGCCATTTAGCTTTTTGTTTTTGCAAAAAATCGGCCTCTTGACAGAGTGCTGCCGGCTTTGCGTTTAATCGAAAAATTTCCTTTTCAGCGGCTTCAAAATCAGGGGCATTAATAACGAGCTCTTCCCATGAACCACTTTCGTGCTCTTGCTCTGCTAATAAACATCTATTTAAGAGTGATGATGAAAGAGTTATTTTTTTACTAGTATGTAGCTGACAAAGATATTTATAGGAAATCTTATTTTTAAAGAAAGCAGCAGTTAAAAAATATTTTTCAGCGCTTTGTATTTTCTGAAGAGACGCGAATATGGTTTTCTTTAAAATCTCGTTTTTATTATTTTTAAGGAGTTTATTGAAGGCTGTGATAAAATCTCTAAGGAGATTATTTTTCTCTAATGCTAATTTCCCTAATATAATAAGACTTTGAGGTATACCCTGCGTACTTAAATCGATGAGGTCATCTATTGCTTTCGGGAATTTTTCAATTTTCGCCTTACTTGGATTTTTACGCAGTTCATTAATACTCGCCATCAAAACAGAGGCAGCAAGTTCTTTGTGCGAATGTGCTAGCTGAGTCCGTTCTAAACGTTCTCTTTCCTCAGTTGACAGTTCGGGTACTTGTCCGAGTTTGAGGCCATTTCTTTTATCATAAAGATAGAGGATATAAGTATTGGCATTAAAAATATTCTTTTCCGAAGCATCTAATAAAAGCGGATAGGCTTCCGCATAGTTGCCCTGTTCGAATGCGTTAACAGCATCTTCAAAATCAGCTGCTTTGCTACCAAATGCTGCAAGAGATAATAGTAATAATAAGACTTTAATAGGATACATATAAGCCTGCGAAATTTATAATTAAATTAATTGATTTTAGTATTTTTACTGTATGTTGTTTAATGAATTATGTCAATTTGTTTATGATTAATTATTGTATTTTTTTTGATTTTTTTTAATATTCTTTAGGGATTTAGCCTCTATACGC
>JBPOIV010000274.1:0-3157 GCA_052034245.1 Myxococcota bacterium
AGAAAAACCCAATCAAAACTAGCCTTGGGCAAACTCAATTTAGTGGCATCTTCGACTTTGAATTTCACCTGCGAAGGCAAAATGCTCTTTGCATGCGACAAACGACGCTCATTAATATCCACCGCATAATATTCGCACGGATGAGCGCTGATGATGCGAGCTTTACTGCCTTCGCCAACGCACATATCCAATACTCGATCGCCTTTTTTAGGCTTTATCAAGGAGGCAATAAATTGACTGCCGGCATCCATAAACCAAAGATGCGCTTTAAATTTTTTAGGGAGTTGATCAAGCGAAAGGTCGCCTTCAATGTTTAAAGCTGAGGAAAATAAAGGATGAATGGCCGCGCCAATGCCCATGCTCGTCAAAACTTCGATAAGTTCACTTTTATTGACTGATTGATCGAAGGCCAAATATTTCTTAGGCTTTTGCCATAAACTTTCTGCAATAGCTAAAAACGCTTCGCCAAAACTATTTTTGAGCTCTTTTGCGATCAAGGGCCCTAAAGCCACAGAAAATCGTTCTTTGCCCAATGCTTTCAACCACGTTTTAAATGATTCACCAATGGTAGGCTTAAGATCCAAGGAAAAATCAAAGTCGACCAGGGCAATGAGGGCAAGACTCAAACGCTCTTTTTCTTGCTCCGACATCGCGTAAAATAACGGCAACACCTCTTCTAAAAAGCTGCGCGCGAGATGGCGTTGCCTGCTCCAAGAAAAAACGAGATCGAGAAATATCTTCCTCTCACGACTGTTAAGATTTTTCGCCTTGATTACGTCTTGCGCAACGTTTTTTAAGGGGAATTTAGTAGCATTAAAACGCGTTACACAATCAAGCGCACTATTTAGTATTCTTTGTTGATTCATAGTATCTCAATACATATTTAATTCCCTCTTACCAAGAGGGAATTTATTATAGGTGAAGGTTTTTATCCTAAGCCATATTTTCAGTTTGCTGGGTAGTGTCATCTTTTTGGATAGTTTCATATCGTTGGATGTGTCTTCTTGTGTTGCATATTGTCATCCTCGGGCTTGACCCGAGGATCCATGTAATTTGCAAAGCTTTAACCAAAAATTATTCACAAGGGATCCTTCCTTTTATTTGTCTTATTTTTCAATCCATTGGACAAGTAGTGTGTTTTTTCATCATATGTACCCGATAGGTTATTATATGGATCCTCGGGTCAAGCCCGAGGATGACAACTTAGCGAAGGTGACAACTTAGCGAAGGTGACAAGGTCGCGAAGGTGACAACTTAGCGACGCTAACCATGTTAAAACTAAGATTATGCTCTAAGATAAAACCTTCACTTGAATAAGTAAAAAAACTTTTAATGACCAAAATGGGGTTTGCGATCAAAATGGTGCTTGGTGTCGATCATGCGGATGGTGCCGGAGCGAGAACGCATGACCAGGGAATGGGTTTCGGCGCCGCCTTTAAAATAGCGCACGCCTTTTAAAATATCGCCCGTAGTTACGCCGGTCGCTGCAAACATCACGTCCCCACTGGCGAGTTCGGTCAAATGCCATTTCTTTTCGATGTCGTTGATACCCATTCGTTGGCAACGCTCTTTCTCTTTGCTGTTATTCACCACAAGACGCGCTTGCAAATCACCCCCTACGCAGCGAAGTGCAGCAGCAGCAAGGACGCCTTCAGGGGCTCCCCCAATACCAAAAAGCACATCGATACCTGAGCCCTCAATACAGGTTGAAATAGCAGCGCTCACATCACCATCAGAAATAAGTTGCACCCGAGCACCTGCTCTACGAACTTCTTCAATCAAATCATGATGGCGTGGCCGCTCAAGAATTACCGCAGTGAGATCTTCCACATACACGCCCTTCGCATTCGCAATGGCCATGAGATTTTTGGTGGGTGATTTATCGAGATCAACCACACCCTTCGCATGAGGGCCCACGGCAATTTTGTCCATGTAAATATCCGGAGCATGTAAAAGCTTACCGCGCTCTGCCATGGCAATCACCGCAAGTGCATTGGGTCGGCCCAATGCACAAAGGCTCGTGCCCTCCAGAGGATCGACCGCGATGTCTACTTCGGGGTCGGATTCATCGCCTGAGCCAACTTTTTCGCCGATAAAAAGCATTGGTGCTTCATCACGCTCGCCTTCGCCAATAACGACGGTACCTCGAACAGAGACGCTTTCAAAAGCATGACGCATTGCATTAACCGCTGCTTGATCTGCAGCCATCGATTCGCCCCGTCCCATCAAGCGCGCTGCCGATAACGCCGCCGCTTCCGTGACTCTCACTACTTCTAATGCCAGATTGCGATCCATAAAAACTCCTGATTGAGATTTTCACAACACCAGGCAGCATGGAGCATCTATTTAATTTTCAAAATGGAGTTCCCAAAAGAAGATTGGCGACCGGAAAATTTTTTTAGTGGCGCAAAAATAAATGAGCTCGTCGTCACTATCTCATAGTTCCCGGCGTGCTCTATTTTTTGAATGAGGGGGAATTCAAAAAAGGTATCAATGGTTGCGAGTCCTCATCCTCAAGGCTCGCATGCCCACAAGAAGAAAATAGTTCCTAGCGATAATAATCTTCTTTCATTGCTTCAGGCTCACCTAAAGAGCCATAATCGATCACGATTTCTTCGCCATTTTTAATATCTTTTATCGCATAATTTTCGCGCGATTTAAAATAGGTAATTATTTCCTCTTTGCTCATTCCATCGAAACTTTTCAAGGCATTGTTGGCGCGAATATTTGGATCAAATGAATGATTCACAAACCATCCTAATTCTAAGCGGCCGAAATGTGCGGGACAAAGAGCTTCTTGGGCGTTTATATAAATACAAAATTTTCTAAGAGGCGGAGGAATTTCTTCCACCATTTTTATGCGGATAGCGAAATCGAGGGTAAAAACTTTGGTCCCTTTTGCTATATCATGCGTGGCAAAAACGCCGATACCGCCTAAGGCAGACGGCTTAAGCTCAAATGAATATTCGTTATACATGCTCGCCTCTTAGCTAAATATTGATATATATTAACTCAACTTAACTAAATAGGAAAACTTAGATCAAGAATACTCGTTACTGAAAACTCAAAATGACTTTCACTATTCACCAAAGCAATCGATGGATTAAAATTAACGTGAAGGCCTAAGATAAAATCGGCAAAGATAAAATAATTGAGA
>JBPOIV010000277.1:0-2891 GCA_052034245.1 Myxococcota bacterium
GCTACACATGGGCAGGAGCAGGTATTGGCAATGCTAGTCAAGCATCACAAATTATTAGCGGATTAAGCAATGGCACCTATCCGTACAATGTAACGGTGAGCAACGGCAGTTAACCAAGCATCACATCGCCATCATAAACAACGGCTGCTTGGCCAAGGGCGACGCCAAAAACGGCGTTGTCAAAATTAAAACTAAGGCTTTGCTCGTGGGCATTGATTACCGACGCGGGCTCTGCTGATGACCGGGCGCGAATTTTAACGGTGACTTTTTCGGGCCATTTGTCGAGCGGAATCAAATATCTAAAATCCCGCACTTCGATCTTGGTGACCGCCAAACTATTTTTCTCAGCAAGTACGACTTGTTGACTTTGTCCGTCGATATCAGCAACAAATAACCTGCCTGAGCTTGCAATTCCTAAGCCGCGACGCTGTCCAATGGTGTATTTGTGTACACCTTTATGCGTACCTAAACTTTCACCCTTTTGATCGACAATGCTTCCTGAAAAAGTTTTGCCAAGGGCTTTTTCTACAACTTTTGCGTGGTCTCCATCCGGCACAAAACAAATTTCATGACTGTCTTTTTTATCATGGACCGCTAAACCAATTTTTTGCGCAATGGCTCTGACTTCAGGTTTTTTAAGTTCACCAAGCGGAAATTTGAGCTTGGCTAAAGAATCAGCACGGGTGCCGTATAAATAATAAGTTTGATCACGATCGAGATCAAAAGGACGCGCAATGCTGAGCATGCCTTTATATTCGACAATGCGCGCATAATGCCCAGTGGCGAGTCCCGCATCAAGCTTTTCGGCGCTATTGAGCAAATCACCAAATTTTACCGTGTGATTGCAGGCAAGACAAGGAATAGGCGTAATGCCATTTTGATAATCTTTAACAAAAGGGTCAAAAACTACTTCTTTGAACTTCGCTTGAGCATCAATGGCATAAAAAGGAATGCCAATTTTTTCACACACACGACGAGCATCGATCATATCGTCGATAGAACAGCAGCGCCCTACTCGTTCAACCTGATCTTTTTCTGCATCGGGCGCTAAGCGCAAAGTGATGCCAAGGACTTCATAGCCTTGCTCTTTGAGTAAATAAGCCGCAACCGCAGAATCAACGCCGCCAGACATGGCCGCTACAATTTTATTTGACATGATTATTCGCCTAAATATAAGCGCTTACCATAGCCTGTCCGTCAAAAGGGGCAATGCCTATGGTTGGGCCCTGTAAAGGTCCCACAAGGCCCTGCCTACCTCTTGTCCTTGCCTCGAATTAATTTCCTCATTGAATAATGGGGGATAGACAATTTTTAAGGCATAAGTTCGCCCGAGGTAATCAAGACTTTGATGCATTATCATGCCCTGATAGGCAGCAAGAATCCACTCTTGAAAGGCGGGATCTTGGTGCCCGCTGAAGCTCTTAGTAAAAACCCAATTTCTATCTTTTTGTTGGCAAAATGCCTTATATTTATCGAAAAATGGACCTTCGAAATGTTTAGGTGTAGAGCTATTCGCGCAAAAATTGCGGCCAATTTCATCTTTTCGTTCAAAAAACGCTTGCCAATCGACCTGCTCTTTAGGCTTAAGTTGTGGGTAAGGCAGATTTGTCTGATACCCCGATAAAATATCCGTGTCGTGAGTACCGCTTGTATCTCTATATTCCCTATTAATTCGCTGAGCGATATGCTCTAATTTTGAAGGCGAAAACATGCTGAAAAGTCCTTCGAAACTTTTGATCTGAGAACATGTGTCGTCATTATTTAACTCTCTTTTGCACACTTCCCGATACCAAGTTTCCACAAGATAGGGAGAGGCAAAACCCTTACGGGCCTTTTCGTCGTGATAATAATACTTATCCATTGAACCACTGGTGCCTAAGTTTTGTTGGATCCGATTTGAAAGTAGAGCCCGCGCAAATAACTCGCCTTCGGTACCAGAATAGCCCCGAGTCTGGGCTTCGGAGATATCAATCACCACTAACTTATTATCGTTATCGATGACGATGTTATCAGGCTTAATATCTCTATTTATTAGATTCAATTTTTTCTCAGCAGACATGAGAAAATTAATCCGTCTTATCGCATCAAGGAGTTGGGAGTCGCTCAGTTTAAGACCGGCCTCATTCATGGCTTTTAGACTTTGTTTGGCCTTTTCCATCACCAAATAAATTTCATTACCGACCATAAAGGATGCATAAGTTTTGATAACGGCAGGAGTAAATTGAAGTTTTTCTAAGACAAAACTTTCCTGGGCACCTTTTTTCAGGGCATAATTTTGGCCCCCAAAACTTATTTCGTAGACGCTTCCTTGGCCACCCGCTCCGAGCAGTTTTTGCTGAAAATTTCCAAAAATGCTCTGAAGCTTGAATGAACTTATAGGTTGATAGGTGGGCCTTCGCAGCTGATTGCCTTTTTTGAATAAAACCGTCCCATTATCTTCTTTTAAAAAGAATAATTCATAGCCCCAAAAAGAAGGCCTCGTTAGCTTTATCTCACTGTCGTTTAGCGCTTTAAAAGGATTACTCGTAGCCAACCGCGCAATCCAATGGTTGCTGGGTAATGTAATATATTCAACTTGTCCCATATTGTCGAAAGAGGCCTCGATACTGCTTCCACTGGCGGTAAATGCCCCCATCCCTGGCCGGCTTTTTTTAATGGTGATGTTTTGTTGGGATAGTGAAAAATATTCATTATCGATAATGGCCGTAGGCCCAAGCGGTGGAGGCGTTGGAGACGTCACAGAAGGGCGCGTTGGAAATGGAGCCGTTGGAGACGGTGGAGGCGTCACAGAAGGACGAGTTGGAAATGGTGATGTGGGAGACGGTGGAGGCGTCACAGAAGGACGCGTTGGAAATGGTGATGTGGGAGACGGTGGAGGCGTCACAGAAGGA